>CALALV010000001.1 GCA_937925605.1 uncultured Woeseia sp.
GCGCCAGGCCGCGGCGCGGTCCGGCGCAAGCGAAAGCGCCCGTGCCCTGGGCCTCGGCGCGCTGGCCGCTGCGGTCATCAATGCCGGGCTCGCGCTCGCGCTGCTCGCGTTCTTCGTCTACCCCGGCATCGTGCTGCGCCTGCAGGCGCTATCGCGTGCGGTCGATCGCCTGCGCGCCGGCAACCTGGGTGGCCCGATAGCGATCGACGGTGACGACGAGCTGGCGAAAATGGCCCGCGCGCTGGAGGAGCTGCGCCAGGCCTCGATCGCCAGGCGCGAAGCCCGGCACGCACTGAAAACCTGCGAGCGCAACCTGAAGCGCATCAACGAGGAACGGGACCGTTTCGCACGGGCGGCGACGACGGACCTGAAGGGTCCGCTGCGCGCGCTGCGCAAGCTGTCGCAGCGGGTCGAGGACGCACTGCCGCCGGGCGGCGACGTGGCCCGGACACATCTCGACACGATGCGCGCGCGGATGACGCGTCTCGAGACCATGATCGATGCGCTGCTCGACTATTCGCGCGCCGGCAGTCACAAGTTGCCGCCCGCCGAGATCGAGCTGCATGAACTGCTAAAAGACGCAGCCGGCGGTGCGGCCGCCGTGCACGGCGCCGAGGTCATCGTCGCCGGGCGACCCTGCCGCGTGCGGACCTGGGATCAGCCGCTGGCGCGCGCCGTCAGCGCCCTCGTCGACAACGCCTGCAAGCACCACGACCGCGAGCAGCGCGGGATCACGATCGACTGGACCGTGCAGCGCCGCTGCATCCGGCTGCAGGTCCGTGACGACGGGCCGGGTATCGATCCGCGTCACCACCGCCGCATCTTCGGCATGCTGAAGACACTGAAGCCGCGCGACGTCGTCGAGGGCAGCGGCATGGGTCTCGCGGTGCTGAAGAAAATCGTGCATGTCCACGGCGGATCCGTGCACGTGGACTCCGACCCCGCCGTGCAGCGCGGCACGACCTTCGTCGTCAACTGGCCCCTGGCGCCCGCGCGGGACTGACTGTTTGGCCGCGGCCCGGCGCAGGCCTATACTGCCGGCCTGCCGAACGCCACGAAGCCGGCCGGCCGCCGCCGGACCGCGCCTACAGGGGACCGACCATGCGCCATCTCATCGCCTGCGCGAGCCTGCTCGCGTGCCTGCCGCTTGCCGCCGCCGAGCAGACGCTCCTCTTGCGCCAGCCGGCCCTGTCCGCCGAGCATCTCGCGTTCGTCTACGCAGGCGACCTGTGGATCGCGCGACGCGACGGCTCGGACCCGCGGCGGCTGACGTCGCACCCGGCCGAGGAGCAGCGACCGGTGTTCTCGCCGGACGGCAGCGAGATCGCGTTCGCCGCCGACTACGAGGGCCAGCTCGACGTGCACGTGATCGCGGTCGACGGCGGCCAGCCGCGCCGACTGACCTGGCACCCGGACGGCGACTGGCCGACCGGCTGGAACGCCGACGGCAGCCAGGTCACGTTCGTGTCCGACCGCGAGACCGACCACGGCCGCTCGGGCCAGCTGTACAGCGTCGCGACCGGTGGCGGCCTGCCGACCCGGCTCATGGAGGCCAGGGTGTTTCGCGGCAGCTTCGACGCGGCGGGCCGGCGGCTCGCCTACATCCCGTACGGCTCGGGCTACAGCGGGCTGTTCGGCGGCGCTGCCGGCTGGAAGGGCTACCGCGGCGGCGTGACCCCGGCGATCCACGTACTCGATTTCGCTGACGACACGCTGCAGGTCATCCCGGGCGCCGGCGCGACGAACTTCAACCCGCTGTGGCTCGGCGACGCGCTGTATTTCATCTCCGACCGCGACGACAAGCAGTTCAACCTGTACCGCTACGACGCGGCCGGCGACTCGGTCGTGCGGATCTCGGACGAGCGCGAATGGGACGTGCGCTCCGCGGCCGCGCACGGCGACACGATAGTCTACGAGGCCGGCGGCCGCCTGTACCGCATCGACGCCTCCGGCGGCGCGGCGCGCGAGATCGTCATCCGCATCAACCCCGACCTGCCGCAGCTGCGCAGCGAGTGGAAAGACGTGAGCCGCACGCTGCAGGGCGCCGGGATCTCGCCGACCGGCAAGCGCCTGCTCGTGACCGCCCGCGGCGAGGTGTTCACGCTGCCGACGGACGAGGGTTCGACGCGCAACGTCAGCGACACGCCCGCCCGGCGCGAGTACGCCGGCCGCTGGTCGCCGGACGGCGAGCGCCTCGCCTGGATCGAGGACGGGCTCGACGGGCAGACGCTGGTCGTCGCGGGGCAGGCCGGCGATGCAATCGCGCGCCACGCGCTCGGCCCGCATTTCTACGAGTTGCTCGCGTGGAGCAGCGGCGAGGCGCCGCGCATCGTGTTCCAGGACAATCACCTGTCGCTGTACGCGATCGAGCCCGGGCGCGGCCGTATCACGACGATCGCGACCGCGAGCCGACGCGAGGATTTCGACGTCGCCGTTTCGCCCGACGGCGCGTGGCTGGCCTACACCGCAGAGCGGCCGAATTACCATCGCGATCTCGTGCTCTACGAGTTCGCGAGCGGCGCCCGCCACGTCGTGACCGACGGCATGGCCGACGTCGCCGCCCCCGCGTTCAGCCGCGACGGGCGCTACCTGTTCTTCGCCGCGTCGACCAACTCGGGGCCGCTGCAGGTCGGGCTGAACATGACCAGCCAGGAGCGGCCGTACCGGGCCGGGCTGTACGCGGCGGTGCTGGCCGCCGACGGCGAGTCGCCGCTCGCGCCGCGCAGTGGCGACGAGGAGGCGGCCGATGAGACCGGCGACGACGGGCAGGAGGACGACGAGGACAAGCCCGCGACGCCCGCCACCCGGATCGACCCGGCGGGTCTCGGCGAACGCCTGGTCGCGCTGCAGGTCGCGGAACGCAATTACGCAAACCTCGCGGTAGCCGACGACGGACGCCTCTACTACCTGCAGCGGGTGCAGGCTGGGGCGACGAACGAACCGCCCGGTGCCGACGAGAACGAGCAGAACGCGCTGGTGCGCTACGACTTCGAGGAGCGCGAGGCGAGCACGCTGTTATCCGGCGTCAACGGCTTCGAACTCGCAGCGGGGGGCAAGCACCTGCTGCTCGCGAAGTCGGACGGCTCGCTTGCGGTCGCGGAGATCGGCGACGAGCTGAAGCCCGAGGCGGTCAAGCTGGACGGGCTGCGGGCGAGGATCGATCCGCGGGTCGAGTGGGCGCTGATCTTCGACGAAGCCTGGCGCATGGAGAAGGAGTACTTCTACGACCCGGACATGCACGGGCTCGACTGGCAGGCCGTGTACGAGCGCTACCGGCCGCTGGTCGCGCACGTCGGTCGCCGCGAAGACCTGAACGAGTTGCTGGTCGAGATGATCGCGGAGATGCAGGTCGGCCACAACAACGTCCGCGGCGGCGACGTCTGGCGCGGCAACGCGACGGGGACCGGCCTGCTCGGCGCCAACGTCGAGATCGCCGACGGGCGCTACCGCCTCGCCCGCATCTACGGCGGCGAGCGCTGGAACCCGTTCCTGCGCGCGCCGCTCGCGCAGCCCGGCAACGCCGCGCGCGCCGGCGAGTACCTGCTCGCCATCGACGGCGAGCCGCTCACGGCCGCGGACAACCTGTTCGCGCGACTGCAGGGCACGGCCGGCCGGCAGGTCAGGCTGACCGTCGGACCGCGCGCCGACGGCCGCGACGCGCGTGACATCGTCGTCGAGCCGGTCGAGTCCGAGCGCCTGCTCAGGCTGTGGGGCTGGATCGAGGCGAACCGCCGCGCGGTAGACGAGGCGACCGGCGGGCGGGTCGGCTACGTCTACCTGCCGAATACCGCCGGCGCCGGCTACACGTATTTCAACCGGCTGTTCTTCCCGCAGGTGGATCGCGAGGCGCTGATCATCGACGAGCGCTCGAACGGCGGTGGCCAGGCGGCGAACTACATAACCGACGTCCTGAGCCGGCAGCACCTGTCGGGCTGGAAGGATCGTGACGGCCTCGTGTTCAACACGCCGGCCGGCGCCCTGCACGGGCCGAAGGTCATGCTGATCGACCAGGACGCGGGCTCCGGCGGCGACTACCTGCCGTACGCGTTTCGCGAGCTCGGCATCGGCACGCTGGTCGGCACGCGCACCTGGGGCGGACTGATCGGCATCTACGCGAACCCGCAGCTCGTCGACGGCGGCACTTTAACCGTGCCGTTCTTCCGCTTCTACGACACGGACCACCGCTGGACGATCGAGAACGAGGGCGTCGCGCCGGACATCGAGGTCACGCTCGACCCGCTCGCGACCAACGCGGGACGCGACACGCAGCTCGAGCGCGCGATAGAGATCGCGCTCGGGCAGCTCGAGGATTTCGTCGACCCGGTGCCCGACGCGGCACCGCCGTACCCGACCGAACTCGGCGAATAGCGCAGGGCGCGACTCAGCCGGTATAGCGGTAGTACTCGATGCCGTAGTCCTGGAAGTGGCGGTCCTCGGTGCGGCCGACGCGGTCGATGATGAACTCGTCGCGTACGCCGGCATCGAGGCCGGCGACGAAGCGCCCGTCGTGCAGGGCTTCGTACTGCGCGCGGCTCAGGTCGCGGGCGTTCGCCGCCTGGGACGAGAGCACCGACCTGCGCTGGACCGCCTGGCACGGCATCCAGATGCTGCGCTCCGCGAACCAGGATTACCTGGTGCCGCTGCAGCCGGTCTACCCGGACGAGCGCCTCGGCGAGCTCGGCGACGCGCCCAAGGCGTATTGCCTGACCTGTCACCAGGGCCAGCGCAAGCCGCTCGGCGGCGCGGACGCCGTCAGCGCCTACCCGTCGCTCCGGCCCGAGTAGGCCGGCCGCGTGACCGGGAACCCGCCCGGCGTCGGTCCGTCCGCGCCGGCGCTGGCCGAGCCGGCGCTGCGCAGCCTGTGTACCGATTGCGGCCTGTCCCGCACGTCCGAGCCCTCACGCTGCGGCAGCGCCTGCCAGTTCGTCCGCCCCGACTACCCGGCTCTCGAACAGCGCGTGCACGGCCGCGCCCGTGACCCGGCACGTCCGGACGAACTGCAGTTCGGGCCTTTCCGGCGCATGCTGCGCGCGCGCCTCGAGCGGCCGCGCGCCGGCGCCCAGTGGACCGGTATCACGACCCGGATCGCCGAGCGGCTGCTCGAAACCGGTGCGGTCGACGCGGTGCTGACGGTCGCGGCGGCCGCGGACGACCGCTGGAAACCGGTGCCGGTACTGGTGACGCGCGCGGCCGACATGGCGGCCTGCCTCGGCATGCGTATGGGCTACGCACCGCTGCTGGCGCTGCTCGAGCCGGCTCGCGCGGCCGGCTACCGGCGAATTGCCGTCATCGGCATTCCCTGCCAGGTCTACGCGCTGCGTTCGATCGAGGCCGAACTCGGATTCGATGCGCTGTACGTGATCGGCACGCCGTGCTCCGACAACACGACGACCGAGCGCTTCCATCGCTTTCTCGAACTGCTGTCGGATACACCGGACGAGATCGAGTTTCTCGAGTTCCGCGCCGACTACCACGTGGAACTGCGTTTCCGCGGCGGCGGCCGACGGGAAATCCCGTTCCTCGAACTGCCGATTGCGAAGCTGCCCGGCGATTTTTTCCCGCTAACCTGCAGGAGCTGCGTCGACTACACCAACGTTCTCGCCGACCTGACGGTCGGCTACATGGGCGGCGAGGGCGAGCAGTGGCTGCTCGTTCGCAACGAGCGCGGCGAGGCCCTGCTCGCGGCACTCGGCGACGAACTCGACAGCGAGCGCCCGGGCTCGGCCGGCCGGCGCCGGGGCGCCGTCCGCGGCTTCCTGACGAACGTCGAGCGTGCCGCCGGCGCCCTGCCGCTGCGGCGCAGGCCGCGCTGGCTGCGGCCGATCGTGGGCCGCCTGATGCCGCGGATCGGGCCGCGCGGTCTGGAGTTCGCCCGCGCCCGGGTCGAAATGAAGGCGATCGAGAGTGTCGTGCATCTCGAACGCGAGCAACCGCGCCGCGCGAAGCACATGATCCCGGCGCACGTGCGCGCGCTGGTGGAGCCGTACCGGCCGCGCCGCTGACGCGGCCGCCCGACCCCCACGCAAAAAAAAAGGCCGGGGCAGGGACCCCGGCCTGACTCAGCGATGGAGATACGTGCGGGACAGGTCTGCTGAGTCAAATCACGTCGTGCCCGCGTACCGGCCCCGTCAGGGTAGGGCCGGTTCGATCGACACGCCGTTGCTGTCGATGGCGTCGACCCGGGCGTCGTACCAGGTCAGCTGGTCGAGCAGGACGACCTGGAACACCGCCTGGCCGGTGATGTCGGTGAGCGCCTGCAGAACCTGGGTGCTGCCGTCCGCCGATTGCTGCGTGAGCGTGACCGTGCCGTTCGAGATCGGCTGCAGGTCACCGTCGTACGCCGTCACTTCGAGCTGTTGCAGGCTGCCCGGCAGTCCGGAAGACAGCAGCGCCGGCGACAGGAATACCGTCGATGCGCTGCCGTCGCCGGCCGCCGGCGTCTGCGCGGCCGCCTCCTCGTCGTTCGCCGGCTGGCGCTTGATGCGGATATTGCCCTTGTCGAGCACATCGTCATCGACGCGGCCCGCGGTGCTGTAGTCGCAGCCGTCGATGCACTCGAGGTAGAAGCGATCCGACTCGCCGCCGTTCACGGTCTTGTTGCCGTTGGCATCGAACTCGTCGGCGTCCAGTGCGCAGGCCCGGAAAGTGGCGTCGCGCATGCCGCCGTCCGCCTTGCGGTCGAACGTGCCGCTGCCGGAGAACTCGAAGGCATTGACGCTGTCCGTGATCGAGCCGCAGCTGCCCTGTACCGGCCCGAGATAGCTGATGTCGGTCATGTGGATACGGACGTCGGCAACCCGGTCCTTCAGGTTCAGCTGGCCGCTGATTTCCGTGTCCGACTGGCGTTTCGGGTTGAAGTGGAAGTCCACCTGGTCCTTGTCGGACTCGCTGCCGGCGGAGTTTGCGAACAGCTTGCCGCTGCCGCGCGCTTCGTCGGCGCCGTCGCCCGGCTCCGGATCGTCGATCGGCGTGCAGAATTCCAGCGACCAGGAGTCGATCTGGCCCTCGTCCTGCGGGAAGGAGTCCGTGACGGTCAGGGTCCACTCACCGTTCGCTGCCTCGCCTGCGAATCCGGCGAGCGCCTGGTGCGGGCGGAAGGCGCCGCCCGACAGCCAGTCGCCGCAGCCGATCACGGAGCCCGCGTCGTCGTCGAACTCGACGTCGATGCCGTCTTCCGAGCTGCAGTTGGAGCCGTCGAACAGCGTGATCGTCGTGCCGGCCGGGCTGGTCAGCTCGAAGGTCAGGTCGCCCATGTAGGTGTGCGCGCCGGTCAGGTCGCGGACGCTGACGTCGCTGATCGCCTCGCTTTCGCCGTCGACCGTGGCCGTCGTGGTCGAGCCGACCAGGCTGACGATCGGCGAACCGACCACCGGCAGGAATCCTTCCGCCGGGTAGACGCGGCAGGACTCGGTCGGCGGCTCCAGCGCCTCGCCGCAGGTGAACAGTTCGATGTCGTCGACGTACCAGCCATCGTTGCCGTTGCAGCCGTCCTGGCCGAAGTCGAAGCGCAGCACGATCGTGTCGCCCGGTGCAACGCCCGCTGCTGCCAGGTCGATCTGAGATTCGCCCCAGTCGCCGAACACCGAGTTGTCGTTGCTGCCGGTCCAGGCCGGCTCGCCCGCCTTCGGGTTCGTGTTCTGGTCGGCCGCGCTCGTCAGGCTGGCGTTGTACGGGTTGTGCACGAAGGCATCCGACGGGATCAGTTCGAACGGCCCGCCGTTGATGCTGAGCATCACGTTGCCGCCGTCGTAGCCGGTCTCGGTGTTGACGTAGTGCTCGAACACGAGGTGGCTCGGGTCGCTCGCGTCGACCGTGATTGCCGGCGAATCGAGGAACAGCGTGCCGGACTCGTCGTCGGTCGTGCAGTTGCCGAGATCGCGCCGGTTCTCCTGGAAGATGGCCGAGCCGCCGTGGGCCGAGCCGTCGGGGTTGGCCGGCAGGTCGCCCGAGCGCACGAACCACTCGCGCGTGTCCAGCATGGCCTTGCTGACGCCCGCCTGGCCCGTGCTCCAGCCGGCCGGCAGGCCGCCTTCCCAGTCTTCCGAGAAGAAGGTCCGGACCTCGGCATTGTCGCAGCGCGGGGCCGGCGCCGGGTCGAGCAGATTGGAGAAGCCGCACTGCTTCGTGACGTCGAAACGCATTTCGACGGCGGCGATGGCGTTCGCGACCTGGGCGCAGTCGTCGGCGGTGATGACTTCGCCCGACAGTTCCGGGGTCGGGTCGATCGTGTCGTCGTTGATGCCGAGCAGCCCGGTGCCGTCTTCGGCCGTCGTCACCAGCTTGGTCAGGTTGACGCCGATCAGGTCCTCGCAGGCCATTTCCAGCGAGTCCGCGTTCTGCGGCATAGTCGTCGACGGCACGTTGTAGACCGAGTTGGCGCGCCAGAATATGTGCGCCGCCTTGGTCAGGCCGATGCCGTCGACCGTGATCGGCTCGTCGAACGGCTCGCCCCCGTCGCGGAGTTCGATCGTGTTGCCGTCGACCAGCGTCGCGTAGGCGCGGTTGTTGATGGCGGAGTTGTAATGCACGCCGCCGGCGTCACCCGAGCCGCAGTAGTAGTTGTCGGAGCTCATGTGCCCCGGGTCGCCGCGCAGCAGCACGCCGCCCGAGCACTGCGGGTTCCACATGTCGCGGATCGCCGCGTCGCCGACGGGCGGCAGGGGGCTGAACGCAAAGGCGTCCTCGCCGATCAGCCAGCGCAGCGAGGTATCGCCGGTCGGGGCCTCGCTGGTGAACTCGGAGCAGACGGATTCGTCCTGCGAACGCGGACCGTTGTCGCCGGTCGCGGCCGTGCCCTCGACGCCTTCGCGGTTGTTGATGAGGTCCACGGTCTCGCCGAAGATGTCCGAGTAGGACTCGTTCAGCGCGCCCGACTGCCACTGGTAGATGAGCCCGCTGGTTTCCTGGGTGTAGGCATGGGACCACTCGTGCACGACGACGTCGTCGGCCGAGGTGCCGGTGCAGTAGTTGGTCGAGGTGCCGTTCCAGTTCGCGTTGGGGCAGAGGATCGTCGGGTCGTTGTTGACTGTGATCATCTCCGCGTCGTTGCCGTCCCAGGAGCGGTAGGTGCCGCCGCTCAGGTTGAAGTACAGGTTGTAGGACTGGCCGGCGCCCGACACTTCGTCCTCGTGCGCGGGGTCGGCGGCGGGACGCAGGTCGCCCTCGCGCCAGGCCGGCGGCGGCAGTTCGGGGTTGTCGGGATCGTAGCTGCCCTCGTAGACCCGCCGGGACTTGGCGCCGTGCAGGCCGGTGATGCGGTCGACGACCTTGCCGTTCAGGGCATCGACGTAGACGAACTCGCGTACGGCCGACTGGTGCGTGACCTCGATTTCGTAGGCGAGGTGCGCGGGGCCAGGCGTGCCGCGGGTCAGGTACTTGCGATAGACGATCAGCGCGGTCGATGCCACCTCGGGCTGCGCGCCCTTCAGCGCCGAACGCAGTTCAGCGCTGACCGCGGCCACGGCGGTCTGCGCGGCGCTGGCCTCGGCCAGGGTCGGCTGCGTCGGCAGCGGCAGCTCCGGCACGAAGTTGCCATTGATCGCGGTCAGGCGGCCGTCGCTGCTGACGTGGCCGTGCAGCACGGCGCCGAACACCGGCACGTCGCCGTGCATCTGCTGCCAGCTCACGCGCGTGTGCCCGTACTGGTCGATGTTGAGCCCGATCATGCGCAGCTGGGCGCCGACATCGTCGATGCCGAAGATCGCGCCGTGGCGCTCGAGGAAGGCCGTGGCCTTGTCAGCCGCGGCCAGCTGCCGGGCCTGCGGGAACAGGTCGCCGCCGCGCTCGACGCGGACCAGGCTGGCGCCGCCGGTCGCTGCCTCGCTGCGGATGCTGACCGCGCCGGAGGCCTCCGCCTGCAGCGACGCGGGCGCCTGTGCCTGCGCCGTCGGTGCGGCCGCCGCCAGCGCGGCTGGCGCCGGCTCGTCGCCGAATGCGAATGTCCCGGGTTCAATGGCCGCGGCCGCCGGCGGGTTGCCGGGTGCGGACGAAGGCTGCGCCATGAACGCCGTCGCGAACGAGACGGTCATGGCGGCGGATGCTGCAGCGAGCAGCAGCTTGCGCTTGGCTGAGGATTTCATGGCGAGTTCCGGTCCCCGAAATAGACTTGGGTCCGGATTCTGCGCCCGCCGCCGCAGCGGCGATATCGGGTGATCTCCCCAGGCCGGCTAGGGTATTCCCCCCAGCGGCCGCCCGCTAACCGGCGATGCTCAGCGGGATACGCTCGTCGTCGCCGGCGTCGACCGTGAAGAACGCGGTCTTTTCCTTGAGCTTGCGAGCCTCGGCGCCCATCGTGCGGCTGGAGGTCGTGGCCTCGTCGACCAGCGCAGAGTTCTGCTTCGTGATCTGCTCCATCTGCGCGACGGCGCGGTTGACCACTTCGATGCTGTTCGCCTGCTTGCCACTTGCCGCAGAGATCTCGCTGACGATCTCGGTGACGTTCGCGACCGCGGAGACGATCTGCTCGAGCGTGCGCCCGGACTCGTTGACCAGCCGCGAGCCTTCCTCGACCTTGCCGACCGAATCCTCGATCAGTTCGCCGATCTCCTTGGCCGCGTTCGCGCTGCGGCCGGCCAGGTTGCGTACCTCGCTGGCGACGACCGCGAAGCCGCGGCCTTCCTCGCCCGCGCGGGCCGCCTCGACCGAGGCATTCAGCGCGAGCAGGTTGGTCTGGAACGCGATCTCGTTGATCACGTTGATGATCTCGGAGATCTTCTTGCTGGACGAGTTGATCTCGTCCATGGCCCGTACCGCGTTGCCGACGACGTTGCCGCCTTCCTGCGCCTTGTCGCGGGCAGCGAGGACCGTGGTCGACGCGCGCTGCGCATTCTCGGCGTTCTGGCGCACGATTCCGGTCATGTGGCCCATGTGGTCCGTGGTCGCGGCAAGGCTCTTCACCTGCTCCTGGGTGCGGGCGAGCAGGCTTTGATTGCCGGCGACGATGTCGTTCGACGCCACCCAGACCGCGTCGCCCGACGACTTGATCGAGCCGATCACGTCGGTCAGGCGATCGATGGTTGCGTTGGTGTCGTGTTGCAGCTGGGCAAACGTGCCGCGGAAGTTGCCGACGATCTTGTGGGTCAGGTCGCCGCCGGCCATCGCGCTCATTACGCCGGTCACGGCGCGCATCGGCCCGGTAACCGCATCGAGGGTCTCGTTGATGCCCTCGATCAGGTTGCTCCAGACGCCGGAGAACTCGGCGGACGAGCCGCGCCTGTCGAGTTCGCCGGCCTGCGCGGCGCTGGTCAGGCTGGCTGTCTGGCCGACCAGCCCGTTCATGACGCTGACCAGCGTATTCAGGTTGCCCTTGATCGTGTTGAAATCGCCGTGGTACTCGTCGGCCAGCGGCGGCGGGATATCGCCTCGAGCGATGCGTTCGACGTACTCACCGGTCACTTCGATCGGCGCGACGAACTCGTCGATCAGCTCGTTGATGTTTTCGATCAGGCTCGCATAGGCGCCGCGGAACTGGTCCGCGTTGCCGCGGACCTTGAGCTGGCCTGCGCGCACGGCGTCGATCAGCGCGCTGATTTCGCCGGCGAGCGAGTCGATCGTGCGGGTCACCTCGCCGACGTGGGACACCATTTGCCCGATCTCGTCGTTCGACGTGGCCGTGGTTGCGTGCGCGAGATTGCCGTCCGCGAGCGCGTTCATACCGCGCACCGTGTCGTTGACCGACTGCGACGCCACCCGGATGATGAGAAAAGAGAAGACGATCATCGTACCGAGCGACACGGCGATCACGATCATGAGTATCTGGGTTGCCCGATCCGTGTAGTCCTTCGTACTCGTGAAGGCATGGGCGATGTTGGTCTTGTCGCGGGCCGCGAGCGACTCGATCGTCTCGTGCAGCCTCGCGACCCGGGCCGCGGTGTCCTGCAGCGCCGCGAACACCTCGTCGTCCATGTCGCCGTCGACGAAGCGGCGCGTGGTCGCGCTGGCCTGCGCATAGTAGGAGTTGAATTCCGCGGCGATTTCACCGAGCGGAGCGGTGTCGACGACGGCATTTTCCATGCCGCGGCCGATCAGGTTGCGGAATCGATCGCGAAGATCGTCGGTTTCGGCCAGGATGTCGAGGTCGGCGCTGGCCGCCGCATCCTGGAACGAGCGCTGGATGAGTTCGAGCGTTTCGCCCAGCCGGTTGTTGAGTTCGAGCGAGGAATAGTAGCCGTTCTCGATGTCGTCGACCTTGCCGATACTCTGGCCGCCCATGTACCAGGACGTGGTCAGGATCAGCATGAACGCCAGTGCGGATATCACGGGCAGCAGGCCGATCTTGTAGGCGAATGGCAGGTTTTTGAACATTGGACTCTTCCTTGCTCCGCATTCCGGGCAGCGCGCCGGGGACCTTGCGATCCCCGGCGCTTCCTTGCCACGCAGGGACTACTTGACGGTCATCAGTACCTTGACCGAACCGTCGACTGCCGAGGCTGCGACGTAGCCGACCAGCGACGGGTCGCCGGCCACCGCCGCGATCACGTCGGCGTCCGACCCGACTTCCTTCGGCGGCGAGCCCTTGCCGGTGAAGACGAGCTTCGACCAGTAGGCGCGCAGCTGGCTGGCGGTCTTGCCGACGACCAGCTCGTAGAACTGCTGCGCAGTCTCCGAGTCCTTGGCCTGGTCAACCGGCGTCAGTCGTTCGCCGGACAGTGCCTTGGTCTTGCCGAGGAACAGCCTGGCGACGTCTTCCGGAGCGGCCTCGGAGATCGGGGCGGACGGGTTGGCGATGACCACCACGTCGGGGGCCGCGCCGGCACCGCTTGCGTACAGCAGGCTGCTGGCCAGGCCTGCGAGCATCCATTTCCTGAAGTTCACGAGACTCTCCTAGAACAGTACGTTGACGACCAGGCTGTAGACGTTGAAGTCAGTGCCCGTCGGAAGCTTGTCATCGGCGAACGTGACTTCCGCCTTGATCGCCGTGTTGTCGAGGACATTCCAGCGCGTGCCGACCGAGATCGCAGCGCGATCGGTCTTGCTGCCCGCGATGATGCCCTCGACCGTAAGGCGCAGAACGTCGAGACCCGGATCCAGCCCGAACGGGATGGCATCGGCATAGCCGCTCTCCGGGTCCGTCTCGACGCGCGAGTAGGTGAGGTAGGGCGTGAAATCCGCGACGTAGGCGCCACCGGTGACGTACCAGCTTTGCTGGTCGGCCACCATGCCGCGCGAGAAGTCCGTCTGCGTTGCTTCGCCGCGCAGGAACCAGCCGTCCGCATCGTACGTGGCCGCGACTTCCACGAAATCCGCCGGCTTGGCGATGATCGCGACGTCGTCGGCAACTGCGCCGAAGCCCAGCCCGCGCAGCGCGTCGAACAGCGGGCGCGTGTCCTCGACGTCGAAGGTCACATCGGCCTGGTGGTAACTGGCACGCAGGCTCAGGGCGTTGCGATCGAAAGTGAACGCGATGCCCATGAAGTCCTCGAGCTTGCGATCGACGTTGGAACCGCGGTATTCCTGGTCACCGTCCTCGCCGCCGGCGTAAGCCTGGATCGTCGCATCCCAGTCGCCGATCGACGTGTTGAAGATGATGTCCATGCCCTCGTAGTGCGTGAACGGGATGTTCATGTAGACCTCTTCCACCGGCCGCACCCAGGGATAGGCGAAGCCGACGTCATAGAAGTCGGATACGACGAAAAACGGCGGGCGCAGGCGGCCGCCACGTACGGTCACGCTGTCGGTGACGTCGAAGGACAGGTAGGCCCACTCGAGTTCCGGCTCGAAGTCGTCCGAACCGCGGATCACCACCTGCGCGGTGGCGCTCAGCCGGTCCGTGAAGTTCGCGCCGAGCTGGAAGCCGGATACGGTGTCGGGCTCGAAGCTCCAGTCGTCATCGTAGCCGGCATAGTCGATGCCGCTTTCGCTGACGCTGCCGGCGCCGATGGTAAGGAAACCGTCAAAGCTGGTTTCCACGGCCAGGGCCGTCATCGGCAGCCAGGTTACCGCGATACCCGCGGCCAGTCTCTTCATGCTCATATGCCCTCCTCTTGGGCCTCTTGACGGTCGCCTTCCTGGCGCTCCGTTGGTTCGAAAGTCGCGTGCCCGCCGCCATGACGGAGCGGCGCTGTCACTTGATCGTCACGCACGCCGGGAACTTTAGCTCCGGGAGGGCGCAGACCGGCCTCACGGGGCAACTTGCGGCTCCGGCCCGCGAAAACGTGACGCGCGTCACAGGAGTCCGCCCGGCCGCCGCCGGACCGGCGCGGCCGTTAAAGCTTTGCCCCCTGCCGCCGATACGCCCGAACGTGATTGGTGGCAGGAAATGATTCGTGGCCGTCTGCACCCCCGAGCGGTGCATCGCCGCGTCCCGCCGGCGATTTACGCGGTGCGCGGCGCCGCGAACACCGAAACAATGAGAGTGGAGAGCCTCCGACATGCAAAACGTGCTGGCAGTTGATGATTCGCCGTCAATGCGCAGTCTCGTGGACTTCGTACTGAAGCGGGCCGGCTACAACGTCGTTCTCGCCGAGGACGGCGAGCAGGCGCTCGCCTGGGCGCAGGACAACACGGTCGACCTCGTGCTGACGGACATCAACATGCCCAAGCTCGACGGCATCGGGCTGATCAGGGCATTGCGTGCCATGCCCAGCTACCAGTACGTGCCGATGCTCGTGCTGACGACCGAGTACGGTCGCGAGAAGAAGCTCGAGGGCAAGGCGGCCGGCGCGACTGGCTGGATCGTAAAGCCCTTCGAGCCGACCATGCTGATCCAGACGATCAGCAGGGTACTGTCCTGATGTACCGGGCCCGTCTTCACGTCCGGGAGTCCGTCGATGTCTGTTGATCTCGACATTGCGGAAATTGCCCAGCTGTTCGTCGAGGAGAGCGTCGAAGGCCTGGACCTGATGGAGAACGGGCTGCTGAACCTCGACCTCGGGGCGGCCGACCCGGAAACGATGAACGCGATTTTCCGTGCCGCGCACTCGATCAAGGGCGGCGGCGCGACCTTCGGCTTCAACGAGGTGTCGGAGTTCGCGCATCACGTGGAGACCCTGCTCGACGAGATGCGCCAGGGCGAACGCGAGGTGACCCGCGACGCGGTCGACCTGCTGCTGCAGTCCGTGGACTGTATCCGGGAAATGATGGACGGGCTGGCCAGCGGCAACGTCGACACGCGCCGCGCGCAAGCGCTGGAAGCGAAGATCTCCGAGCTGATGGCCGACAATGCCGCGGCCGTCGTCGCTGCGACCGCACAGACTGCGGACTGCGCGCAAGCCGTTGCCGGCTGGGAGATCGACTTCCGCCCGCTGCCGTCGATGTTTCGTTCCGCCAACGATCCGCTGCGGATACTGCGCGAGCTCGATGCGCTCGGCGATCTTGCCGTGATGTGCGAGGGCAGCGAAAAGCTGGTCCTGGGCGAATTCGATCCGCAGGAATGCCAGCTGGGCTGGCAGCTCGTGCTGCTCGGCAACGTGCCGCGCACGGCAATCGACGAGACCTTTGCCTGGGTGGTCGACGAGTGCGAGCTCGACGTTCGCCCCATCGCCGACGACTCCGCGGGCGCGCCTCCCGAGCCGGCGCCGAAGCCAGGAACGGCAGCGGAGCAGGCTGCCGCGAAACCGGCCGCATCGCCCGCCAACCCGGCGGCCAGCCGCGGCGGCAGCAAGGAGAGTGGCTCGATCCGCGTCAAGATCGACAAGGTCGACGCGTTGATCAACCTGGTCGGCGAACTCGTCATCACGCAGTCCATGCTGAGCCGCTTCGGCGGCGACTTCGACTTTACCCAGATCGAGTCGCTGCGCGAGGGCCTGTCGCAGCTCGCCCGCAACACCCGCGAGTTGCAGGAAAGCGTCATGGCGATCCGCATGCTGCCGATCAGTTTCGCGTTCAGTCGCTTCCCGCGCCTCGTGCGGGATACGTCCAATGCCCTCGGCAAACAGGTCGACCTCCGGCTGACCGGCGAGCATACGGAGCTCGACAAGACCGTGCTGGAGAAGATCGGTGACCCGCTGGTGCACCTCGTGCGCAATTCGCTGGACCACGGTCTCGAGACGCCAGAAGAGCGGCGTGCCGCCGGCAAACCCGAGACAGGCGTGCTCGAGCTGTCCGCCTATCACGAGGGCGGCAACATCGTAATCGACGTGATCGACGACGGCGCCGGCATCAACCAGGAGCGGGTGCTGGCCAAGGCGCGCGAGCGTGGCCTGGTCGGCGCGGACGAACAGCTGCCGCCCGAACGCATCAACAACCTGAGCTTCATGCCGGGATTCTCGACGGCCGAGGCCGTCAGCGACCTTTCCGGTCGCGGCGTCGGCATGGACGTCGTGCGGCGCAACATCAGCGACCTGGGCGGCAGCGTCAGCGTGACGTCGGAGCCCGGCGCCGGCAGCACCTTCACGATTCGCCTGCCGCTGACGCTCGCGATCCTCGATGGCCAGCTGGTGCGGGTCGGCAGCCAGACCTACATCGTCTCGCTGGTCTCGATCGTCGAAACGATCCAGGTCGGCGCAGCGACCGTCAACAGCATTGCCGGCGGTTCCGAGCTGTTCCGGTTGCGCGACGAATACCTGCCGGTGCTGCGCCTGCACGAGATGTTCGGAATCGAGTGCGACAGCACGAACATCGAGGACGGGCTCATCGTCGTCGCGGAGGCGAATGGCCAGCGGGTCGGAATTCTCGTCGACGAACTGCAGGAGCAGCAGCAGGTCGTCATCAAGAGTCTCGAGGCGAACTACCGGCAAACGCAGGGCATCTCGGGAGCGACGATTCTCGGCGACGGCACCGTCGCGCTGATCCTCGACGTGCCCGGCCTTATGCAGCTGTTCGTGGACCGCAATCGGGAATCGGCAGCCGCCTGACGCGGCACAGGAAGAGGCAAGACTAATGACAGCAGCACAACATGCAGCCGATGAGCTGTTCGCTCCCAACGAGACGCGCGACGCGGCCGGCCAGTACCTGACGTTTATGCTGGCGGGCGAGGAATACGGTGTCGAGATCCTCAAGGTGCAGGAGATCAAGGGCTGGGGCACCGCCACGCCGATCCCGAACACGCCGCCGCACGTACTCGGCGTGCTGAACCTGCGCGGTGCGGTCGTCCCGATCGTGGACCTGCGCAAGCGATTCGACCTGGAGAGCATCCCGTACGGGCCGACGACCGTGGTCATCGTCGTCAAGATGCAGGGCGACGGTCATGAGCGCACGGTCGGCCTCGTCGTCGACGCGGTCGCCGACGTCTACCGCCTGGAGACGGACGAGATCCAGCCGGCGCCCGACATGGGCACGGCGATTCACACGGAGTTCGTGCGCGGTCTCGCGACCGTGGGCGACAAGATGGTTATTTTGCTGGAAGTAGATCGCCTGATCGATTTCCGCTCGCTCGAAGCGGCCGCCGCCACTGATGGCGACGGCTCGGGCGAATGACGACAGAGGCCAATGAGGGTTTCGGGATGGGCAGGTTTTTCGAGGAAATGCAATTGCGGCACAAGCTGGCGGTCATGCTGTCGGTATTCGTGCTGGGTTTCGTGTGGCTGGTCTACGACGAGATACTGAACGGCGTCGAGCGGCGCGCGGAAACCGCGGAGCTGCTCGAGCTGGCCGACCTGTCGGCCGTCGTCAGCGAAGTGGTTCACGCTCTGCAGAAGGAGCGCACGGTCTCGGCCGCGCTGCTGGGCGGTGCCGCCGTCGCGGCCGAGCTCACGCAGCTGCGGCAAATGAGCGACCGCCACGTGACGACGCTGCTTGCCACGCTCGAGGCCGGCGAAGCCGGTACCGAGGCAATGGCGGCCTTGATGCGCAACGCCCGCGGCCGGCTCAGCATGCTGGCGGCGACCCGCGCCGCGGTCAGCGGCGGACGCGCCGGGCTCGACGAACTGCTGGCCGTCTACGGAGACGCGAATAGCGCGCTGCTGGAACTCGCCGCGGTACTGCCGCAGCATAGTTCGATCGGTGCGATCAACAATTCGTCGATCGCCTACGTCGCGCTCATGCAGGGGAAGGAGCGCGCGGCGATCGAAGGCGCAATCCTCGCGAACGCGATTGCCGCCGATTACATCGACCACGCGGCACTGGAGCGCGCTCGCGGGTTGCGCGAGGCGCAGGCCGTGTACACGCAGACCTTCGAGTCACTCGCATCGCCCCGGCTGCGGACGGACTGGGCCGAGGCCCGCATCGCGCGGCCGCTGGAGGATCTCGCAGAAATGCGCAGCGCCGTTTACGGGAGCGTCGAGCTCGCGGGATTCGGCATCGACGCAGGCAGCTGGCTGCGTGCGCAGGCCGAGATGCTCGGCCTGTTCGAGGACGTCCGTTCCGGCGCAGCCGAGGAGCTGCGTGCCGATCTCGGCGAGTTGCGCCGCGAGTCCGGCGCGGCCATGAACTTCGCCGTGCTGCTCGCGCTCGCGATCCTGTCCTACTGCGTCGTGTTCGGCGTCGCGATGGGCCAGGCGATCATGCGGCAGCTCGGCGCGGATCCGCAGCGCCTCAAGACCGTCGTCAATGCCATCGCGAACGACGACCTCGATCTCGAGCCCGGGGACGCGGATTCGGCAACCGGGGTGTTCGCGGACGTGCTGCACATGCAGCGCCAGCTGCGGAGCCGGATAACGGCGGATCGCGAGGCGCTGGCCGAAAATTCGCGCATTCGCCAGGCGCTGGACAACGTCGACGGCAACGTCATGATCGCGGACACCGACATGCGCATCGTGTACATGAACGATGCCATGACCGCCCTGCTGTACCGGGCGCAGGAGGATATTCGCAAGGACCTGCCCGACTTCGACGCACGCAACCTGATCGGCAACAGCATCGAGATGTTCGCCGGCAGGCGCTCCGTCAAGGGCGGCTTCCTGGGCGAGCTGATGGCGCAGCACGAGACGGAACTGACGCTCGGCGGCCGCACGCTGCGGGTCGTCGTCAACCCTGTCTGCTCCACGGACCGCGAGCCGCTCGGCGTCGTGGTCGAGTGGACCGACCGCACGCAGGAAATCGCGATGGAGGCCGACGTGCACCGCGTCGTCGAGAGCGCACTGGCGGGTGACCTCAGTCCGCGCATCGAGATCGCGAACAAGCAGGGCTTCTTCCGCGAGCTGTCCGAAACCGTCAATCGCCTGCTCGAGGTGGCCGAATGCGTCATCGGCGACACGCAGCGAGTGTTCGGCGCGATGGCAGCAGGTCGGCTCGACGAAATGATCACGTCCGAGTACGCGGGCTCCTTTGGCCAGCTGCGCAGGGATGCGAACGCGACCGTGGCCAAGCTGACGGAGGTCGTCAGCGGCATTCTCGACTCCTCGGCCCAGGTGAAGGCCGGCGTCGACGAGATCTCGCAGGGCAACCGCGTATTGAGCGAACGCACCGAGGAGCAGGCGGCGAGCCTCGAGGAAACCGCCGCGAGCATGGAACAGATGACGACGACCGTCCGGCAGAACGCGGACAACGCCTCCGAGGCCAACCAGCTCGCCCAGGACGCGCGCGAGCAGGCGGAGAAGGGCGGCGCGGTGGTCAGCCAGGCGGTCCTCGCCATGCGGGAGATCAACGATTCGAGCCGCAAGATCTCGGACATCATCGGTGTCATCGACGAGATCGCGTTCCAGACCAACCTGCTGGCGCTGAACGCATCGGTGGAAGCGGCGCGCGCCGGCGAACAGGGCCGCGGCTTCGCGGTAGTTGCGAGCGAAGTGCGCAACCTCGCGGGACGCAGCGCGACCGCTGCCCGGGAAATCAAGGACCTGATCGAGGACAGCGGCGGCAAGGTCGAGGAAGGCTCGCGACTGGTCAACGAGTCGGGCGAGATGCTCGAGGGCATCGTCAACGGCGTCAAGAAAGTCACGGACATCGTCGGCGAGATCGCCGCGGCCAGCCATGAGCAGGCGGTCGGCATCAACGAGGTGAGCCAGTCGATCCTGCAGATGGACGGGCTGACGCAGCAGAACGCGGCACTGGTCGAGGAGGCCGCCGCGGCCAGCGAGGCGCTGCGCGGCCAGGCCACGGACCTGAGCCGCCTGATGGCCTTCTTCGGCGCCCGCGCGGAAGAGGGTCCGGAGCCGGCCTACGACGGCATCGAACGTCGCGGGACGGACCGGCCGTGGGCCCGCCCGGCAGCCGGCGAGGAACCGGCGGCGCTCGTGGTCGCCGGCAGCGAGGCGGCCCAGTGGAGCGACGAAGAGTGGGAAGAATTCTGATCCGGATCCCGGTCGGCGCCGGTGCCGTGCCCGTGCACGCAGCCGGCCTGCCGGCTACCGACCGCAGTGAGGCGGAAAGCGAAACCATGACGACGAACAGCAAGCCGCGGAAGAAGACGCGTCGCGCCGCGAAGAAGAATGTGGCGAAGACGAAAAGCAGCGCCGCACCGCGCCGCCGCGCGGCGAAAAAGAAGACGCCGGCCGCGAAAAAGGCGACACCGCCCGAACTCGTGCTCGCGCCGCGCCTGTCGATTCGCGATGCGGCCGGTCTTACGCAGCAGCTCGAGGCCGGGCCGGCGCTCGTCGATGCGACGGCGCTGGAGTCGGTCGACACCGCCGTGCTGCAGCTGCTGGTCGCCTACGCCAACGCGTCGCAGCGGGCGGGCCGCAAGGTGCGCTGGAAAGACGCGGGTACGCTGGCCGCTGCGCTGCGCCTCGCCGGCCTTACGCAGTGCATCGAATTCGACGCGCCGGGTGCCGACACGGAGATCCCTGCGGACGAGGACGGGCTGTGTCCGGTCTTCTGAACAACAGCGCCTGTCTGCCCGGCGAAGAAGAGGGCGACCGCGCCCGTTTCCTCGAACTTTGTGCGTCGCAGCTGCAGACCGCTGTCGAGGACGCGAAGCAGAAGTCCGAGCTGGTGTCCCGGGCCGCGATTACGACCGCGGGTCGTCTTGCGGAACTCGGCGCGGCCGGGAATGCCGATGCCGCGGACGCTGCCGAGGCGATGAACAGCCTGTTCGTGCACCTGCAGTTCGCTGACCGGCTGGACCAGCAGGTCAGCAACGTACGCAAGAACCTGCTGCTGCTCGCCGGTTTCGTTGCCGGCGATGAAGCTGACTGGGCAGCCTTGCTCGAGCGCGCGCGGGGATCCTACACGATGGAGGACGAGCGGCGGGCGTTCGACCGGGCTTTCGGCGGACCTGCGCACGCGGCGGCCGCGGCGGACGAGAGGATCGAGCTGTTCGGCGGAGGCGGCAGCGATGACTGACGCCCCGCACAGGCAGCGTCCCCCGAGCGGCCCGGTCCTGCCGGCGCGCCCGGAGCTGAGCGACGGCGCGTTCGACGGCATTCGCGGACTGCTGCGTGACAAGACCGGCATAGCGGTCAGCGAGACCAAGCGCCACCTCGTGTCGCGGCGCCTCGCGTCGCGCCTGCGGGAGCTGGACTGCGAGACCTACGCCGACTACCTCGCGTTGCTCGAAACCGGCGACGCAGGGGAACTGCAGGCCTTCACGAACGCGATGACGACTAACCAGACCTCCTTTTTTCGCGAGCGACACCACTTCGAGTATCTCGCCGACAGCCTGTTGCCGCAGCTCGACCGGGAAAAGCGGCAGGGCCGCCGGCGCCTGCGCCTCTGGTCGGCCGGCTGTTCCACGGGCGAGGAGGCCTATTCGATCGCGATGACGCTGCGCGAGCACCTGCCGGCGATCGACAGCTGGGATGCCCGCATCCTGTGCACGGACATCGATTCGAGCGTCATCGCGCACGCGCGCGAAGGGCGCTACAGCGAACGCCAGGTCGAGAGCGTGCCGGATGCGCTGCGCAATCGCTGGCTGGACCGCGACGGAGATACCTGGGTCGTGCGCGAGGGTCTCCGGGCGCTGACGGTGTTCAAGCAGCTGAACCTGTTGCAGGGCTGGCCGATGCGCGGCCCGTTCGATGCCGTGTTCTGTCGCAACGTGTTCATCTACTTCGAACGCGCGACGCAGCTGCGCCTGGTCGACCGCATCGCCGAGCTGCTGGACGACGGCGGCTACCTGTTCCTCGGGCACTCGGAAAGCGTCATCAACGCGAGCGAACGCTTCCGGCTGGTCGGCAAGACAATCTACAGGAAGGTGCGCTAATGGTCGCCCGGCCCGTCAACCGGCAGGAGTGTCCGCCGGCTCTGCCCGGATTCGAGCACGTGTCCCGCAGCTTCAACCCGGTGTTCGAGCAGTGGACCGCACGCGTGCTGCCCGGCCAGTTCTACGTGACGCGCGACGACGAGATCGTCACGACCGTGCTCGGCTCCTGCGTGGCCGCCTGCATACGCGATACGGAGCTGGGCGTCGGCGGCATGAATCACTTCATGCTGCCCACGGACGACGGCTTGCGCAACAACGACCCGGACGGCGGTGCCGCGCTGCTGACGCGGTTCGGCGTGGCCGCGATGGAGTCGCTGGTCAACGAGATCATGAAACTCGGGGGCAGCCGCGCGCGGCTCGAAATGAAACTGTTCGGCGGCGGCAACGTACTCGGCATGCCGGGCCAGCATGTCGGTATGCGCAACATCCGCTTCGTGCGGGAGTTCGCCCGTGTCGAGCGCATCCCGGTGGCGGCGGAGGACCTCGGCGGCGATGCGCCGCGCAAGCTCAATTACTTTCCGCGGACCGGCAAGGTCATGCTGAAGCGCCTGCGCTCGGCGCAGTCGGACGGCGTCGTCATGCGCGAGCGACAGTACCAGAGTTCCATCTGCGGCAACGACAAGACGGGGGCAGTGTACCTGTTCGACTGAACGGGTACCGGGGGCATGAGGCGGCTGCGGGTACTGGTTATCGACGACTCGGCGCTGATGCGCCGGCTGTTGACGGAGCTGATCAATTCCGACCCCGGCGTGATGGTCGTCGGCACCGCGACCGATCCCTACGACGCGCGCGAGAAGATCAAGGTCCTGCACCCGGACGTGCTGACGCTCGACGTCGAAATGCCCAAGATGGACGGCCTGCAGTTCCTCAAGAACCTGATGCGCCTGCGGCCGATGCCGGTGGTCATGATCTC
Organism: uncultured Woeseia sp.; assembly: GCA_937925605.1. GTDB lineage: Bacteria > Pseudomonadota > Gammaproteobacteria > Steroidobacterales > Woeseiaceae > Woeseia. The sequence goes on from CALALV010000001.1 coordinate 22,872, forward strand.
GAGCCTGACCCAGAGAGGCGCCGACCTGACCTTCCGGGCGCTCGAACTAGGCGCCATCGACTTCGTCGGCAAACCGCGGCTGAACGTCGAGCACGCGATGCAGGATTATGCCGAGGAAATCATCCGCAAGATCAAGGCCGCCGCGCTGGTCGACGTCGGGACGCTGCATCCGCCGCTGTCGCCGGGCGCGGTCGACACGGCGTTGCAGCAGGCCCTCGTGCTCGGCAAGCCGCTGCGCGACGAACACCGGGTCATCGGTATCGGCGCATCGACCGGCGGGACGGAAGCGATCCGGCAGCTGCTGCAGCACGCGCGCCCGGGCTGCCCCGGCATCGTCATCGTGCAGCACATCCCGGTCGAGTTCAGCGCCTCGTTCGCGGCCAGGCTCGACCGCAACAGCGACCTGGACGTCTGCGAGGCGCGCGCGGGCCAGCCGGTGCTGCCGGGCCACGCCTACGTCGCGCCCGGTGACCGCCACCTGACGCTGAGCGAGGAGCGCGGCACGCTGTACTGCCAGCTCGACGACGGCGAGCGCGTGAACGGGCATCGGCCGGCCGTCGACCGGCTGTTCGCGTCGATCGCGCAGCACGCCGGCGCCCGCGCGCTCGGCATCCTGCTCACCGGGATGGGACGGGACGGCGCTGCGGGCCTGCTCGAGATGCAGAGGGCCGGGGCGGCCACGATCGCCCAGGACGAGGCCAGCAGCCAGATCTGGGGCATGCCGCGCGCGGCCGTGGAGCTGGGCGCCGCGGCGGAAGTGCTCGGCCTGGCCAATATTGCGACCCGGCTCGGGCCCGCGGCGGCCATTCAAGAATCGCTGGCCGTGGCCGATACGGTATGAGGTGGAGCCGGTTCGCGTCCGGCTCCAGGGCGAAAACCATAGAGACGGAATCTCCAGGCAGGTAAGCGAAATGAAAATTCTGGTAGTTGACGACAGCTCGGCCATGCGCATGATGGTCGTGCGGACCCTGCGGCAGGCAGGCTTCGGCGGCAACGACGTCGAGCAGGCGGAGGACGGCGCGGTGGCGCTGGACAAGATCCGGGCCAGCTGCCCTGATCTCGTGCTGGCCGACTGGAACATGCCGAACATGACCGGCATCGAACTGCTGGACGCGCTGCGCGCCGAGAACAACGAGGTGGACTTCGGCTTCATCACCACCGAGTCGACCCAGGAAATGCGCAGGAAGGCGACCGACGCCGGCGCGAAATTCCTGATCTCCAAACCCTTCACCGTCGAGTCCTTCGAAAAGGTACTCAGCCTGGTCATGAACTAGGCGCGGAGGGCGGCAATTCATGAGTACCAGCTACGTCATGCCCGAGCCGAAGGCGATTTCGGCCCTGCTCGAGATGATCTTCGGTGACGGCGTCAAAGTCGACAAGGCCGCGGCCGACGTCACCGGCAAGACCGTGGCCACGTTCGTCGACGACAGCGACCGGCTGGTCGCGCTGTGCGCCTGCGACGACCAGTTCGTCGGCTACTCGGGCGGCGCGCTGTCGATGATCCCGCCGGACGCCGTCAACGAGATCCTGGCGGGTGGCGAGATGACGCCCGTCATGCGCGACAATTTCTACGAGGTGATGAACATCTGCTCGAAGCTGCTGATGTCCGATTCGAGCGCGCACCTGCGCCTGCACAAGACGCTGCCGGCGGAACAGGCAGGCGCGGCGATCGCCGAGCTCGAGGCGGCCACGGGAATCGGCTTCCAGGTCGACATCCCGCGCTACGGCGCCGGCTGCATGCACTTCCTCGTGACCTGAGGCGGCCGGCCTTCAGCGCCCGGCGGGAGCCTCCAGGCCGGATGGGCAGTCGCCGAGATCGACCAGCTCGACCCGGCGAAACTGGATAGGGTGACCCTCGCTCTGCAGCGCGATAAAGCCGCCCGGCAGCCGCGCGCCGGCGCGCAGCAGCGATTCGTCGTGTCCCGAGACCACGCCGCCGCCGGTCGTCGGCCGTGCGTACTCGAGCACGGCCTCGCCTCCGACGTAGTGGACGATGCGTTCGTCACCCAGCACCAGGGCCTCTGCCAGCACCCATTCGTCGCCGTAGACGGTGGGCGCGGCGGCCTCGATGCAATGCTGCTCGACGCGCTGACCTCCGATCACGACGTGCGTGCCGGGCGTGCACAGGTTGCCTGTCGGTCGGGCCACGCCGGGCTCCAGGCCGCCGAGAAACTGCAGCTCCAGCGAAATCGGGAAGTCCTGGTCGCGGCGCATCGAGCCCGGCGACTGGGCGTGCAGCATCGCGCCGCTGTTACGCCATGCCCACGCGGGCGCGCCCGGCGCAGGCTCGGCGACGAAACGGTATTCCACGCGCAGGCGGTAGTGGCTGAACGGCCGCGCGTAAAACAGGTGGCCGAAGCGCTCGTCGAAACGATCGTAGCCGTCGTAGCTGACCGTCAGCAGCCCGTCCTCGACCCGGAACGTGTCCGCGAAGTTTTCGCCGGCCGGGTAGCCGCGGATCTTCGCGGTCCAGCCGTCGAGATCGCGGCCGTTGAACAGCGGCTGCCAGTCGCCGTCGCAGCCGGCCCGGGCGGGCAGCGCGACGCAGAGCGCCAGCAGGGCGAGGCTCAGGCGTGCGGCGCCCAAGCGCGCTCGCCCGCTTCGTAGGGCACGCAGGGATCGTAGCGCCCCGGCGTTTCCGCGTAACGCAGCGCCTGCGTGTAGCCGATCTCGGACGTGAAGTAGCCGAGCAGGGCCAGCTCTTTCATCATCCGGAAGAAGTGCGGGGGCTCGCCGTCGGCGCGCGCCTGCGTCGCGGCGTACTGCTCGGCGTCCAGAGCCTCGAGCACTGCGAGGCGTTCGGCGCCGGTCGCGGCCATGAACGTCTTGCCGTGGGCGGCCCCGGTCCGTTCGTCGAGTTCGACGAGGCCGTCGCGGAACACGCGCTGGTCGTCCGGCCAGTAGCAGTCGCTGACCATCAGCGCCATGAACGGGCCGACGCCGGCGGCCTTCGCGCCGGGCGTGTCGGTCTCCGGCAGCAGCGTGTCGGCCATTTCGTCGAGCAACGCGACCTCGTCCGCCGTGAACAGGCCGACGCCGGCACCGGTTGCCGGCGGCGCCTCGGCCGCGCGTTCGCAGCCGGCGAGCAGCGCGGCCTGTCCGACCAGCGCGCTGCCGCCGAGCAGGGCGGCGACGCGCTTCAGCATTTCCCGGCGGTTGATGGTCACGGGCGCTACGTCTTCGTCTGCCATGTCCTCACTCCCTGTCCTGTTCACAGGTTGCCGCGCTTCAGTTCGCGCACGGCGTAGTCGGCCGCGCGGGCGGTCAGCGCCATGTAGGTCAGCGACGGGTTCTGGCAGGCGGAGGAGGTCATGCAGGCGCCGTCGGTGACGAACACGTTCGGCGCGTCCCAGACCTGGTTCCAGCCGTTCAGTACCGAGGACTTCGGGTCACGGCCCATGCGCGCGGTGCCCATTTCGTGGATGCCCATGCCCGGCGCGTAGTCGTTGTCGAAGGTGTGCACGTCGCTGACGCCGCAGGCCTCCAGGATCTCGGCCATGTCGTTTTGCATGTCGCGCCGCATCAGCTTCTCGTTCTCGCCGATCTCGCAGTGCATCTTCAGCACCGGCAGCCCCCACTTGTCGGCCCGCGTGTCGTCGATGCCGATCCAGTTGTCGTGATCGGGCAGCATCTCCCCGAACGCCGTGGCGCCGATGCGCCACTCACCCGGCTGCGCCATGCGGTCCTTGAAATCGCCGCCAACGCCGAGCTCGCGCACGGCGCGCTGCCAGTCCTGGCGGCTGGCGCCGCCCTGCAGGCCGAAGCCGCGCAGGTAGTCGCGCTTGTCGCCGAACAGGTTGCGGAAGCGTGGAATGTAGAATCCGGTTGGCCGCGAGCCGAAATAATACTTGTCCGCCATCTCCGGCATGCTTCCGGACGCGCCGACGCGGAAATGGTGGTCCATCAGGTTGTGGCCCAGTTCGCCCGAACTGCTGCCGAGTCCGCCGGGCCAGACGTCGGTGGCCGAGCGCATCAGGATCCAGGTCGAGTTCAGCGCGGAGGCGCACAGGAACACGATCGGCGCGCGGTATTCAGTGGTCTTGTCGCTGACGGCATCGAGCACGCGCACGGCACTCGCGCGCCGGCGATCGCGGTCGTAGACCAGCTCCGTCACGATTGACCAGGGTTTGAGGGTCAGGCGGCCGGTCGCCATCGCGGCGGGCAGCGTCGAGGACTGGGTGCTGAAGTAGGCGCCGTAGGGACAGCCGAGCCAGCACGCGTTGCGGTACTGGCACGGCGAGCGCCCGGGCAGCGGCTGCGTCAGGTTTGCATTGCGGCCCGGTATGATGCGCCGCCGGCCGCCGAAATGGCTTTTCAAGCGCTCGGCGACGACTTCCTCGGCGCAGTTCAGCGGCATCGGGGGCTGGAACTGGCCGTCGGGCAGCTGCGGCAGGTTCTCGATCGAGCCGGCGATGCCGGCGTGGCGCTCGACGTGGTCGTACCACGGCGCGATATCGGCGTAACGGATCGGCCAGTCGACGCCCACGCCGTCCTGCGCGTTCGCCTCGAAATCGTACTCGCTCAGCCGGTAGCTCTGCCGTCCCCACATCAGCGAGCGGCCGCCGACCTGGTAGCCGCGGAACCAGTCGAAGCGCTTCAGCTCGGTGTAGGGCGAATCCCGGTCCGAGGCCCACCAGTCGAGGTTGGTCTCGTTCAGTGGGTAGTCGCGCTTCAGGACCGGGTAGGCCTTCTCCATCGCGACGGTGCGCTCGCCGCGGTGCGGGTACTCCCACGGACCCTTGCGCGCGTTGACGTAGTCCTTTACGTGCTCGACGTTCTTGCCGCGCTCGAGCAGCAGGACCCGGAGACCCTTCTCCGTCAGTTCCTTGGCGGCCCAGCCGCCGGATATGCCGGATCCGACGACAATGGCGTCGAATGTCTCCTGAGCCACCCGTTGCCCCCGTAGCACCTAGCGTGCCCACGATCATACGTTCATCGGCCGGCATTGGATACCGTCGCCAGTCGCCGTGCGCGCTGCTAGGATCGCTGCATGCGCCAGTTCCTCGCGACGATCCTGCTGTGCCTCGTGCTGACGCCGGCCTGCGCCGCCGAACGGCCGGCGCGCGGCTTTGCCGACGATCTGCTCGGGCGCTGGGACCTGCGCGTCGCCGGCGACGACGGCGAGTACCCGTCCTGGGTCGAGCTGCGCCTGCGCACCGAGTGGCAGCTGATGGCGCGCTTCGTCGGCCGCTTCGGCAGCACGCGCTACACCGACGACGTCGAGTTCGCCGACGGGCGCCTGCGGCTGCGCGTGCCGGTGCAGTACGAGCCCGGTCCGGGCGCGCTGGAATTCGAGGGCGAACTGCGCGATGGCGGCCTGGCGGGCACGCTCATCGCGCCCGGCGCAGAAGCGGTCCCGTTCACGGGCGAGCGGGCTCCCGCGCTCGAGCGGGCCGGCGTGCCGGAGGCCGGCAACCCGCTCGCGCTGTTCGACGGCGTCTCGCTCTCAGGCTGGCGGCCGCGTCACGCCGCCCATGCGGGCTGCTGGCAGGTGGCCGACGGCGTGCTGCGTGCCACGCCGCCCTGCGTCGATCTCGTGTCCGTGCCGCGCTTCGACGACTTCCGACTCGAGGTGGAATTCCGCTACCCGGCGGGCAGCAACAGCGGCCTGTACCTGCGCGGCCGCTACGAGCTGCAGATCCAGGACGACCACGGCCTGGCCGTCGACCCGCTGCGCATGGGCGGTGTCTACGGCTTCATCGCCGCGGCCACGAATGCCGCGCGCCCGGCCGGCGCGTGGCAGCGCTACGACGTCGAGCTGCGCGGTCGCCGGGTCACGGTGGCGCTGAACGGCACGACGGTCATCGCCGGGAGCGAGATACCGGGGATTACCGGCGGCGCGCTCGACGCCGAAGAGGCGGAACCGGGGCCGCTGATGCTGCAGGGCGACCACGGGCCGATCGAGTTCCGCCGGATCGTGCTGACGCCGCTCGAGTAGCGGTGCAGAGGCCCCGCGCGGCGTTTCAGCTGCCGCTCGTGGCGAGGATCCGGCCGAGCCGGCTGCGGCCGAGCGCGGCGGTCCGGAACGGGTCGGCCGGCCGGTCGTGCTCCACGAACAGGTGCTGCAGGTGCGCGGCCGCCGGCGACGCGAGTATCGCCGCGAAGTCGATCCGCCCGCTGCCGACGTCGACGATCTGCCCGTCGTCACCGATGTCCTTGAGGTGCGCGAGCGCGTAGCGCGACGGGTCCTGCGCGAGCACGTCGAGCACGTCGTGCCCCGCGCGCGTCACCCAGTAGAAGTCGAGTTCGAAGTCTACGAGCTGCGGGTCGGTGCGTTCGCGCAGGACGTCGAGCGGCAGCCGGGCGTCGATGGCCGCGAGCTCGAAATCGTGGTTGTGGTAGGCGAGCCGCAGGCCGCGGCTGTGCGCGGCCTCGGCGATCCGGTTCAGCTCGTCGGCACGCCGGCGGTAGTCGTCCAGCGTCCGCCGCTCGTCCGGTTCGAGCCAGGGGACGGTGACGTAGCGGTGCCCGATCGTCGCTGCCGCGTCGAGCAACGGAGCCGGCGCGGCACGCAGCTCGCCGAGCGGTAGGTGCGCGCTCGAGGCGGCCAGGCCGAATTCGCCCAACAGACGGCGGATGTCGGCCGGCGAATGCCCGAAGTAGCCCGCGAACTCGACGTCGCGATAGCCGATGGCCGCGACGGCCTCGAGCGTCGCCGCGACGTCGTCGGCCATCGAGGCGCGCAGCGTGTACAGCTGGATACCCGGCAGCCGCGGCGTCGGCCGGCTCGCAGCGCGCGCGGCGCGCGGCCGCGCGAGCCATAGTGTCCCGGCGGCCGCGCCGGCGGCGAGCAGCTCGCGGCGACTGACGGAGTGCTTTTTCATGCGCTTGTCCCTATTCTTGGGCCGGGGACGCTGGCGCCAGTCTAGCGAAACGGGGGAAGCAGGAGAACAATAATGAGCGATGCCGCATCCGTCGCGCCGGTCGCGAAGACGCCGAAGGCACAGCTTTTTTTCATGATGCTGCTGCAGATCTTCATCTGGGGCGCGTGGCTGCCGCTGATCTTCGGTTACCTGCCGACGCTCGGCTACACGCCGACGCAGCAGGCCTGGGTCCTGAACGCCTTCCCGGTGGCCGCGATCATCGGCCTGTTCTTCTCCAACCAGTTCGCCGACCGGAATTTCGCTGCCGAGAAATTTCTCGCCTTCAGCCACCTGGTCGGCGGCCTGTCGATGTTCGGGCTGACGCTGACGACGGATTTCTGGCCGTTCCTGGTCCTGATGTGGATTCACTGCCTGTTCTACGTGCCGACGATCTCGATCACGAACTCGATCGCGTTCGCGCACATGCGCGATCCCGCGAGCGAGTTCGGCCCGATCCGCATGGGTGGCACGATCGGCTGGGTACTGGCGGCCTGGCCCTTCGCGTTCATCTTCGTCGACTGGGCCGCGGTGCGCGCCGCGAACCCGGAGGGGATCGTCGAGCTGATCGGTACCGCGCTCGGCTCCGGGCTCAGCGGCGACGAGCTGCGCGCGGCTACACCCTGGACCTTCGGCGTCGCCGGCGCGGTCAGCCTGCTGCTCGCGGTCTACAGCCTGTTCCTGCCGCACACCCCGGCGCGCAAGGCGCGCGGCGAGGACATGGACAAGCTGGCCTGGCTCGAGGCCGCCAAGCTGCTGAAGCACCCGTTCATCCTCGTGCTGTGGATAGTCGCGCTCGCTGACTCCTTCGTGCACAACGCGTTCTTCAACTGGGCCGCGATTTTCTTTGGCAGCGACGCGGTCGGCATTCCCGGCAACTGGATCATGCCGGTCATGAGCATCGGCCAGGTCGCCGAGATCCTGACGATGCTGATCCTCGGCCTAGTGTTGAAGCGCCTCGGCTGGAAGATCACGCTGATGGTCGGCGTGCTCGGCTACGCGCTGCGTTTCGCGATTTTCGCGTGGTTCCCCGAGTCCACCTGGCTCATCGTCCTGGTCAACCTCGTCCACGGCATCTGCTACGCGTTTTTCTTCGCGACGGTCTATATCTTCGTCGACGCGTACTTCCCGCCGGACGCGCGCTCGAGCGCGCAGGGGCTGTTCAACGTCATGATCCTCGGCATCGGCGCGCTGATCGCCAACAGCCTGTGCCCGTGGCTCCTGCAGAGCGTCTACACGGTCGACGGCGTGACCGACTTCAGGTCGATGTTCATGATCCCGATGACGATCTCGATACTCGCCGCACTGTTGCTGGCGATTGCCTTCAGGCCGCCCGGCGACGTTGCCGCCACGGCGACCCCGCACTGACGTGATCGTGCGGCTACTTCCTGCAACGGCGAGGTGAGCGGGCAGGCATGAGCGGACTGACGTCACTCGACTGGATCGTGGTCGCGCTGTATTTCCTGGTGCTGGTCGCGGTGGTCGTGGCCGTGACCCGTCGCCAGCAGGACACCACCGACTACTTCCTGGCCGGCCGAAACGTCGGGTTCTTCGCGATCGGCGCGTCGATCTTCGCGTCGAACATCGGCTCCGAGCACGTCGTCGGACTGGCCGGGCAGGGCGCCTCGACCGGTCTCGCAATGGCCCACTACGAGCTGCACGCCTGGATCGTCGTGCTGCTCGCGTGGGTGTTCGTGCCGTACTACTACAACGCGAAAGTCTTCACGATGCCGGAATTCCTGGAGCGGCGCTTCGGCCCGAAGCCGCGCTGGATCCTGTCGCTCGTCTCGCTCGCCGCCTACGTGCTGACCAAGGTGTCCGTCACCGTGTACGCCGGCGCCATCGTGTTCAGCACGCTGCTGCCGGATACGTTCGGCACCCCGCAGAACGCGTTCTGGGTCGGCGCCATCGCGACGGTCGTGCTGACCGGCCTGTACACGGTCGCCGGCGGCCTGCGCGCGGTGCTGTACACGGATGCCGTGCAGGCAATGATCCTGATCACGGGCTCGGTCGCGATCACCTGGTTCGGCCTCGACCTGCTGGGTGGCTGGGGCGAGCTCAGGGCCTTCACCAGCGAGAACGTCGCGCAGTACGCGCTGTGGCGACCGCTGTCTGACCCCGACTTCCCCTGGCTCGGCATCCTGATCGCGTCGCCGGTGGTCGGCATCTGGTACTGGTGCACGGACCAGTACATCGTGCAGCGCACGCTGGCGGCGAAGGACCTGAGGGCCGCCCGCCGCGGCGCGCTGTTCGGCGCGTTTCTCAAGATCTCGCCGGTTATGATCTTCCTGGTACCGGGCCTGATTGGCGCAGCGCTGAATGCCAAGGGGCTGATGGCGATCCCGACGGACTCGGCCGGCGGCCTGGTCGGTGACCAGGTGTTCCCGACGATGGTCACGGCCCTGCTGCCGGAGGGCCTGCGCGGACTCGTCGTCGCCGCGCTGATGGCGGCGCTGATGAGCTCGCTGTCCTCGCTGTTCAACTCGACCGCGACGCTGTTCACGGTAGACATCTACGAGAAGCTCAGGCCCGATGCCGGCGAGCGCCGTTACGTGCAGGTCGGGCGCCTCGCGACCGTCGTCGTCGTGGTGCTCGGACTCGTCTGGATCCCGGTCATGCCGATGATCTCGAAGGGCGGCCTCTACCAGTACCTGCAGAGCGTGCAGGGCTACCTCGCGCCGCCGATCACGGCGGTGTTCCTGCTCGGCATCTTCTGGAGCCGCATGAATCACCGCGGCGCGGTCTGGGGCCTCGGGCTGGGCTTCGCGCTCGGCACCGCCAAATTGCTGATCCAGGCCCTGTTCGGGGCCGGCAAGATCGAGTCGCCGGCCCTGCTCGCCGCCGTCGGCGACTTCAACTTCCTGTACTTCTCGGGCGTGCTGTTCCTGGTCAGCGTCATCACGATCGTGCTGGCGTCGCGCCTCGATCCGCCGCCGGACCGGGACCGCATTCGCGGCCTGACCTGGGACTCGGTGGACCGCGCGGCCGTGCGCGCGAGCTGGGACGGCCGCGACGTGGCCGCTACTGTCGTCGTGCTCGGTCTCGTCGCGGCCGTTTACCTGTACTTCTCGTTCTGGGTCGCCTGAGCGGCGCCGCCCCCGCGCGCGACGGCCCGGCTTGCGGCCAGGGGGTCGTTCGGGGCAGGCTCCCGCCTGTGCTTCGAGGAGATCAGACGTGAAGAAATCCGGACTGCTCGTCCTGCTGCTCGTAACCGCCTGCCGCCCGGCCGAGGGACCGCCGGCCGGTCCCGCGGCCGGCGCCGACTGGTCGCGTGGCGGCATGGTCGCCGCTGCGAGCCCCTACGCCGTCGCCGTGGCGAGCGAGATACTCGAGCGCGGCGGCCACGCGGTCGACGCGGCGATTGCCGCGCATGCCGTGCTCGGCCTGGTCGAGCCGGAGAGTTCGGGCCTCGGCGGCAGCGTGTTCCTGTTGGTGCACGAGCACGGCGCGAACACGCCGGTCCTCTACGACGGGCGCGAGACCGCGCCGGCCGGGGCGACGGCATCGATGTTCGTCGTCGACGGCCAGCCGCTCGGCTTCCGCGAGGCCTGGCAGACCGGCATCGGGGTCGGCGTGCCGGGCACCGTCGCCGCCTACGCGGCGGCGCACGCGCAACACGGGCGCCTGCCCTGGGCGGAGCTGTTCCGGCCGGCCATCCTGCTCGCGAAAGAAGGTTTCGCGGTGCCGCCGAAACTGCACAACTGGCTGCTGCGGCTCGCGCCGCTGATCGATGCGGAGCGCTCGCCGGCGGCCGCCGCCTACCTGTACCCGGACGGCGAGCCGCTCGCGCAGGGCGCGCGCCGGGACAACCCGGCCTATGCGGCGACGCTCGAACGCATCGCCGCCGAGGGGCCGTCAGCTTTCTATAGTGGCGACATTGCCCGCGATATCGCCGCGCGGGCGCAGCAGGCGCCGCTGCCCGGCACGCTGACCACCGCAGACCTCGCGGCCTACGAGGTCGTGCGTCGCGAGGCCGTCTGCGGCGCCTTCCGCGACTACCGCATCTGCTCGGCGCCGCCGCCGTCGTCCGGCGTCGCGCAGGTGATGATCGCCGGGCTTTACGATCGCCTGCTGCCGGACGCCGCGTCGCCGCTCACGGCCTTCGTCGACGCGCAGCGGCTGGCTTACGCCGATCGCGACCGCTACATCGCCGACCCGGCTTTCGCCGACGTGCCGCTCGCCGAGCTGATCGAGCCGGCCTACCTCGACCGGCGCGCGGCAGAGCGCGCGGCCCCGGACGCGCTGCCGGAGCCGGGCGCGCCGCGCGGCGAGGCTGACACGGGCGGGGCGGACGCAACGCGCGAGGCGCCCGGCACCTCGCACCTGTCGATCGTGGACGCCGACGGCAACGCGGTATCGCTGACGGCATCCGTCGGCGCCCCCTTCGGCTCGCTGCGCATGGTGCACGGTTTCCTGCTGAACAACGAAATGAGCGACTTCGCCTTCGTGCCGGTCGAGCGCGGCGAGCCGGTCGCGAACGCCGTCGAGCCGGGCAAGCGGCCGCGTTCGTCGATGTCGCCGACGATGGTCTACGGCGCGGACGGCGAGCTCGCGCTGGTCACCGGCTCGCCCGGCGGCAACTCGATCGTCGCCTACGTCGCGAAGAGCGTGCTCGGCGTCCTCGACTGGGGCCTGACCGCGCAGGCCGCGGCCGACTACCCCAACGTGATCGCGCGCGGCGAGAGCGTGCGTGTCGAGACGGCCGACGACACCGGCCGCGCGCTCGCGGCGGAGCTCGCGGAGCTGGGCTACGACGTACGCGAGAGCGAGGGAGAGAATTCCGGGCTGCACCTCGTGGTCGTGCGCCCGGACGGGCTGGAGGGGGCCGCCGACAGCCGGCGCGACGGCACGACCGCGGCCGTTGCCCCGCGTACCCGCTGAGCCGGCCCGGCAGGCCGGGCTACTCTCTTTATAATCTGGGGCGGCCGGTGCACGCCGGCTGCCCCACGGCTACAGGAATCGCCATGTCATTGCATCCGCTCGCCGGCAAGCCGGCGCCCGAGTCGCTGCTCGAGAACATCCCGCGGCTGGTCGCGAACTACTACAGCCTGCAGCCGGACCCGCAGGACCCGGCCCAGCGCGTGGCATTCGGCACCTCCGGGCACCGCGGCAGCGCGCTCGCCGGCAGCTTCAACGAGGCGCACATCCTCGCGGTCAGCCAGGCCGTGGCCGAGTACCGCGCGGCGGCGGGCATCGACGGCCCGCTGTTCCTGGGCATGGACACGCACGCGCTGTCGGAACCGGCGCTGATCAGCGCCGTCGAGGTGCTGGCGGCGAACGGCGTGGCGCTGCGTCTCGACCACGAACTCGGCTACACGCCGACCCCGGTCGTCTCGCACGCTATCCTCGCGCACAACCGCAACGCGGCAGGCGGCGCGCAGGCGGACGGCATCGTCATCACGCCCTCGCACAACCCGCCGGCCGACGGCGGCTTCAAGTACAACCCGCCGAGCGGCGGCCCGGCCGACACGGCGATCACCCGCGCGATCGAGCGCCGCGCGAACGAACTGCTGGATGCACCGGGCGACATCCGCCGCTGGCCCTGGGCGCGCGCGATGGCCGCGGAGCACGTCGTCCGCCACGATTTCCGCACGCCCTACGTCGAGGGCCTCGGCGAGGTCATCGACATGGAGGCGATCCGCGCCGCGGGCGTCCGCATCGGCGCCGACCCGATGGGCGGTTCGGGCGTCGCCTACTGGGGGCCGATCGCCGAGCGCTACGGCCTCGATCTCGAGGTCGTCAACGACAGCGTGGACCCGACCTTCCGCTTCATGAGCGTCGACAAGGACGGCAAGATCCGCATGGACTGCTCGTCGCCGTCGGCGATGGCGGGGCTGATCGGGCTCAAGGACCGCTACGACATCGCGTTCGGCAACGACACCGATTTCGACCGGCACGGTATCGTCACGCCGAGCGTCGGGCTGATGAACCCGAACCACTACCTCGCCGTCGCGATCGGCTGGCTGTTCAGCCGCCGGCCGGACTGGCCGGCGAGCGCCGCGGTCGGCAAGACGCTGGTCAGCAGCAGCATGATCGATCGCGTGGCCGCGGAGCTCGGCCGCGAGCTGCTCGAGGTGCCGGTGGGCTTCAAGTGGTTCGTCGACGGCCTGCTGGACGGTTCGCTCGGTTTCGGCGGCGAAGAGAGCGCCGGCGCGTCGTTCCTGCGCCGCGACGGCGGCGCCTGGTCGACGGACAAGGACGGCATCATCCTCGACCTGCTGGCCGCGGAGATCACGGCCACGAGCGGCCGCGATCCCGGCGAGCATTACCGCGAGCTCGAAGCGCGCTTCGGCTCGCCCGTCTACCGGCGCATCGACGCGCCGGCCAGCCGCGAGCAGAAAGCCGTTCTGGCCGCGCTGTCGCCGGACAAGGTCAGCGCCACGGAACTGGCCGGCGAGCGGATAACGGCGCGGCTGACGCGCGCGCCCGGCAACGACGCGGCGATCGGCGGCCTCAAGGTCGTGACCGAGAACGGCTGGTTCGCCGCGCGGCCGTCCGGGACCGAGGACCTGTACAAGATCTACGCCGAGAGCTTCCGCGGCGAGGATCACCTGGACGCGATCCTGGCCGACGCCCGCGACATCGTCGCCGCCGCGCTGGCCGACGCCTGAGTCGCGCCGTGCCGCGCTGCGGCCCGGACAGCATCAGCATCCCGACAGGAATAACGAAGACGACATGAACGAACGCGTAGCCGTAGCCCCGATGATGGATTGGACCGACCGGCACTGCCGGTACTTCCTGCGCCTGCTCGGCCCGCGCACCCGCCTGTACACCGAGATGATCACGGCCGCGGCGCTGCATCACGGCGACCGCGAGCGGCTGCTCGGCTTCGATGCGGCCGAGCACCCGGTCGCGCTGCAGCTCGGCGGCAGCGATCCGGCGCTGATGGCCGAGGCGGCGGCGATGGGCGCGGAGGCCGGCTACGACGAGGTCAACATCAACGTCGGCTGCCCGTCCGACCGCGTGCAGAGCGGCCGCTTCGGTGCCTGCCTGATGGCCGAGCCGGCCACCGTCGCCGCCTGCGTCACGGCGATGCGCGAGGCCTGCGACCGGCCGGTCACGGTCAAGACGCGCATCGGCATCGACGGCCACGATTCCTGGGAGTGGTTCCGGGACTTCGTGCTGCGGGTCGCCGACGCCGGCTGCGAGACGTTCATCGTGCATGCGCGTATCGCGATCCTCGACGGCCTGAGCCCGAAGGAGAACCGCACGGTGCCGCCGCTCAATTACCCGCGCGTGTACCGGCTGAAAGAGACTCGCCCGGACCTGCGGGTCGTGCTGAACGGCGGGATCACCGACGTGGCCGCGGCGCGCGCGCACCTCGCGCACGTCGACGGCGTCATGATCGGCCGCCAGGCGTACCAGGACCCGTGGTTCCTGGTCGAGCTCGATCGTGCACTGGGCGGCGGTGACGGCCTGCCGGCGAGTCGCGAAGCGGTCATTGCCGCGCTCTGCGATTACGTCGCGACCGAGCTTGCCGCCGGCACGCGCCTGCAGCAGATCAGCCGCCACCTGCACGGCCTGTTCGCCGGCTGCCCCGGCGCCCGTGCCTGGCGACGGCACCTCAGCGAACACGCGCACCTGCCCGGCGCGGGCTACGAGGTGCTGAGCGACGCCCTGGCGGCCGTGCCGGCGGCCGCCTGAAGCACTGGGCCGACGCCGCGGCAGAGTGCCGGTGATTGTTGCCGCCGCTGCCGTTACAATGCCCGGTTCCTGCCCCTGCCTTGCGAGGATTGCCTGACTATCATGAGTGGCAAGCACGCCGAGAAGTCCGGAAAAAAGCGCACGATGGCCGACGAGGCCGACATCCACGAGCTCTACGAGCTGTCCGTGCAGAACGTCGAGCACGAGGTGGAGTTCCTGCAGCAGACGTTTCGTGAAATTCGCGGCCGCGAGGCCCGCGTGCTGCGCGAGGACTTCTGCGGCACGGCTTCCGCATCCTGCGAGTGGGTCCGGCAGGGCAAGGACTTCCAGGCCATCGGCGTGGACATCGACCCGTCGGTGTTGGAGTGGGGCAGGGGGAACCGTGTCGGGCGCCTGCCGGCCGAGGACCGCGCCCGGGTGAGCCTGATCGAGGCCAACGTGCTGGAGGTGGAGACGCCGCCGGTCGACCTGCTCGTTGCATTCAACTTCAGCTATTTCATCTTCACCGAGCGCGCGCGCATGCTCGAGTACTTCCGGCGCGCGCATGCAGCCCTGAAGGACGACGGGCTGTTCATCACCGACGTGTTCGGCGGCCCCGAGGCGCAGGAGGAAACGAAGGAAAAGACGAAATTCAAGGAACACGGCTTCACCTACGTCTGGGACCAGGCCGAGTTCCACCCGGTGACCAACTGGATGCGCTGCGCGATCCACTTCAAGTTCAGGGACGGCTCGAAGATCAAGGACGCCTTCACCTACGAATGGCGGCTGTATTCGGCGCCCGAGATCCGCGACATCATGCTCGAGGCCGGCTTCCGCAAGGTCACCGTGTACTGGGAGGGCGAGGACGAGGACGGCGAGGGCAACGGCGAATTCACGCCGGAGCAGCGCGGCGAGGCGGACCTGGCCTGGATAGCCTATATTGTCGCCGAGAAATAGTTTAGTTTATAAGTGCTTGGGCAACCTTCTTCAGCGCCTGCGGCGCTGTGAATCCGCGCATGTCAGCGGCGGGCCCAGCGCCTATAATCCCCGCACGGCCGGACAGCGGCGGCGGCAGCTCAGTGGACCAGGAGCAGATGGCTAAAGATCTCGAAGTGGCGATACTGTTCGCGGACGTCGTCGGCAGCACCCAGCTCTACGACAAGTTCGGCGACACCAAGGCCAGCGAGACCGTGGCTCACTGCCTGGGCGTCATGAAGGAATCCACCGGGCAGTGGAACGGCACTGTCATCAAGACCATCGGCGACGAGGTCATGTCGACCTTCCCGACGATCGACGAGGCGATGGGCGCCGCGACCCAGATGCAGACGCGCATTTCGGGCGGGGACGGGGAGGACGAAATCCCGGTGTCCATTCGCATCGGCTGCCATTTCGGCCCGGTGGTCCGCGAGCACAACGACATCTTCGGCGCGGCCGTGCATACCGCGAACCGCATGACCTCGCAGGCCAAGGCGCGCCAGATCGTCATCTCCGGCAGCTCGGTCGAGCGTATGAGCGAGGAATGGAAGTCGCAGACCCGCCAGATCGACGTCGCGACGGTGCGCGGCCGGCTCGACGAGGTGGCGCTCTACGAGCTGGTCTGGCAGCCCGAGGAAGCGACCAGCATGCTGCCGACGATCGAGTGGGACAACAAGGCCCGCAAGGCGAACAAGCTGACGCTGTCGTTCCGCGAGCAGACCGTCGTCGTCAACGATCGCAAGAAGAGCATCAACATCGGCCGCGCGGACGACAATGACCTCGTGATCAAGGGCAACCTGATATCACGCATCCATGCCAAGATAGAAATGCGGCGGGGCAAGTTCATCCTGGTCGACCAGAGTACCAACGGTACCTTCCTGCAGAACGTCAAGGGCGAGGAGACCTTTGTCCGCCGCGACAGCACGGAGCTGTCGGGCGAGGGCATCATCGGTCTCGGCAGGGTCGCCAAGCCCGGCACGCCGCTGGCGATTCACTTCATCTGCGAGTCCTGACGGACCCGCGCCGCGGAGCTCAGGCGCTCTTCAGCGCGTCGACGACGCGGCGGTGTTCCTCGCGCAGCGTCTCCGGCAGGCGGCTGCCGTAACTCTGCAGGTATTCGCCCACAGCATCCATCTCTGCCTGCCACTGGTCCGGGTCCACGGCCAGCAGGGCCTCCAGGGTCGCCCGATCGATGTCGAGCTCGCGCGTGTCGATGTCGTCGGCGTGCGGCAGCAGGCCGATCGGCGTCTCGCGCGCGTCGACCCGGTTCTCGCAGCGGTCGATGATCCAGCGCAGCACGCGCAGGTTCTCGCCGAAGCCCGGCCACAGGAAACGACCGCCGGCGTCCTGGCGGAACCAGTTGACGTGGAAAATGCGCGGCAGGCGCTCCGAGCGCCCCTCGAATGACAGGCAGTGTGCCCAGTAGTCCGCGAAGTGGTAGCGACAAAACGGCTTCAGGGCCATCGGGTCGCGGCGCACCACGCCGACGTCGCCGGTCGCCGCCGCGGTCGTTTCCGAGGCCACGCCGGCCCCGACGAGCACGCCGTGGCGCCAGTTGCGTGCCTCGTAGACCAGCGGCGCGAGTTCCTTGCGACGGCCGCCGAACACCAGCGCCGATATCGGCACCCCGTCCGGCGCTTCCGCGAGCGTCGAGTAGCTCGGGTTCTGCTTCGCCGACACCGTGAAGCGTGAATTCGGGTGCGCGGCGGCCCCGTTGCCGGGCGTGTAGTCCTCGCCGCGCCAGTCCACGGCGGGTTCGCCGGTCTTCTTGTCTTCCCACCACGGCTCGTTGTCCGCGGTCGTCGCGACGTTGGTGAAGATCGTGTCCTGCCGGATCATGTCGTAGGCGTTCTTGTTGGTCTTCGCGTTCGTGCCCGGCACGACGCCGAAGTACCCGGCCTCGGGGTTGATCGCGCGCAGCCGGCCCTCGCCGTCGAGGTGCAGCCAGGCGATGTCGTCGCCGAGCGTCCAGATTTTCCAGCCGGGTTGCGACGCGGGCGGGATCAGCATTGGGAGGTGGGGCGTGTGGCGGGCGGACGGGGATGCGCAGGGCGGGTACTGCGGCTCGGCTTGCGGGTTCTCGACGCCGACGCTCAGCGTGTGCGCTGCCAGCCAGCCTTCCTGCCGGGCCTGCCAGCTGGCGATGCGCAGCGCGTGGCACTTCTTGCCGAGCAGCGCGTTGCCACCGTAGCCGGAGCCGATGCTCTTGATCGTCAGCTCCTCGGGAAAGTGCATGATGAAGCGCCTTTCCGGATCCAGGTCGCCGGTCGAGTGCAGGCCGCGCACGAAGCGGCCCTCGCGCTCGATGCGGGCGAGTGCGGCCTTGCCCATGCGGGTCATGAGCCGCATGTTGACGACGACGTAGGGGCTGTCGGTGATCTCGACGCCGAGCCGCGCGTAGGGCGAATCGATCGGACCCATGCAGTAGGGGATGACGTACAGCGTGCGCCCCCGCATCGCGCCGTCGAACAGGGCGTCGATCTTCTCGTGCGCTTCGGCGGGCGCCATCCAGTTGTTGTTCGGGCCCGCATCCTCGGCGTCGCGGGTGCAGACGAAGGTCAGGTGTTCGACCCGCGCGACGTCGGAGGGGTCGGAGCGGTGCAGGTAGCAGTTCGGGTAGCGGTCCTCGTCGAGCCGGACCAGCGTTCCGTCCGCAAGCATCTGCCCGATCAGCTGCTCGTTCTCGGCGTCGCTGCCGTCGCACCAGTGGATGGCGTCCGGTTTCGTCAGTTTCGCGACTTCGTCGACCCAGTCTTTCAGGCTGTTCAGCGTCGTGGTCATACCGCGTTCCGCTCCCTGCTCGTGGTTTTTTCCGGTCGTTGTCCCGGCGGGCCTGCAGGCCGCGCAGGGGCGGCATTATTGCAGAGTCCGCCCGGGGTGTCTCGGTGCGTTTTCCCGGAGCGGGCGAGCGCGCGGGGCAAAAAAAAACCGCCAGCGCCGGGGGGGACGCTGGCGGTTTCGCCTTGATCACTCGGTCCTTGAGGACCCCGGGGTGATCAATACCTGTCTTCAGGCGCTGGCGGCTGCCTTGGCCTTCTTGGCGACTTTCTTGGCTTTCTTGCGTGCGGTCTTCTTGGCCGACTTCGCCGTCGAGGCGGCCTTGGATGCCGCCTTCGACGCCTTGCGGCGCGGTGCCGGGCGCTTGCCGGTCAGCTCGCCGTAGGCGCCGCGAATGACCTCGCGTGCCTCGCTGCCGCCGTTCGCCAGGATCTTGAAGGACTCGCGCGCATCGCTGCCGAGGCGCGAGAACTGCTCCGGCGTCAGCCGGATCTGGCGGCGGACGAGGTCGCGCAGGCAACTGGCGTCGGCCGCCGCGTTGATGCGCTCGGCGAGCAGGTCGAGCTGGTTCGCGGCCATTGCCGTCTGCTGCTTCAGTACGCGTTCGGTGGTGCGGTGCGAGACGGCCGACAGCTTCAGGCCGACACCGGTCAGCGTGTTCAGCGGCTGCTTGCCGCCGCGGACGGTCTCGGCGGCACGGCGGCCGCCGTCACGGGCGCTGCTGACCAGGCCCTTCAGGCCGGCGCGGGCACCGGCGGCGATTTCGCCGGCGCCGTCCTCGATCAGTTCTGCGGAATTCTCGAGCTGTTTGTTCATGGATCGGGCTCCGTTTGTGCGGTGCAACAAATGTTGCGACGCACAATAGGGCCTCGCGGGGCGGATGTCAAGGATTTTTTGACGCAATGCAGCAAAAACGCCGCGCGCCGGTGCCGATCGGGAAAAATAATTTAAAACAAGGGTTTGCGCGCCGGCTGGCCGGGCGCGGCGTTCAGGCCGCGGCCGTCTTCGGGGCGTCCTTGCGCCAGATGCTGAGCTCGGTCGGGGCCTGGACGCCCATTTTCACGCGGTTGCCGGTCGCCCCGAACACGGTGATCTCGATCGGTCCCTGCGCGAACAGCTCGGCCAGCGTCAGCTGCGGATCCACCCCGTCGGCCGGGCGGATCAGTATCGATTCGGCGTCCTTGCGGCTGATGATCAGCATGGTTCTGGCCTCGTCCGTGAGTGCGTGTTTAGGTCAGGCTTCCGCGAGCGTTCGCGAAGCCGCGGGCCGTTCAGTGCCCCCGGGGCCGTAGATCCCGGTCTCGCCGCCGGCCAGGACGGCGAGGGCGCTCGTTACCTGCTGCTGCCGCAGCCGGATCACGGCGCCGTTGGTCAGGTTGGCGCGCTGGCAGTCGTCCGCCACCTTCAGGTAGCGACGCCACTGGCGCGCCAGCCCGTCGTCGTCGCCGAGCAGCGCCTGCATGCCGTCGGTGTCGTCGCCGAGGCCGCGCTCCGCGAGCAGGGCCATGCGCCGGGCTTCGACAGCCTCGAGCGCCTCGAGCTGCGCGCGTTTCGCCGCCGCGGCCGCCCGCAGCGCGTCGAGGTCCTCGGCCTCCAGCGCGTCGAGCTCGGCGCGCAGGTCCCCGGCAAGGGCCAGGGCCGAGCGATAGCCGTCGTCCAGCAGCGCGCGCACGACGTCGTCACCTGCAAGCGGTGCCGTCATGATCAGCGGTCGAACTCGCGGTCGAAGCGCAGCAGCGCGTCCGCGATCTTCTCGGCGTCGATGCGGTAGTCGCCGCTGGCGATCGCGGTCTTCACCGCGTCGACCCGCGCAGGGTCGATGTCCGGCAGCGACGCCAGGTTTTTCTCGAGCCTTTCCAGCAGCTGCGCGCCTGAGGTCAGCTCCACGGTCTCGCTCTTCGCCGCGGTGCCGCCGGACGGCTGGCTGTCGACGCGGTGTGCACCGCTCGTCGACAGCGCCTCCTTCGCGCTCCCAATCTTGTCACCTATCTTCGTCAGCATGGCGTTATCCACCGGTTTGATCGTGTTAGACATAATCCCAACCCTCGGCATTCATTGCTCGTCATGCAGGCTATCGGCAGGCCCGGCCGGGACTTTAACGAAATCCGCGAAAAAATTTCGCGCACGCCCCGGGACCCTCACGGCACCAGCACCTCGACCAGCTCGGCGGAACGCACGATGCCCTCGACGATGCGGCCCGAGCTCGAATTCTCGACCCGGATCCGCTGGTTCAGCGCGCCGTCCATCAGGGCCTTGCCCGCGACCCGGATCCGCACCGCGTCGTTCGCGGCGGCCAGCGTGACGGCCTGGCCGCGGCGGATCAGCGTCCTCGCGACCAGCGCCCCCGGCGTCACGACGGCGCCGGCCCTGAGCGAGTGCTTCAGGCGCAGGCCGACGACGGCCGCCGCTTCGGTCGCGTAGCCGGCCGGTAGCCGCGACAGGTCGCGGCGTTCGACGGCCAGGTCGGACTCGCCGAGCACGTGGCCACGCGGCAGCGGGTGCTTCAGGACCAGCACCTCGCCGCTCACCGCCAGCGTGACCGGTACGTAAACCTTCCACGGGCGGCTGCCGCTGCAGCGGACGCCGACGACGGTCCGCTTCTGCACCCGCGCGCCGGCGCGCAGGAATGGCTCGAGAGGCCGGTCGCAGCGCGGCAGGTTGAGCCGCCGGTCGAGCGGCGCCGCCTCGGCTGCGTGCCCGGCCGCGTCGCCGGCCACGAAGGCCTCCGCCGCGCGCTCGACGTCGGCGAGCGGCTGGCGTTCGGCCGCGATGGCAGCCGCACTTATTAATAGGCAGGCGACGACGCCGAGCCGGGCCGGCGCGTCGGTTCGGCGACGCCCTGCGGCGCCCGCCGTCAATAAGCCGACGATTCCTGGTCTCGGGCGTTGCTTGTCCGGTCTGCTCATGTCTGCGGTCCGCCGTGCGGCGCGGGCAGCCCCCGTGGCGGCGGGCCTTGCGCGGTGAAAGTCAGCACGTACAGGTGCAATTCGCGTGCCACCAGGCGGCGGGCGCGCGGCCTGCCGCGCGGGCGGCCGGCGCTCTGCAAGGCCTTGCCGGCCGGGCGGCAAGCGCTTGCCGGGCGGGCCGGTCGGGGCGTATCGGCCGCCGGCCGCGAAACTTTAGCGCGGCGCCGCCGCCGCTGGCCTGGACGTGGTTTGGCATGGCAGTTGCATAGTCCCTGTCGCGAGCATCCGGCGCTATCCCCGGTGCAAACGACAGGCAGGACCGACGGACATGAAGATTCCCGGATTCGCCCTCCACGAGCAGGCCTTGAAGCTGCGCGCGCTGCGCAACGAGGTCCTGTCGTCGAATATCGCGAACGCCGACACGCCGAACTACAAGGCCCGCGACATCGACTTCGCCGCCGCGCTGCGGCAGGCGAGTGCGTCGCAGCCGGCCCTGAAGGCGACGGCGCCGGGGCATCTGCAGCCCGCGGGCACGCACGCGACCGGCGCTGACGTCCGCTACCGCGTGCCGACGCAGCCGTCGCTCGACGGCAACACGGTGCAGTCCGACGTCGAGCAGGCCGCGTTCGCCGAGAACGCCGTGCAGTACCGGGCGAGCCTGCAGTTCCTGGGCGGGACGATTTCGCGCCTGCGCTACGCCATCAAGGGAGGCGAGTAATGTCATTGTTCAAGGTTTTCGACGTCGCCGGCAGCGCCATGAACGCGCAGTCCGTGCGCCTCAACGTCACGGCGAGCAATCTCGCCAATGCCGGCAGCGTCCACGGCGATGCCGACAAGGTCTACCGCGCGAAACAGCCGGTGTTCCGCAGCTTCGACGACGCGCTGGCCTCGCAGTCCGGCGTGTCCGGGGTGCGCCTCGCGGGGATCAGCGAGAGCCAGGCACCGCTCGAGGTCCAGTACCGCCCGGACCACCCGGATGCCGACGAGAACGGCAACGTCTACGTCAGCAACGTTTCGACGGTCGAGGAGATGGTCAACATGATGTCGGCCTCGCGCTCCTACCAGAACTCCGTCGACATGATCAACACGACCCGCGACCTGCTGCTGCAGACGCTGACGCTCGGCCGCTGAGGATAACGACTGATGACCACGATCAATCCTTTCGAGGGCCTGGGCTTCGCGCCGCCGGTGCAGGACGACCGTGAGCGCTCCGAGCTCGGCCAGGAAGATTTCATGAAGCTGATGATCGCGCAGTTTCGCAACCAGGACCCGTTCCAGCCGATGGAAAACGGCGAGTTCCTGGGGCAGCTCGCGCAGTTCGGCACCGTGAGCGGCATCGACGAGCTGAACGGCGCGTTCGCCGGCCTGCAGGCGTCGATCCAGTCCGACCAGGCGCTGCAGGCAGCGAACCTCGTCGGCCGCCGCGTGCTCGCGGAAACCGGCAGCGGCTGGCTCGCCGACGGTGGCGAGCTCAGCGGCAGCGTCGAGTTGACGGCGAGTGCGGGCGCCGTGCAGGTCGAGATCGTGGACGCGAGCGGGCAGCTCGTACGGCGCCTCGACCTCGGCCAGCAGAACGCGGGCCTCGCGGAATTTACCTGGGACGGCCGCGACGACAGCGGCGCCAGCGTGCCCGCCGGCAATTACCAGGTCGTCGCGCGCAGCCTGCGCGGCAACCAGGTCGAGAGCGCCCCGGTGCTGCTCGAATCGACTATCGACAGCGTCACGCTGGGCCGCGGCGGCGCCGGCCTGACGCTGAATCTCGCGGGCGGTGGCGAGCTGTCGCTGGCCAGCGTACGCCGCATTACTTAACGGACACGACAGACCGACACGGAATTCACCAAGGAGAACATCCATGCCATTCGCCATAGCACTGAGCGGCCTCAATGCCGCATCGTCGGACCTCGAAGTCACGGCGAACAACGTCGCCAACGTCAACACGACCGGCTTCAAGGAGTCGCGCGCCGAGTTCGCCGAGGTCTTCGCCGTCGGCACGCAGAGCGTCGGCTCGAGCGCTTCCGGCAGCGGCGTGCGCCTGTCGCAGGTCTCGCAGCAGTTCACGCAGGGCAACATCGATTTCACCGACAACGCGCTCGATCTCGCGATCGGCGGCGAGGGCTTCTTCGTCCTGTCCGACAACGGCGCCCGCACCTACAGCCGCGCCGGCGCCTTCGGCGTGGACAACCAGGGTTACGTCGTCAACTCCGACGGCGCCCGTCTGCAGGCCTACCCGTTTGCCGGCAATGGCCTGTTCAATACCGGTTCGCCGACGGACCTGCAGCTGACGATCGGCGCGAACCCGCCGCAGGCGAGCACCACCGCGGACTTCGGCCTGAACCTGCCGGCCAACGCGCCGGTGCCGACGAACCCGGTTTTCGATCCGACCGACCCGTCGAGTTTCAATCACACGACCTCGATCACGGTCTACGACTCGCTGGGCTCGGCACACACGGCAACGGTGTTCTTCATCAAGGATGCGGCCGCCAACGTCTGGAACACTCAGTTCGAGATCGACGGCACGACCGTTACCGGCACCTCGCAGCTCGTGTTCAACAACGACGGCAGCCTGAGTACGCCGGCCAACGGCCAGATGGCGCTGAACCCGTACACGCCGACCACCGGCGCGGCGGACATCGACCTGACGCTCGATTTCTCGACGGCCACTCAGTACGGCAGCGCGTTCGGCGTCAATTCCCTGTCGCAGGACGGCTTCACGACGGGCCGGCTGACGGGCGTCAGTGTCGATCCGGAAGGCATTGTCTACGCGCGCTTCACGAACGGCCAGTCCTCGTCGCTCGGCAAGGTGGCGCTCGCGAACTTCGTCAACCCGCAGGGCCTGCAGCAGGTCGGCGACACGAACTGGGCCGAGTCCTTCCAGTCCGGCAGCGTGCTGCTCGGTGAAGCCGGCACGGCTTCGTTCGGCAGCATCCAGTCCGGCGGCCTCGAAGCCTCGAACGTCGACCTGACCGCACAGCTCGTGCAGATGATCACGGCGCAGCGCAACTTCCAGGCGAACGCGCAGATGATCGAGGCCGCGGACCAGGTGACCCAGACGGTCATCAACATCCGCTAAGGCGGGCATTGGCTGACGGAGCAGGCTCATGGACGAAATGATCTACCTGGCGATGACCGGCGCGAAGCAAACCGAATACGCGCAGGCCATCAACAGCAACAACCTCGCCAACATTTCCACGAGCGGCTTCCGTGCCGACCTGCACGCGTTCAGTTCGCGCCCGGTCGAAGGGCCGGGCGCGGCCTCGCGGGTCAACGCGGTGGTCGAGGCCTTCGGCACCGACCTGGCGCAGGGCGCCGTCGCCACCACCGGGCGCGATCTCGACATCGCGATCAAGGGCCACGGCTTCATCGCCGTGCAGGCGCCCGACGGCAGCGAAGCCTACACGCGCGCCGGCGACCTGCGCGTGAACTCGGGCGGCCTGCTGTCGAACGGCGCGGGCCACCTCGTGCTCGGAGACGGCGGGCCGGTTGCCGTGCCGCCGAACGTCAGCCTGACGATCGGCGCGGACGGCAGCGTGACCGTGCAGCCGCTCGGCCAGGGCCCCGAGGCTCTCGTCAACGTCGACCGCATCAAGCTCGTGAACCCGGACGTCAAGCGCCTGGAGAAGGGCGAGGACGGGCTGCTGCACCTGCCGGACGGCGAGGCCGCGCCGGCGGACGCCTCGGTCACGATCACGGCGGGAGCGCTCGAGCAGAGCAACGTCAATGTCGCAATGACGCTGGTCAACATGATCGAGCTGTCCCGTCAGTACGAGATGCAGGTCAATGCGATGAAGACCGCCAAGGAAAATGCCGATTCGGCCGCCCGCCTGCTGCGGATGCCGTAATCGATCCGGAGTTGAAGGAGTAACGCCATGAACCAGGCACTGTGGATTGCCAAGACCGGCCTCGACGCGCAGCAGTCGCGCATGTCGGTCGTTTCGAACAACCTCGCCAACGTCAACACGACCGGTTTCAAGCAGGACCGGGCCGTGTTCGAGGACCTGCTGTACCAGAACGTCCGCCAGGCCGGCGGCCAGTCGTCGCAGGATACCGAGCTGCCCTCGGGCATGAACGTCGGTACCGGCGTGCGCATCGTCGCGACCGAGAAACTGCACACGCAGGGCAGCGTGCTGCAGACCGAGAACGCGCTCGACGTCGCGATCAACGGCCGCGGCTTCTTCCAGGTGCTGATGCCGGACGGCAACCTCGGCTATACACGCGACGGCAGTTTCCAGAAGAACGCCGAGGGCGAGCTGGTCACGGCGAGCGGCTACCGCATCCAGCCGAGCATCGTCGTGCCGGAAGGCGCGCAGAGCGTCACGATCGGAACCGACGGCACGGTCAGCGTGCGACTGCCGGGCCAGGCGACGCCGGCCCAGGTCGGTACGCTCGAGACGGTGGACTTCATCAACCCGACCGGCCTGCAGTCGGTGGGCGAGAACCTGTACATCGAGACCGCGGCAAGCGGCACGCCGCAGACCGGC
Source organism: uncultured Woeseia sp. (assembly GCA_937925605.1). Taxonomy (GTDB): domain Bacteria; phylum Pseudomonadota; class Gammaproteobacteria; order Steroidobacterales; family Woeseiaceae; genus Woeseia. The sequence continues at coordinate 48,492 of CALALV010000001.1, forward strand.
ACGCCGGGCCTCGACGGCTTCGGCTCGCTGATCCAGGGCGCGCTCGAGGGTTCGAACGTCAACGTCGTGTCGGAACTGGTCAGCATGATCGAGACCCAGCGTGCCTACGAGATGAACTCGAAGGCCATCTCGACCAACGACCAGATGATGCAGTACCTGAACAACAACCTGTGAGGACCGGCCGCATGAGTCCCGACGCACCGACGAAACTGACCCGCGCGCTGCTGGCGGCCACGGCCCTGTTGCTGGCGGCCGGCTGCGCGAGGATCGAGCAGCTGCGCGATCCCTACGAGCCGCCGGCCCCGGTGCTGCCGGAACTGCCGGCGCCGACCAGCGGCGCAATCTATCGCGACGGCGGCGCCGCGCGGCTGTTCGAGGACCTGCGCGCGGCGCGCGTCGGCGACATCCTGACCGTGCGCCTGGTCGAAAGCACGGCCGCGTCGCTGCAGTCGAACACCAGCACGTCGAAATCGACCGAGGCGAGCTTCACGACGCCGACCTTTCTCGGCCGGCCGGTGACCCGCAACGGCACGGCGCTGTTCGATGGCTCGCTGTCCGGCGAACAGGCCTTCGACGGCTCCGGCACCTCCAACCAGTCGAACAGCCTGCAGGGCAACGTGACCGTCACGGTCGTCGAGCGCCTCGCGAACGGCAACCTGCGGATTCGCGGCGAAAAGCGCGTGCTGTTGAACCAGGGCAACGAGTTCATACGCGTTGACGGCATCATCAGGCCCTATGACATCGAGCCGGACAACTCCGTGCCCTCGGCGAAGGTCGCCGATGCGCGCATTACCTACAGCAGCAAGGGCGTGCTGGCGGCGGCGAACCGGATGGGTCCGTTCGCGCGCTTCTTCCACTCCGTGCTGTCACCTTTCTGAGGAGGGCGGCCATGAACAGCATCGCCCGCAAGTCCGCACGCGCCCTGGGCGCCTGCTTCGCGATTGCCATGCTCGGCATCGCACCGGCCAAGGCCGATCGCGTCAAGGATCTCGCCAGCGTCTCCGGCGTGCGCAACAACCAGCTCGCCGGTTACGGGCTCGTCGTCGGCCTGAACGGCACGGGCGACCAGACCAGCCAGACGCCGTTCACGGTGCAGAGCATCAAGAACATGCTGACCCAGTTCGGGGTCACGATCCCGCCCGGCACGAGCCTGCAGCTCAAGAACGTCGCAGCCGTGACCGTGCACGCCGACCTGCCGCCGTTCGCGAAGCCCGGGCAGATGATCGACGTCACGGTGTCCTCGATCGGCAACGCGAAGAGCCTGCGCGGCGGCGCGCTGCTGATGGCCCCGCTGCGCGGCGCCGACGGCAACGTGTACGCGGTGGCCCAGGGTAATCTCGTCGTCGGCGGTTTCGGCGCGAGCGGCAACGACGGCTCGCGCGTGACGGTCAACATCCCGAGCGCCGGCCGCATCCCGAACGGCGCCACGGTCGAGCGCGCGGTGCCGAGCGACTTCCACGCGCGCGACACGATCCTGCTGAACCTGCACCAGCCCGACTTTACGACCTCGCACCGGCTCGCGACGCTGATCAACGAGACGCTGGGCGGCAACACCGCGCTCGCGATGGACGCGGTCACGGTCAGCGTGCAGGCGCCGGCCGACCCCGGGCAGCGCACGTCGTTCCTGTCCTACCTCGAGAACCTCGACGTCGATCCCGGCCAGGCCGCGGCCAAGGTGATCATCAATTCGCGCACCGGCACGGTGGTGATCGGTTCCGAGGTCAGGGTGTCGCCGGCCGCCGTGTCGCACGGCTCGCTGGTCGTGACGATCAGCGAGCAGCCGCTGGTCAGCCAGCCGCTTGCGCCCTTTTCCGACGCCGGCGAGACCGTCGTCGTGCCGAGTTCGACAGTGTCGATCACCGAGGAGGAATCGAGCATGTTCCTGTTCGAGCCCGGCACGAGCCTCGACGAAATCGTGCGTACCGTGAATCGCGTCGGCGCGGCCCCGGGCGACCTCGTCGCGATCCTCGAGGCCCTGAAGCAGGCCGGCGCGCTGCGCGCGGAGCTGCTCGTCATCTGACGGCCGCGAACGATGACCGCCGCGATCACCGACTTCGGCCAGTTCACGGACCTGCGCGCCGACGCGGACCGTAACGACCCGGCCGCGCTGCGCGAGGTCGCGACGCAGTTCGAGGCCCTGTTCGTCCAGTCGCTGCTGAAGAACATGCGCGGCGCGGAGCTGGCCGAGCCGCTGTTCGGCTCCGACCAGATGGACATGTACCAGGACATGTTCGACCAGCAGATCTCGCTCGAAATGGCGAGCGGCCGCGGCATCGGCCTGGCCGAGATGCTGGTGCGCCAGCTCGGCGGCGAGGCCGCGGCGCTGCCGCTGGCACCGGCCGGCTACGCCACGCCGCCCGCGCGCGGCGCGGGCGCCGCGCTACCGTCCTGGGAGGAGCCCGGCGACTTCGTGGCCGAGGTCTGGCCGCATGCCGAGCGCGCCGGCAGGCGCCTGGGCGTAGCGCCCGAGGCGCTGATCGCCCAGGCGGCGCTCGAGACCGGCTGGGGCCGGCACGTCCCGCGCCGCGGCGACGGCGAGCCGAGCTACAACCTGTTCGGCATCAAGGCCGGGGGCAGCTGGCGGGGCGACAGCGTCGCGAAACCGACGCTCGAGTTCGAGGACGGCGTCGCGCGCAGGCGGACGGAGCGTTTCCGCGCCTACCCGGACCTGGCCGCGGCTTTCGACGACTATGCGAACCTGATCGCCGGCGAGCGCTACCGCGACGCACGCGGCCGCGCCGGCGACACGGCCGGCTTCGCCGCGGCGCTGGCCGAGGCCGGCTACGCAACCGACCCGCGCTACGCGGAGAAAATCGAGCGGGTGCGCGACAGCGACACGATGCAGCGCGCGCTCGCCCGGCTCAAGAATTCGTCGCCCGCGCCGATAACGGCGGGGACGACGTCCGTCGATGGCGACTGACGCCCGAGGAATGACCGATGCCTGATCCCTTGTCCACAGCTTTGAGCGGCATGATCGCGTTCCAGCGCGCGATGGAGATGACCGGTCACAACATCGCCAACGTAAACACCGAGGGCTACAGCCGGCAGCGTGCCGAGTTCTCGACCCGGGAAGGCCAGGGCGCCGCGACCGGCTACATCGGCACCGGCACCAAGATCGTCACGATCCGGCGCGTCTACGACGACATCATCGGCCAGCAGCTGCAGGCGAGCACAACCAGCCATGCGCGCTTCGAGGCGATGAACGAGCTGGCCGGGCGGCTGGACACGCTGCTCGCGGACCCGGCGACCGGCCTCAATGCCCAGCTCACGAGCTTTTTCAACGCGGTGCAGGACATCGCGAACGACCCGGCCTCGCTGCCGACCCGCCAGGCGCTGCTCGGCGAGGCCGACGGCCTGGTGCTGCGCTTCGCGGAACTCGACCGGCAGCTGTCGGCGATGGACGCCGAGGTCAACCAGCGCATCGGCGCGGCGGTCGGCGAGATCAACCAGCTCGCGGAGCAGATCGCGGAGCTGAACGAACAGATCACGGTGGGCCGCGCCCGCACCGGGCAGCCGCCGAACGACCTGCTGGACCAGCGCGACCTGCTGGTCCGCGACCTGTCCGGGCTGGTCTCGGTCAACACGGTGATGCAGGACGACGGCTCGATGAACGTGTTCATCGGCAGCGGCCAGAGCCTGGTCATCGGCAACGAGGCGCGCACGCTCGCGACCGTGCCGAACGAGTTCGACCCGACCCGCTCCGAGGTGGCCTTCGTCAGCGCGAGCGGGCAGGTGCCGATCGGCAATGCGCTGACCGGCGGACGCCTCGGGGGACTCCTCGACTTCCGCGGCCAGATGCTCGACCCGGCACGGCAATCGCTCGGCGAGACCGCGCAGGCGCTGGCAGCGAGCTTCAACGAACAGCACGGCGCCGGAATGGACCTGTACGGCAATCTCGGCGGCGATTTCTTCTCGATAGCTCCGCCGGCGGTGCTGACCTCGTCGAACAACTCGGGCAGCGGCACAGCGAGCGTTACGATCGACGACGTGGGCGCACTGGCTGCCGGCGAATACCTGTTGAGCTTCGACGGCACGAACTACAGCCTCACGAATGCCGACACGGGGCAGGCCGTGGCGATGACCGGCAGCGGCACGGCCGGCGACCCGTTCCTGGCCGACGGACTTGCGATCGTGACCGGCGGTGCGCCGGCCGCCGGCGACCAGTTGCTGATTCGCCCGGCCGCGGACTCGACCGCGACCCTCGCGCGCGCGATCGACGACCCGCAGGCAATTGCCATGGCGGCGCCGACGCGTACCAGCGCGGATCTCGCCAACCTGGGCGACGGGCAGATCACGGCGAGCGAGGTCGTCGACCAGGACGACCCGGGGCTGCTGGCGACCGCCGTCATCGAGTTCACCGGCCCGTCGACCTACTCGATCAACGGCGCGGGCTCCTTCGCCTACGTTAGCGGCGACCCGATCACGGTCAACGGCTCGCAGTTCACGATTACCGGCACGCCGGCCGTCGGCGACCGTTTCACGCTCGAAGCGAACAGCGGCGCGACCGGCGACAACCGCAACGGGCTCAAGCTCGCCGACGTGCAGGCCATCGGCATCCTCGACGGCGGCACGGTCAGCATCAACGAGAGCTACGGCCGCCTGGTCGCGAACGTCGGCAGCGCCACCCGCCAGGTGCAGGCGAACTACGCCGCGCAGGGCGTCGTGCTCGCCAATGCCGAGAACGCGCAGCTGTCGAAGTCCGGCGTCAACCTGGACGAGGAGGCGGCCAACCTCGTGCGCTACCAGCAGGCCTACCAGGCCGTGGCGCAGGTGGTCAGCGTCGCCAACACGCTGTTCGAAACGCTGCTGGCGGCGACCCGGAGGTAGAAAGTGCGCATCTCGACCTACAGCGCCTTCCAGCGCGGCCTCGACATGATGCAGCGGATCCAGGCCGGCCTGGACCGCACGCAGCAGCAGATTTCCACGGGCCGGCGCCTGCTGGCGCCGTCCGACGACCCGATCGCCGCGGCCCGTTCGCTGGAGCTGCGCGAGTCGCTCGCGCGCATCGAGCAGTTCGACCGCAACGGCGAGATCGCGCGCAACCGGCTCAACTTCGAGGAGACCGCGCTCGTCAGCGTCAACGACGTGCTGCAGCGCGTGCGCGAGCTGGCGATCCAGGCCAACAACGACACGCAGTCGGCCGAGGGCCGGCGGCAGATCGCGGCCGAGATGCGCGAGCGCATCGACCAGCTGGTCGCGCTGGCGAACCAGCGCGACGGCACCGGCCGCTACCTGTTCGCGGGCACCCGCGACACGACGGCGCCGGTCAGCGTGGCCGGCGGCGCCTGGGTCTACAACGGCGACCAGGGACAGCGGCTGATCCAGATCGGCGAGGACCGGCAGATACCCGACGGCGATTCCGGCGCGGACGTGTTCTTCTCGGTCAAGGACGGTAACGGTACCTTTTCTACGCGTGCCGTCGCGACCAACAGCGGCGACGGCGTGCTCGGGCCGGGCAGCGTGCTCGACCCGGCGCAGTACGACCGTGATACCTACACGATTCGCTTTACGGCCCCGGGCAGCTACGACGTGCTCGACTCCGGCGGCGCCGCGGTCACGTCGGGGGCCTACACCCCGGGCGCCTCGATCGCGTTTCGCGGCATCGAGGTGACGCTCGAGGGCAGCCCCGCGGCCGGGGACGATTTCGTCGTGGAGCCGAGCCGCAACCGCGACCTGTTCGGCATCGTCGCCGAGCTGGCCGGCGTACTCGAGACGCCGGCCGACGACGCGGCGGCGCGTGCGGCGCTGCATAACGGCGTCAACGGCGCGCTCGCGGACCTCGACCAGGCGATTGGGCAGATTCTCGACGTGCGGACCCAGGTCGGCACGCGCCTCGCGGCCATCGAGTCGCAGGCGGACACCAACGCGTCGCTTTCGCTGACGATACAGAGCACCGTGTCCGGCATCGAGGACCTCGACTACGCCGAGGCGCTGTCGCGCCTGTCGATCCAGGCGACCACGCTCGAGGCGGCGCAGCAGACCTTCGTGCGAACCCAGTCGCTGTCGCTGTTCAACTACCTGTAAGCGCTGCGCGCCGAAGTGTGACGCCCGTCACGAATCGGCGAACAGCCGCTAAAGAAACCTGCCTTTCTGTCGGTGCGCGGCTTGATTTTTTTCCGGGATCTGCTCCGGGAATGCTAAAGAAAAGCCGAACGGCACCGATAACTCCTGCGTAAGGCGGTAGCGAAGAATTTCGCGAGCCGTGCGAAAGCGACCCGACCAGCTACACCGGGTCGGGGATATTCAACCAGGAGTAAATGACATGGCACAGACGATCAATACAAACGTTGCTTCGCTGAATGCGCAACGTAATTTGAGTCGTTCGCAGGGCTTGCTCAACCAGTCACTTGAGAGGCTGTCGACGGGCCTGCGAATCAACAGTGCGAAGGACGACGCTGCAGGCCTGGCGATCTCCGAGCGCTTCACCACGCAGATCCGCGGCCTGAACCAGGCGGTGCGTAACGCAAGTGACGGCATCTCGCTGGCGCAGACGACCGAGTCTGCCCTCGGTGAGCTGACCAACAACCTGCAGCGCATCCGCGAGCTGGCCGTGCAGTCGGTCAACGCCACGAACTCGGCGTCCGACCGCGCTGCGCTGAACGCCGAGGTACTGGAGCGCGTCGCGGAAATCGACCGCATCGCGAAGCAGACCAACTTCAACGGCGTCAAGGTCCTCGACGGCTCGTTCGGCACCGCGACCTTCCAGGTCGGCGCCAACGTCGGCGACACGATCTCGGTCAGCCTGACGACCGACGTTACGGCGGCTGCCATCGGCACCGTCAACACCGAGGAAGGCTCCGGCTTCGACATGTCCGACGCGACCAACGTCGAGGACGTCACGCTGGAATTCGGTGACGGCGTCGATGCCGACCTGTACGGCTCGGTGGTCATCGCAGCCGGCGCGAGCGCGCAGGACGCGGCCAACACGATCAACGAGGCCTCGCTGGACGGCATCTCGGCCTTCGTCAGCGCCGCCGGCGAGCTGCAGGTCCTGTCCGACAACGGCGACGTCACGTTCACCGAGACCGTGGCAGCCGGCACCAACACGGTCGGCCTCGACGGGCTGAACACGGCTGACGAGACGGCTGCGACGGCCACGACGCTGGCCGGCGTTGCAGTCGACACGGTTGCGGACGCGAACTTCGCGATCGCCCGCATCGACTCGGCGCTGACCGCGGTCAACGGCCTGCGCGGCAACCTGGGTGCTATCCAGAACCGCTTCGAGTCGACGATCGTGAACCTGCAGACCGTCAGCGAGAACCTCGCGGCGTCGCGCGGCCGGATCCAGGACGCCGACTTCGCGGCGGAGACCGCGGCACTGACCAAGGCTCAGATCCTCCAGCAGGCCGGCGTATCGGTACTGGCCCAGGCCAATGCCCAGCCGCAGCTGGCACTGAGTCTGCTGCAGTAAGAAAGCGCAGCAACAACTTTCCCCGCGGTGGCGACAGGGACGTCGCCACTCGGGGATCCCTGAAGGAGCAAGGCAATGTCGGATACAGCCCTTAAAACGGTCTCCGGCACCGGAACGTTCCGGGTACTGGAGATGTCGCGGCCGCAGGCCGCGCCGGCAGCGGGCGGCAATGAGCCGGCGCCGGCCGGCAAGGTACTGCCGGTCGAGATCCCGAAAGCGGACCTCGGCGCGCTCGCGAAACAGCTGAACGACGCGGCCCGCAACATCGGCCGCGACCTGCGCTTCGAGGTGAACCTCGAGAGCGGACGCTCGGTGATCCAGGTCCTGGACCGGGAAACCGGCGAAATCATCCGGCAGATCCCGCCGGAGAAAGTCACACCGTATTTGAAGGAAAACGGCGCGCTCGAAGTGCGCCTGTACGACGAGGTCGTCTGAGCGGCGCAGAATGCCGCGGCGGCTCGTTCTGGCACGAAGATTGGATACCCGGTGAGGGGGCGCCCGGCGCCAGGACTCATCGAAGACCGAGGGGACAGCAAGCATGGCCAGTATCACGTCAGCAGGAATCGGCTCCGGACTCGACATCGGCGGGCTCGTCAGCCAGCTGGTGGCCGCCGAGGGCCAGCCGGCCGAGCAGCGCATCGCGCGCGGCGAGGCCTCGGCGCAGGCGCGGCTGTCGGCCTACGGCTCCCTGAAATCGGCGCTGTCGCAGTTCCGTGACCAGCTCGACCTGATGCAGGACATCGGCAAGTTCCTGAGCCGCAAGGCGGCGTCGTCGAACGAGGACCTGTTCTCGGTCTCGGCGAGCACGAGCGCGCTGCCCGGCAGCTACGCCGTAGAGGTCGTCAACCTCGCGACGGCGCAGCGCCTGACCTCGGGCGCCTTCGCCGATGCGGACACGGCGGTCGGCGAGGGCACGCTGACGATCGACGTCGGCGGCGAGGCCTTCGACGTCGAGATCACCGCGGATAATTCCTCGCTCGCGGGCATCCGCGATGCGATCAATGCGGCAGGCGACAACAGCGGCGTGACCGCGACGATCGTCAACGCCGACAGCGGCAGCTACCTCGTGCTGAACTCGGAGGAGACCGGGTCCGCGCAGACCATCACGGTTACCCAGGCCGGCGGCGACGGCGGCCTCGCGGCGCTCGAGTATGACCCGGCCAACGGCCTGAACGCGCTGACGGAAACCGTCGCCGCGGCCGACGCGCTGGTGCGCGTCGACGGCCTGGATATCACCAGCGCGAACAACACGATCAGCGGCGCGATCGACGGCCTGACTCTCGAGCTGGTCGCGGCGTCGCCCGGCAGCGTCGAGAAACTCTCCGTCGACAACGACAGCGCGGCGGTACGCAACGTGATCGAGGATTTCGTCGACAGCTACAACGACCTCGTGGCGACCTTCGACCAGCTGTCGGCCTACGACGCGGAGACCGAGATCGCCGGGCCGCTGCTCGGCGACGCGTCGCTGCGCAACATCCGCGACCAGCTGCGGCGCGAGATGTCGGAGGGCGTGGACAGCGTCGGTGCGGCCTTCGGGTCCCTGCGTGACGCGGGACTCGAAATCGAGCTCGACGGCACGATGAGCATCGTCGACGAGGAGCTCGACGCGGCGCTGGCGGACGATTTCACCGGCATCGGCCAGCTGTTCGCCGCCGACGGCGCCTACGCGCAGCGGCTGTTCGAACGGGTCGAGGCCTTCCTCGACGACGAGGGCCTGCTGGAGGCGCGCACCGACGGGCTGAACCGCACGATCGAGGACTACGCGGAGCAGCGCGAGCGCCTGGCGGAACGCCTGTCCTCGCTCGAGACGCGCCTGCTGCGCCAGTTCAACGCGCTCGACTCGCTGGTCGCGCAGCTGACCTCGACGAGCAACTTTCTGACCCAGCAGTTGGCGAACCTGCCGACGGTGGGCGGCAACAACAACGCTTAACGGGCAGGGAGCCTGCAATGATGAAGACGAGCGGCGCAGCGGCGATGCAGGAGTATCGCCAGGTGAACCTCCAGCACGCGGTCGAGGCCGCGAGCCCGCACCGGCTGGTGCAGCTCATGATGGAACGCGTGCTCGCGAAAATCGCGATCGCCCGTGGCCACATGGAGCGTGGCGCCGTGGCGGAGAAGGGCCGTCACATCGGCGACGCGATCAGTATCGTCAACGGCCTGCAGGTGAGCCTGAATCACAAGGCCGACTCGGCCCTGTCCGGCAACTTCGACGCGCTCTACGACTACATGACGCGACGCCTGCTCGAGGCCAACCTGAAGAACGACGAGGCGATCCTCACCGAGGTCGCGGGCCTGATGCGCCAGGTCAAGGAAGCCTGGGATGCGATCGGCGACGAGGTCGCCGCCGAAGCCGCCGCGGCCTCGGCCTGACGCGGCTGCCGGGACGATGGGCGAATCCGCCGCGACCGAGCGCGTGTCGCTCGACTACCTCGAGACGCTGCACCGGCGAATCGAGGAGTGCGCGGCGGGCAGCCGCTGGGCGGAGGTCGAAGCGCTGATGGCGGAGCGTAACGAGCTGCTCCAGGACTTCCACGGGGACCGGCGTGCCGAGGCGCTCGCCGCTGCGCAGCGCTCGACCGACCGGATCCTGAAGCTCGCGGTGGCGGCCCGGCTCGAGCTGGTCGGGGAACTCGCCCGGCTGCAGCGCGGGCGCAAGGCCACCGACGCGTACCGCGCGCACCGCTGACGCAAGGTCACGGCCGTCCGACGGTGCCGGCCAGGCGTTCCTTACAAGGGCCAAAAAGAACAAAAAGTGGGCTCAATTCTGTAAAATGCCCCGATAGTTTTCGCAAATAACCAGATATTGTCGATTTTTTGACGCTCGCTGGTGAAACTGTGAGACGTTTCACGATGCCGTCGCGCGCGAAAGCCTAGTCTCCCTGCCACGTTCAACGGATGTTGACCTTCAGCAAGGAGAGTTGGAGCGATGGCACACACGGAAAAGAATTCCGGCAGGGTCCTGGTCATGGAAGCGGACGCCGAGCGCGCCGCCGAACTCTGCCACCGCCTGCGGCACCTTAACTACGAACCGGTCGTCACCGACGGCACGGCGCCGGTCACGGCCCTGGACGCCGATGACAACATCGCCGTCATGCTCGGCGACACCGCCGTCGGCGGCGAACTCGAGCAGGCCGCCCGGGAACTGATCGAGAGCCGGCCGGAGCTGCCGGTGCTGGTCGCATCGAGCGATTGCGTGGCGGACCTGCCCGAGGCCGCGCGCCCGGCCTGGCAGCTCGACCTGCCGCTGCGCCGCTCGCAGCTCGCGCGCCTGTTGAAGCGGGCCGAACGCTGCCAGGGCAGGGAACGCAGGCTGACCGGTGACTCCCGCTCGATCCGCCGGGTGCGCGAACTGATCGAGCGCGTGGCCGCCTACGACACGAACGTGCTCGTGACCGGCGAGTCCGGCACCGGCAAGGAGCTGGTCGCACGCACGATCCACGAGCTGTCCGACCGGGCCGACAAGCCGTTCGTGCCGATCAACTGCGGGGCGATTCCGCCGGAACTGCTCGAGAGCGAGCTGTTCGGCCACGAGAAGGGCGCATTCACCGGCGCGGTCAGCACCCGCGTCGGCCGCTTCGAACTGGCCGAGGGCGGCACGCTGTTCTTAGACGAGATCGGCGACATGTCGCTGCCGATGCAGGTCAAGCTGCTGCGGGTCCTGCAGGAACGGTCGTTCGAGCGCGTCGGCGGCAACGAAACGCGGCGCGCGGACGTGCGCATCGTCGCGGCGACCCATCGCGACCTGCCGGCCATGGTTGCCGACGGCAGCTTCCGCGAGGACCTGTGGTACCGGCTGAACGTGTTCCCGATCGCGATGCCGCCGCTCAAGAAGCGCTCCGCCGACCTGCCGGAGCTGCTGCGCGAGCTGCTGGTCATGCACCGCCAGGACGGCGCCGGGGAGCTGCGGCTCGCGCCCGACGCGCTCGCGGCGCTGGCACGCTATCCGTGGCCCGGCAACATCCGCGAACTCGGTAATCTGGTCGAGCGCCTCGCGATCCTGTGTCCCGAGGGCGAGATCCGGCTCGAAGACCTGCCCGCGAAATACCGCGAGCCCGCCGCGGCCGTCGGCGACGACGAACAGCCGGCGGTGGCCCGGCTGCCCGGCAGCGCGAACCTCAAGGAGTACCTGGGCGAGGTCGAGCGCGAGCTGATCCGCCAGGCGCTGGAGCGCACGGACGGCGTCGTCGCGCGGGCCGCGCGCGCGCTGTCGATGCAGCGCACGACGCTGCTCGAAAAGATCAACAAGTACGAACTCGCCTGAAGCCGGTCCCGCGCGCGGCCGTCGGAAAGCCGCCGCGGCGCGCCGGGCTTCCGGCGGACGTCGGAAATCCGACGCCCGGCCGATTCCCCAAACAACTGATTTATATAGCAATGTTGCTTGGCACGCATCTTGCTGATGTCTGCGCAGGAACCTCCGGGAGACGCTAACTTGACCGCCACGCCGAAAACCGCCGCCGAACTCGAGCTCGCCTTCGACGCGTTCAACGCGCACTCGGCCGCGCTCGAGGCGTCCTGGCGGGACCTCGAGGCGCAGGTCGGCCGGCTGACCGCGGAGCTCGAAGCCACGCAGTCGGCGCGTCACCGCGAGCTGCTCGAAAAGGAGCGGCTCGGCGCGCGACTCGCGCGCACGCTCGAGGCGCTGCCGGGCGCGGTCGTCATGCTCGACGCCGACGGCATCGTCCGCGAACGCAACGAGGAAGCTGCCCGGCTGCTTAACCAGCCGCTGAAGGGTCGGCCGTGGTCGGAGATCGCGCGCCGCGAGTTCACGTCCGCGGTCGACGCGGACGGCGACCTGGAACTGGCGGACGGCCGGCTGCTGACGCTGAAACGTCGCCGGCTGGGCGCCGGCGAAGGCGAGATCCTGCTGCTTACCGACGTCACTGAGAGCCGGCGGCTGCGCGAACTGCTGGCGCGCCACCAGCGCCTGTCCGCGATCGGCGAGATGACCGCGCGGCTCGCGCACCAGATCCGTACGCCGCTCGCCTCCGCGCTGCTGTACGCATCGCAGGTCTCGCCGGGCGAGGACGGGCCGGATTCGCTCGGCGGCCGCATCGTCGGCCGCCTGCGGGAACTCGATCGGCTCGTGCGCGACATGCTGCAGTATGCCGGCGGCGCGCGCGCCGAGGGCGACCTCGTCGATCTCGAAGAACTCCTGGCCGATGTGGCCGAGACCTGCAGGGCACGCTGTGCCGGTGACCTGCAGGTCTCGGTCGACGTCGCCGAGGAAGGCCTGGCCGTCACCGGCAACCGCGACGCGCTGAAAGGTGCGCTCGCGAACCTGCTCGACAACGCCGTGCAGATCGCCGCCGCGCGCATCGAGCTGTCGGCATTCCGTGACGAGCGCGGGCTGTGCCTGACCGTGACCGACGACGGGCCCGGCGTGCCCGCCGGGCTGCGCGACCATATTTTCGAACCCTTCTACACGACGCGGCCGCAGGGCACGGGCCTCGGTCTCGCGGTCGTGCGCAGCGTCGCCGAGGCGCACGGCGGCGAAGTGCTGCTGGACTCGGGGCCGCAGGGCACGACCTTCGCGCTGTGCCTGCCGGCCGCGACGGCGGCCTGGCTCGCCGTGCCGCAGCGGGAGGCCTGTCATGCCTGAGGCAGCGGTACTGATCGTCGAGGACGACGCGAGCCTGCGCGCGGCGCTGTCCGAGACGCTCGCGGGCGGCAGCGACTATCCTGTACTGGCTGCGGGCAGCGGTCCCGAGGCGCTGTCGATACTCGCGCGCGAGCGCGTCGGCCTCGTCGTCAGCGACATCCAGATGCAGCCGATGAGCGGGCACGAGTTGCTCGGCGAGATCCGCCGCCAGCACCCGGCGATGCCGGCGGTGCTGATGACCGCCTACGGAACAATCGAGAACGCGGTCGACGTCATGCGCGACGGCGCGTCCGATTACCTGGTCAAGCCGTTCGAGGCCAGCGACCTGATCGCGGTGGTCGACCGCTACATGCAGGCGGACGAGGCCGGGCGCCAGCCGGTTGCCGGCGATCCGAAGACGCTCGAGCTGTTGCGCATCGCCGAGCGCGTCGCGAAGAGCGATGCCACGGTCACGCTGTCCGGCGAGTCCGGCTGCGGCAAGGAGGTCTTCGCGCGCTTCATCCACGACAACTCGCTGCGCCGAGAGCAGCCGTTCGTCGCGATCAACTGCGCCGCGATCCCCGAGCACATGCTGGAAGCCGTCCTGTTCGGCTACGAGAAGGGCGCCTTCACCGGCGCTGCGGCCGCCCACGCCGGCAAGTTCGAGCAGGCCAACGGCGGCACGCTGCTGCTCGACGAAATCTCCGAGATGGAACTGGCGCTGCAGGCCAAGCTGCTGCGCGTCATCCAGGAGCGCGAGGTCGAGCGCCTCGGCGGCAGCGCGCCGCTACCGCTCGATGTCCGCGTGCTCGCGACGACCAACCGCAACCTGCGCGAGTGCGTGCAGGACGGCCGGTTCCGCGAAGACCTGTATTACCGGCTGAACGTTTTCCCGCTGCGCATCCCGCCGCTGCGCGAACGGCGCGGTGACATCCTGCCGCTCGCGGAGCTGGCGATCGCGCGTCATCACGGCGGCAGCGGTCCGCGACCCCGGCTCGACGACGGGGCGCGCGAGCGGCTCGAGGCCTGGCCCTGGCCCGGTAACGTCCGCGAGCTCGAGAACACGATCCAGCGCAGCCTGATCATGGCCGGCGGCGCGACGCTGGTCGCGGCCGACCTCGTCTTCGAGGAGGAAGCGCCGGCGGCGGAGGCGGCGGCCCCGGCCGCGCTGTCCGATGACCTGCGCCTGCACGAATACGAACGCATCGCTGCTGCGCTGGCCGAGCACGGCGGCAAGCGCAGCGCTGCCGCGGACGCGCTCGGCATCAGCCCGCGCACGCTGCGTTACAAGCTGGCCCGGATGCGCGCCGACGGCGTCGCGACCGGACTCGACGCATGACGCTTGACGGATGAGGAAGAACCGATGAGCGAAATAAGCCCGCAACAACTCCTGAGCCAGATCCGCTCGATGCAGAGCGAGCTGCACGGCACGCAGGCCCCGCGGCCGGCCGACGGCTCGGGTTTCGGCGAACTCTTCAGCAAGGCGCTGAACCAGGTCAACGACACCCAGCAGGCGTCGTCCGCGCTGAAAGCGGCCTTCGTGACCGGCAGCTCGGAGGCCAGCCTGGCCGAGGTGATGATCGCCTCGCAGAAGGCCGACCTGAGCTTCCGCGCGATGACCGAGGTACGCAACAAGCTGGTGAACGCCTACCAGGAAATCATGAACATGCCGGTCTGAGCGGCACGGGAAAACTGACGAATCATGGAAAATTCCGCTCTCATCGAATCACCGGGCGTACCGGCCAGCCAGCTGAACTTGGGCGGCGTCATGCGCATCCCGGCGGTCCGCCAGGTGACGACGCTGATCGGCGTGGCCGCGGCCGTCGCCGCCGGTTTCGCCATCTTCCTGTGGTCGCAGACGCCGAGTTACTCGCAGCTGTACGCGAACCTCGAGCCCGCGGACGCGGCGCAGGTCGTCGACGCGCTGAAGGGCGCCGAGATCGACTACCGGCTGACCGACTCCGGCAGCATTCTCGTCCCGCAGTCCCGCCTGCACGACGCGCGCATGCAGATGGCGGGGCAGGGCGTCGCGCCGGCCGGCGACGGCACGATGGACCTGATGCAGGAACAGTCCAGCTTCGGCGTCAGCCAGTTCATGGAGAACGCCCGCTACCAGCACGCGCTGGAGGCGGAACTGGCGCGCACGATCACGAGCCTCGGCGCCGTGCGCGAAGCGCGCGTGCACCTCGCGTTGCCGAAGGAGTCGTCCTTCCTGCGTGACGATCGCAGCGCCAGCGCCTCGGTGCTGCTGAAGCTCGGGCGCGGCAGCCTCGAGGCCGACCAGGCCGCGGCCATCGTCAACCTCGTCGCATCCAGCGTGCCGAACCTCGCGCCGGGCAACGTCACGCTGATCGACCAGTTCGGCCGGCTGCTGAGCTCGGCCGGCGACGACTGGGCGGACAGCCAGGCCGTCAACCAGTTCAAGCACGCGCAGCGGCTGGAAGAAGTCTACCGGCGCCGCATCGAGGAACTGCTGACTCCGCTGGTCGGCGCCGGGCGCGTGCGCGCGCAGGTCGCGGCGAGTCTCGATTTCACCGTGACCGAGGAAACCCGCGAGGTCTACGACCCGGTCAACACGGCGTTGCGCAGCGAGAGCCTGAACGAGACCGAGCGCCGCAACAGCGACGGCGTCGCCGAGGGCGTCCCGGGCGCGCTCAGCAACCAGCCGCCCGAGACGGTTGCCGCCGCGCCAGCGGGCGCGGAGGGCGCGACGACCGAGGTAGTGAACTCGACGCGGTCGACGACCCGCAACTACGAGGTCGATCGCACGATCAGCCACGTGCGGCCGCAAACCGGCACCATCCGCCGCCTGTCCGTCGCCGTGCTGGTCGACGACACCCGGCCCGCGGCAGCCGACGCCGAGGCCGACGGCGCGGCGCCGGGCGGCTTCAGCGACGACGACATCGCCCGTTTCACCACGCTGGTCAAGGAGGCCGTGGGCTTCGACGAGGCGCGCGGCGACACGGTCGTCGTCGTCAACGCCGCGTTCCGCGCCGCGCAGGTCATGGAGGAAATCGACGAGCCACCGCTGTGGGAACAGCCGGGCATGCGCGACACGCTGAAGCAGGTGCTCGGCGTCGTGCTGGTGCTCGCGCTGGCCTTCGGCCTGGTACGGCCGATGCTGAAGAACCTGTTCGCGCCCGGCGGCGGGCCGGCCGCCGAGTACATTCCCGGCGGCGCGGCGGGCGCCCTGACGGGCCCGGGCGGCAGCGCCGCGATCCCGGCGCCGAGCTTCGACGAGAAGGTCAGCGCGGCGCGCAACATCACCGGCGCCGACCCGGCGCGGGTCGCGCAGCTGGTCAAGAAGTGGGTGAACACCGATGACTGACGCGGCGGAACTGTCCGGCACGCAGAGCGCGGCGCTCCTGCTGATGACGCTCGGCGAGGCCGAGGCGGCCGAGGTTCTCAAATACATGGGGCCGCGCGAGGTGCAGAGCATCGGCACGGCGATGGCGACGCTCGGCAACATCTCGCGCGAGCAGGCGGGCGGCGTGCTCGACCGCTTCATCACCGAGTCCGAGGACGAAACGGCGTTCGGCGTCGGCACCGATGCCTACGTGCGCAAGGTGCTGACCGGGGCCTTCGGCGCGAGCAAGGCGAACGCGCTGCTAGACCGGATCCTGATTGGCCAGGACGCGCGCGGTCTCGACGAACTGAAGTGGATGAGCTCGCAGGAAGTCGCCGACATCGTGGACGGCGAGCACCCGCAGATCATCGCGATCATTCTCGCCTACCTCGAGGCGGACCAGGCGGCCGAGGTGATCGACCTGCTGCCCGAGGAGCTGCGCCCCGAGGTCGTCATTCGCATCGCGCGGCTGTCCGACGTACAGCAGAGCGCGCTCGCGGAGATCGAGAACCTGATCGCGTCGAAGAGCGGCAACAAGAAACGCAGCGGCACCGAAAAGGTCGGCGGCGACCGCGTCGCGGCCAGCATCGTCAACTCGCTCGGTCCCGAAAAGTCCGAGGAGATTCTCGACAAGATCAAGGAGCGCAACGAGGAGCTGTCCGAGCGTATCCAGGAAATGATGTTCGTCTTCGATACGCTGCTCGAGGTCGACGATCGCGGCATCCAGACGCTGTTGCGCGAGGTCTCGAACGAGCAGCTCGTCGTCGCGCTCAAGGGCTGCGACCCGGCGGTGCGCGACAAGCTGCTGAAGAACATGTCGAAGCGCGCCGCCGCGCTGTTGCGCGAAGACATGGAGGCGCGCGGACCGATCAAGCTGTCGGAGGTCGAGGAGGCGCAGAAGGGCATCCTGGACATCGCCCGCCGCCTCGCCGACTCGGGCGACATCAACTTGGGCCAGGGCGGCGACGAGTATGTCTGAGCCCGGCGCGAAGGCGGCAGAGCGCTGGGACGTACCGGCGCTCGACGGTGGCAGCGGCCAGGGCCTCATGACGGCCAGCCGTCTCGAGGCGCTGCAGCAGGAAGCCTACGACGAGGCCTTCCGGCAGGGCCGCGAGGAGGGACTGAAGGCCGGCCAGGCGCAGCTCGCCGAGCGCGCCGCGCGTCTCGACGCGCTGCTCGCGGCGCAGGCGCGGCCGCTCGAGGCGCTCGACGAGGCAGTCGAGAAGCAGCTCGTCGATCTCGCGATGCTGGTCGTGCGCCAGCTGTTCCGGCGCGAACTGAAAACCGATCCGGGCCACGTCATCGGCGTGGTGCGCGAGGCGGTCGGGCTGCTGCCGGTCGCGAGCCGCGACATCCGCGTGCACCTGCATCCCGACGATGCCGCGCTGTTGCGTGAGTCGCTGTCGGCGACTGACGGCGAACGCGCCTGGAGCCTCGTCGAGGATCCCCTGATCGCGCGCGGCGGCTGCCGCGTCACGACCGACACCTCGCAGGTCGACGCCCAGAACACGGCCCGGCTGCACGCGGTGATCGCCGCGATCACCGGCGACGAGCGTCACTCGTGAATCCCGCGGACGTACCGGCTCCGGATCGCAACGCGCTGCGGGCCGCGCGCCTCGCGCCGTACCTGGAACGCGCGCGCCGGGCCGCGCCGCGGCTCGTCGTCGAGGGCCGGCTGCGGCGCACGGTCGGCATGGCGATGGAGGCCGAGGGCTGCTACGCGCCGGTCGGCGGACGTTGCGACGTGATCGCCGAGGACGGGCGCGTCGTCGAGACCGAAGTCGTCGGCTTCGCCGGCGAGCGCCTGTTCCTGATGCCGCAGGGCGAGATGCACGGCATCGTGCCGAACGCGCGCGTCATCCCGGTCGCCGGCTCGCGCGAGGTGACGGTCGGCGACGACCTGCTCGGCCGGGTGCTGGACGGCCGCGGCCGACCGCTCGACGGCGGCCCCGCGCTCGAGCGCCGGCACAGCGTGCCGCTCGTCGGTGCGCCGATCAATCCGCTGGCGCGCCAGCCGATCCGCGAGCCGCTCGATGTCGGCTTGCGCTCGATCAACGCGCTGCTGACGATCGGCCGCGGACAGCGCATGGGACTGTTCGCCGGTTCGGGCGTCGGCAAGTCGATGCTGCTGTCGATGATGACGCGCAATACAAGCGCGGATGTCGTCGTCGTCGGCCTGATCGGCGAGCGCGGCCGCGAGGTCAAGGAGTTCATCGACCTGACCCTCGGCACGGAGGCCATGAGCAAGGCCGTCGTGGTTGCGACGCCGGCAGACGAGACGCCGCTGATGCGCATGCAGGGCGCCTGGCTGTCGGCGGCGATCGCCGAGCATTTTCGCGACCAGGGCAGGAACGTGCTGCTGCTGATGGATTCGCTGACGCGCTTCGCGCAGGCGCAGCGCGAGGTCGCGCTCGCGATCGGCGAACCGCCGGCGACCAAGGGCTATCCGCCGAGCGTCTTCGCAAAGCTGCCGCAGCTGGTCGAGCGCGCCGGCAACGGCGCGGACGGGGCCGGTTCAATTACGGCGATCTACACGGTACTTGCCGAGGGCGACGACCAGAACGACCCGATCGTCGACGCCTCGCGGGCGATCCTCGACGGTCACATCGTGCTGTCGCGGAAGCTCGCCGAGGCCGGCCTGTACCCGGCGGTCGACGTCGAGGCCTCGGTCAGCCGTGCGCTGTCGAACATCACCAGCCCGGGGCAGCAGCAGTTGATCGCGCGTTTCCGGCAGGTCTACGCGACCTACCGCGAGCACCGCGACCTGATCGCCGTCGGGGCCTACCAGCGCGGCTCCGACCCGCGGGTGGACGAGGCCATCGCCCTGTGGCCAGCCATGTTGAATTTCCTGCGCCAGGATCGCGCGGAGGCCGTCGACTTCGACGCGAGCCTTGATGCGCTGCAGAGCCTGCTGCAGCCGGCTGCCGGCACGAAACCGGAGGGCAACTGACATGAAGCGACGATCCGACCGGCTCGAGCGCGTGCGCACGCTCGCGGCGACCGAAGAACGCGACTACTGCCGCGCGATGGGCGACGCGCAGCGCTCGCTCGACGCGCACGAGGCGCGCCTCGAGGAGCTGCTGAGCTACCGGCGCGAGTACGCCGCGCGCCGCGGCCACGGCGCGGGCAGGACGGTCTCCAGCGCACAGTACGCCGACTACTGCAACTTCCTGCAGCGTCTCGACGACGCCGTGCATGCACAGAACGAGGTCGTGCGCTCGAATCGACAGAACCGCGACGCGCACCGCGAGCGCTGGATCCAGAAGCGCAGGAAGTCCGAGTCCCTGCAGCGGGTCGTCGAGCGCGCCCGCGACGACGAGACCCGCGCCGACGCGCGCAAGCAGCAGAAAGCGCTGGACGACCTGCCGCGGCCGGCCGACCCGTTCGGCCGGGGCGAGGCCTGAGCCCCGCGTGGCACGGAACTTGCTCCTACTGACGGTGCGGGC
>CALALV010000002.1 GCA_937925605.1 uncultured Woeseia sp.
AACCCCGTCAGGCCCGGAAGGGAGCAGCGGCAGCGGTGACGCCGGGTGCCGGGGAGCGGCTGGCGCGGGCCACTTTTCCTGCCGCCCCGCGGCCGCTTGTTACGCCGGCCCGAGCGGTTACACTGTCGGGGCACCACGCATCTGCGCCGCTCCCGGCAGCCAACTGGACCGCGATGAGCTACCTCGTACTCGCCCGCAAGTGGCGACCGAAGAATTTCGCCGACACGGTCGGCCAGCAGCACGTGCTGCGGGCGCTGACGAACGCGCTCGAGCAGGAGCGGCTGCACCACGCCTACCTGTTCGCCGGCACGCGCGGCGTCGGCAAGACGACGATCGCGCGCATCCTGGCCAAGTGCCTGAATTGCGACAAGGGTCTGACTGCGGAGCCCTGCGGCAGCTGCAGCGCCTGCATGGAAATCGACGAGGGACGCTTCGTCGACCTGATCGAGGTCGACGCCGCGTCGAAGACCAAGGTCGACGACACCCGCGAACTGCTCGACAACGTGCAGTATTCGCCGGCCCGCGGGCGCTTCAAGGTGTACCTGATCGACGAGGTGCACATGCTGTCGAAGAGCTCGTTCAACGCGCTGCTGAAAACCCTCGAGGAGCCGCCGCCGCACGTCAAGTTCCTGCTGGCAACGACGGAACCCGAAAAGCTTCCGGTCACCGTGCTGTCGCGCTGCCTGCAGTTCAACCTGAAGCGGCTGACGCCGAAGCTGATCCGCGAGCGGCTGGAATTCATTTGCGGCGAGGAGTCGGTCGACGCCGACGCCGAGTCGCTGGCTCTGCTGGCGCGCGCGGCGGACGGCAGCATGCGCGACTCGCTCAGCCTGCTGGACCAGTCGATTGCTTTCTGCGGCGGCAAGGTCGACGTCGAGTCGGTGCGGGCGATGCTCGGCACCGTCGCGCGGCAGCACGTCGAGCGGCTGCTGGGCCTGCTGGCCGACGGCGACGCCACCGGGCTGATGGCGGCGATCGCGGAGATCGACGAACAGTTCCCGAACTACGAGGCGCTGCTGGGCGACCTCGCCCACGCGCTGCACCGTATCGCCATGTACCAGGTCGTCGGCGCCTCCGATGCAGGCGACGAACTCGAAGAGGAAACGCTGAGCGGTCTCGCCGGGAGACTCGACCCCGAAGACGTGCAGCTTTTCTACCAGGTGGCGCTGGTGGGTCGCCGCGACCTGCACCTGTCGCCGGACCCGCGCAGCGGCGCCGAGATGTGCCTGCTGCGCATGCTCGCTTTCCAGCCGGCGCAGGCCGGGCAGGGCGGCGGCAGCCGGCCGGCCCCGCGTTCGAAGTCGACGGCGAAGTCGCCGCCGCCGACAGCCAGGCCGCAGCAGGCCGGGAGTGCCGCGCCGCCGGCGACGAAGCCGCGCGAGTCCGGGCAGGCCGCTGCGCCGGCCGCCGAGCCGCGGCAGGACGCGCCGGCGGCCGGTACCGCCGCGACCGGCAGGGCCGCCTGGCAGGACCCCGACTGGAAGGCCCTGATCGCCGAGCTCGACCTGGCCGGCGCCGTGCGCCTGCTGGCGAGCAACTGCGGTTACCTGCGCAGGCAGGGGCAGGTCGTGCACCTGTCGCTCGATGCGCGTTCCGAGTCGCTGCTGACCCGCGGCCGCCAGGAGCGGATCGCCGCGGCGCTGTCGGCGCACTACGGCGAAACGCTGAAGGTAGACATCGCCACCGGGGCCGCGGACGTGGAGACGCCGCTGCAGGAGGAGGCGCGCCTGGCCGACGAGCAACTCGCGGCTGCGCGGGAGTCGCTGGAAGCCGACCCGAACGTGCGCGCGATGCAGGACATGTTCGGCGCGACGCTCAACGCGGACTCGATCGAACTAGTGAACCGCGGCAACGCGGGCAACCGGGAGCATTGAAGAGATGAAAGGCGGAATCGGCCAGCTCATGAAGCAGGCGCAGAAGATGCAGGAAGAGATGCAGAAGGCGCAGGCGGAGATGGCGCGCGAGACGGTGACCGGCGAGGCCGGCGCCGGGATGGTCCGGATCACGATGAGCTGTCGCCACGAGGTGCAACGCGTCGAGATCGACGACTCGCTGTACGGCGACGACAAGGACATGCTCGAGGACCTGGTCGTCGCGGCGTTCAACGACGCGGTCCGCAAGGTCGAGCAGACCGTGCAGGAGAAGTTTTCCGGCATGGCCTCGGGCCTGCCGCTGCCGCCGGGCATGAAACTGCCGTTCTGACGCCGCCATGGCCTATTCGCCCCTGCTCGTGCGCCTGATCGAGGCGCTGACCTGCATGCCGGGAGTCGGCCGCAAGTCGGCGCAGCGCATCGCGTTCCACCTGCTGGAGCGCGACCGCGACGGCGCGACGGCGCTGGCCGCGGCGCTCGGCGACGCGGCGGCCGGGATCGGCCACTGCCGTCGCTGCCGCATGTTCACCGAGGCTGAGCTGTGCGATATCTGTGCCGGAGCCGGCCGCGATGCAAGCCTGCTGTGCGTCGTCGAGTCGCCCGCCGACGTCATGGCCATCGAGGACGCGACCGGCTACCGCGGCGTCTACTTCGTGCTGATGGGGCACCTGTCGCCGCTGGATGGCATCGGCCCGGACGAACTCGGCGCCGCCGAACTCGAAGCGCTGCTTGCCGAGGGCAGGACGGAGGAACTCATCATCGCCACCAACCCGACCGTCGAGGGCGACGCCACGTCGCACCTGCTCGCCGGCATGGCCTCGCGGCACGGCGTGCGGGCGAGCCGGATCGCGCACGGCGTGCCGCTCGGCGGCGAGCTGGAGTACGTCGACGGCGGCACGCTGTCGCACGCCTTTTTCGGTCGCCGCGCCGTCGAGTGAGCGGCGCAGACACTGACGGGAGACCCGCATGAGCGAAGCCGACTGCCTGTTCTGCAAGATCGTCAACGAGGAGATGGACGCGGACGTCGTCTACCGCGACGACGACGTGGTGGCGTTCCGCGACATCAATCCGCAGGCGCCGACGCACGTGCTGGTCGTGCCGCGTAAGCACGTTGCGACGATCAACGATCTCGAGTCGGACGATGCCGCGACGGTCGGTGCGCTGTTCCTCGCGGCGAAGGAGATCGCCGCCGCCGAGGGCCTGGCCGCGAACGGCTATCGCGTCACGATGAACTGCATGGAGGGCGCCGGCCAGAGCGTCTTCCACATCCACCTGCACGTACTCGGCGGGCGATCATTCAGCTGGCCGCCGGGCTGAGCGCTGCCGCTGCTGCTCGGTGAGCAGGAGCAGCCGTCGGTAGCTTTCGTAGCGACGCGCAGCGAGGCGCCCGTCGGCGAGCGCCGCCTTCACTTCGCAGTCGGGTTCGCGCCGGTGCCGGCAATCGGCAAAGCGGCAGCCGCCGCCGAGCGCGTGAATCTCGCGAAAACCGAACTCGACGTCCGCCGGTTCGTCGACGTAGGGTGCGTAGTCGCGCACGCCAGGCGAGTCGACGACCTGGCCGCCGCCGGGCAGCGGCAGCATCACCGGGTTGACGGTCGTGTGCCGGCCCTCGCCGCTGCTGTCCGAGACTTCGGCGGTGCGCAGCTCGGTGGCCGTCAGCGCCGCTATCAGGCTCGACTTGCCGACGCCCGACTGGCCGGTGATGATCGCCGTGTGCCCGGCGAGCGCCGCCGCCAGCGCGTCCAGGCCCAGCCCCGTCCTGGCGCTGCAGGCGACGGTGACGTAGCCGGCCGCGCGGTAGTCCGCGAGTTCCCGCCCGGCCTCCTCGTCGGGCTCGCCGTCGTCGACCTTGTTGTAGACGACGCAGGCCGCGATACGCATGAGCTCGGCCGCGCACAGGTAGCGGTCGACCACGTACCAGTCCGGCTGCGGCAGGTTGGCGCAGACGACGGCGAGGTAGTCGAGATTCGCGGCGAGTATTTCCGTGCGCCCGCGCAGGTTCGGGCGAGTCAGCTCGTTGTCGCGTGGCGCGATGGCCGTGATCAGCCAGTCGGATTCGTTCTCGAGCGCGGCTGCCGTAACGCGGTCGCCGCAGACGGGCCGCAGCCGGCGGCCCTTGATGCGCGCGTCGACGCTGCGGCCGTCGGCGAGGCGCAGTCGCATGCGGGTCCCGAATGCCCCGGTCACGACGGCACTGGTCGTTTCCGTCATCGGGAGGGGAACTGGCGGCTCGGGTTCGGCATGCGCCGGAGTATGCCGCGCGCCGGTCTCCCGCGCACGCGCCGCCGGCTGGCACGCCCCCGGCGCTACGTGCGACACTGCCGCGGCTGGCACCACGGGAGGAATCCTGCCGACATGAGCGATACGCAGGCGGCGACCGCCGACGACAACCTGGTCTGGATCGACCTCGAAATGACCGGGCTCGACACGGAGCGCGACCACATCATCGAGATCGCGACAATCGTGACGGACAAGCACCTGAACGAAATCGCCGAGGGACCGGTGCTTGCCATCCACCAGCCCAGGGCGGTGATGGACGCGATGGACGAGTGGAACACCCGGCATCACGGTGCTTCCGGCCTGACCGAACGCGTGCTCGAAAGCCGCACGACGATGCGCGATGCGGAACGGGCGACGATCGAGTTTCTCTCGCGTTTCGTTGCCAGCGGCAAGTCGCCGATGTGCGGCAACAGCATCTGCCAGGACCGCCGATTTCTCGCCCGGCAGATGCCCCTGCTCGAGGCGTTCTTCCATTACCGCAACCTCGACGTCAGCACGCTCAAGATCCTCGCGCAGCTGTGGGCGCCGGAGGTCGCGGCTGGCTTTGCGAAGGAATCGTCGCACCGCGCGCTTGCCGACATCCGCGATTCGATTGCCGAACTGGCCTGGTATCGCGGGGCGCTGCTCGACGCGCAGAAGCTCGTCGGCATCGGCGGCTGACGGACGCGATGCGCAGCGTGGTCCTGGGTGCTCGTCCGAGTACGCGACTGCCGCGCGCGATGCGTCGTTCGACGCGAGCCCGGCATGTGCTGTCGCAGGCCGAATTGCGCGCGCCATCCTTGCATGCCTGCGTGACGGTGGCCCGGGGTGGGTAAGCTGCCCGACGCGCCGGCAACGGCGCGCAACCGCGATCCGATCCTGGAGGTCCTGGAAACGGAACTCGCGGGCTGCCGGCACGTCCTCGAAATCGGATCCGGCACCGGGCAGCACGCCGTGTACTTCTCGGCCAAGCTGCCGCAGCTCGTCTGGCAGACGAGCGACGTCGCCGCCAACCACGCCGATATCCGGGCCTGGATCGACGCCGTCGGGCGGGCGAACGTGCGTCCGCCGCTGGCGCTCGACGTGCTGCGCGACGCGGATCCCGCCGACGACTTCGACGCCGTGTTTACGGCCAACACCGCGCACATCATGGGCTTTCCGGCCGTCGAGGCGATGTTTGCGCTGGTCGGCCGGTTGCTGCCGCCGCGCGCACCGTTCTGCCTTTACGGGCCGTTGCGAATCGACGGCGAGTTCACGAGCCCGAGCAATGCCGAGTTCGACGCCTCGCTCCGGCAGCGCGACCCGGCGATGGGCCTGCGCGAGCTTGCCGATCTCGACCGGCTGGCGGCGTCGGCAGCGCTGGAGCGGACTGCGCTGATCGCGATGCCGGCCAACAATTTCATCGCCGTCTGGCGCAAAATGGCGACAGCTGCGGGTCGCTGAGCGCTCGCGTACACTGGCCACCCGTTTGAGCTAGCATTGTGACGATGCCCGACATGATTTTCCGTACCCGTGAATTTTTCCGCCGCGGGTGCAGCCTGTTTGCCGGGCTGCTGCTCGCGCTCGCCTGCCCGCTTGCCGCGGCCGAACCGGCCTGGGTCAGTGACCAGTTCGAGGTCATGCTGCGCTCGGGGCCGAGCACGAACAACGCAATCCAGCTGATGGTCGGTTCCGGCACCGAGCTCGAGGTACTGGAGCGCGACCCGGACAGCGGCTATTCGCGGGTACGAACGCAGGGCGGCACCGAGGGCTGGGTGCTGACGCGCTACCTGATGAGCGAGCCGGCCGCGCGTCAGCAGCTGCAGGCACTGGCCGGGCAGCTGACGAATGCCCAGGCATCGGGCAGCAGCCTCGCCTCGCAGCTGGAAGCGATCCGCGGCGAGCAGCAGGAGGCGGAACGGCGCATTGCCGCGCTCACGCAGGAGAAGGCGGCGCTCGAGCAGCAGCTCGCCGACATCCGGCGAACCGCCGCGGACGTGCTGGCAATCGACGAGCAAAACCGCCGCTTGCAGCAGCAGCTCACCGACGCGGAGATCCGGGTGGATACGCTCGAGCAGCAGAACCAGACGCTGTCCGGCCAGCGCGATCGCAACTGGTTCATCGCCGGTGCATCGGTGCTGTTCGCCGGCATGCTGCTCGGCATCTGGCTGCCCCGCATCCGCTGGCGGAAGCGCTCGCGCTACGACAGTTTCTGAGCGGCGCGGGCCTCAGCCCACTTTCTCGCCTGCGAGGTACATCCAGGTCTCGATCACGCTGTCCGGGTTCAGCGACATGCTCTCGATGCCCTGTTCGAGCAGCCAGTTCGCGAGATCCGGATGATCGGACGGGCCCTGTCCGCAGATGCCGACGTACTTGCCGCGTGCACGGCAGGCCTTGATCGTCATTTCGAGCATCGCCAGCACGGCTTCGTCGCGCTCGTCAAACAGGTCGGCGATCAATGCAGAGTCGCGGTCGAGGCCGAGCGTCAGCTGGGTCATGTCGTTCGACCCGATCGACATGCCGTCGAAGTGGTCCAGGTAGCGATCGGCGAGCAGCGCGTTGGTCGGCAGCTCCGACATCATGATGACCTTCAGGCCGTCCTTGCCGCGTTCGAGGCCGTTCTCCGCCAGCAGGTCGATGACCTGCTTGCCCTGGGCCACGGAGCGCACGAACGGGATCATGACCTGCACGTTGGTCAGGCCCATCTCCTCGCGCACCTTGCGCAGTGCGCGGCACTCGAGCTCGAAGCACGGACGGAAGCTCTCCGACACGTAGCGTGACGCCCCGCGGAAGCCGAGCATCGGGTTTTCCTCGTCCGGTTCGTAGAGCTCGCCACCGATCAGGTTGGCGTACTCGTTCGACTTGAAGTCGGACATGCGGACGATAACGGGCTCGGGCGCGAAGGCGGCGGCGATCGTGCTGATGCCCTCGGCCAGCTTGTCGACGAAGAAGCTGACCGGGCTCGCATAGCCGGCGATCTGGCCGTCGATGTGGAACTTGGTATCGTCGTCGAGCGAGTCGTAGTCGAGCAGGGCGTTCGGGTGCACGCCGATCATGCGGTTGATGATGAACTCGAGCCGCGCGAGGCCGACGCCGCGGTGCGGAATGCTCGCGAAGTCGAACGCGCGATCCGGGTTGCCGACGTTCATCATGATCTTGACCGGGATCTCCGGCAGCGCATCGAGCTTGATCTCGCGCTCCTCGAACTCGAGCTGCCCATCGTACACGTAACCCTCGTCGCCCTCGGCGCAGCTGACCGTGACCTCGAGACCGTCCCTGATCGTACTGGTCGCGTCGCCGCAGCCGACGACCGCCGGGATGCCGAGTTCGCGTGCGATGATCGCCGCGTGACAGGTGCGGCCGCCGCGATTCGTGACGATCGCGGAGGCACGCTTCATGACCGGCTCCCAGTCGGGATCGGTCATGTCCGAGACGAGCACGTCGCCGGGCTGGATGCGGTTCATCTCGCTGACGCTGCGAATGACCTTGGCGGTGCCGGCGCCGATCCGCTGGCCGATGCTGCGGCCGGTGCTGATGATCTTCGACTTCGACTTGAGCGTGAAGCGCCGGATCGTCTGGCCCACGCGGCTCTGGACGGTCTCCGGCCGCGCCTGCAGGATGTAGAGTCGGCCGTCGGTGCCGTCCTTGCCCCACTCGATGTCCATCGGCCGCTGGTAGTGCTTCTCGATCGTCACTGCCATGCGCGCCAGTTCGACGATCTCCTCGTCGGTCAGCGAGAATTGCTGGCTTTCCTCGTCGCTGACGTCGACCGTCGCCACGGTCTTGCCGGGTGTCGGGTCGTTGCTGAAGATCATCCGGATGGCCTTCTCGCCGAGATTCTTGCGCAGGATGGGCATGCGCCCGGCCTCGAGCGCCGGCTTGTACACGTAGAACTCGTCAGGGTTGACGGCGCCCTGGACGACGGTCTCGCCGAGGCCGTAGGCGGAGGTGATGAACACGGCGTCGCGGAATCCGGACTCGGTGTCCAGCGTGAACATGACGCCGGCAGAGCCGATGTCGCTGCGCACCATGTACTGCACGCCGACGGACAGGGCGACGACGTCGTGCGCGAACCCCTGGTGAACGCGGTAGGCGATCGCGCGATCGTTGTACAGGGAGGCATAGACCTGGTGGATTGCGCTGAAGAGGTGCTCGCGGCCACGGACGTTGAGAAACGTCTCCTGCTGGCCGGCGAACGACGCGTCCGGCAGGTCCTCGGCCGTTGCCGACGAGCGCACGGCAACCGCGATGTCCTTGCCGCCCGACATCTTCTGCCAGGCCTCGTCGATCTGCGCGGTGAGCGCGTCGGGCAGCGGTTCGTCGATGATCCAGCCGCGAATCGTCTTGCCGGCCCCGGTCAGTGCATCGATGTCGTCGACATCCAGGTCGGCGAGCAGTGCCGAGATGCGCTGGTCGAGGCCGTTGCCGGCCAGGAAATCGCGATAGGCCTCGGAAGTCGTCGCGAAACCGCCGGGGACCGTGACGCCCAGCTCGCTCAGGTTGCTGATCATCTCGCCCAGGGAGGCGTTCTTGCCACCGACGTCCTCGACATGCTGCATGCCGAGCTGGTCGAGCTGGATCACGTACCGCTTCAAAGCTGACTCCCTTGTATAGATTGTATGATCGTGGACAATCGAAGCCGGTGTGGCGTCCCGGTTGACGGGGTCGCCGGGAATGCGGACTGAATCCTATGGACGAGCGAGCTGTTTTCTTTCTTTCGGACCAGACCGGCGTGACCGCGGAAACGCTGGGCCACAGCCTGCTTACGCAGTTCGACGGCCAGAAATTTCGGCAGGTGACTTTGCCATTTATCGATACCCTTGACAAGGCACAGGAGGCCGTGCGCCGTATCAACTCGGTGGCGGACAACGGCGGGCCGCGGCCCATCGTGTTCTCGACGCTGGTGCAGGACGACTTCCGCGCCGTGGTGCGCGAGGCGAACGGCTTGCATCTCGATATTTTCGACGTGTTCCTCGAGCCGCTGGAGACCGAACTGCAGCAGAAGTCGACGCACCTGGCCGGCCGCGCACACGGCATGAGCGACATCGAGAGCTACATGAAACGCATCGAGGCGACCAATTTCGCGCTGGCCAACGACGACGGCGGCGTGTCGCGAAATTACGAGATGGCGGACGTGATCCTGGTCGGCGTGTCGCGCTCGGGCAAGACTCCAACCTGCCTGTACCTCGCATTGCAGTACGGCGTCTACGCCGCCAACTTCCCGTTGACCGACGAGGAGTTCGACAACGGCGAGTTGCCGGACCTGCTGCTCGAGCACAAGAGCAAGCTGTTCGGGCTGACGATCGCACCGACGCGGCTCAGGCAGATTCGCAAGGAACGGCGCCCGGTCGGTCGCTATTCGTCGGTACAGCAGGTCAGCTACGAGGTGCGCGAAGCCGAGAAGATATTCAAGCGGCACGGCATTCCATACGTGGACACGACGGAATTTTCGATCGAGGAGATTGCCAGCCGAATCCTGGATGGTACCGGAGTAGAGCGCCGCGTTCGACCCTGATAGCGCGGCCGTCGCAAACTGTGACCTGTGCCTCGTCCACGCGACGGCCTGCGTCCAGCCGTGTGCTATATTCGAAGCCATGTTGCTGGAACACATGATCGTACCGCAGGCCCCTGCGAAGCCGCGCAGCTTCGTCGGCCTGATGTCGCTGTACGAAAGCAATTTCCTGCGCTTGCAGCAGCTTATTCCGGAAATCGAGCGGCTCGACGGCTACTACCGGTCCGGCGTCGTCGGCGACTGCGACCTGCATCTCGAAATTCTCGATCGCAGTCGATACACGATCACGCTCTCGCTGACCTATTTCTTCTTCGACGGCGAGAAGCGCATCGCCGACCCGGACCTGAAAGTTCGCGTGTACCTCGACTGCGGCCTGGCGGAGGCAATGAGCCTGACCGGCCGGCATCGCCACGCCGAGCTTCGCCGGCTGGTGCGCGAGCACCGGCGCGAGCTCGACGCGCGCTGGCAACGCAACATCGTGTTGAACAAGTGGCTCGACTACCTGATGGACAGGGGACACCTGATCCTCGAGCGCTAGGGAAACCCGGTCCGCGCGGCGCTGCCTGCCCACCCGCGGAAAATGAGCGGTCAATCAAGGAATCCGGAACGCCACGCAGTCATGATGCGGTTGGGCGCCGTGCGGTCGTGCGGCGCGGTCGGATTATGTAAAGGAGCCTCACGTGGCGGTGCTGGCGGGTCTATTCCGCGGATCGCAGGAGCCGGCGCAGGACAGCGAGAAACTGCTGCACCTGTACTGGAATCGGGCCGAACTCAAGAAGGAGTTCGCCAGCCTGCGTAGCGAGCAATATCGGCTGCGCGACCTGCTGAAACAGCAGGAGGGCGAAACCGCACGCATGCAGCAGAAGCTCGAACAGCTCGAGGGCCTGCTGACGGACCCGGAGTGGGCGCACAACGTGCTGGCTTATTTCCAGCTCCGGTCTCTCGCCGACCGTTGCGAGCGCAAGGTCGCGAAGTTCGCCGAGCAGCTCAAGCAGCAGCGCGAACAGAAGCAGCACAATCGCATTCTCGTCGCGTGGAACGACGAACGGGCGCGCGAAAGCAAGGCAATCGAACGCGAGATGCTCGAGGCGCGCAACGAGGTCATGGAACTCGAGGACCGGCTGCAACACGAACGCTCCCGGCTGATGTCCATGAGCGGCTTCCTGAAGATCTTCCGGCGCAGATCCGTCACCGCGTTACTCGACGAGTTGCGCGGCAGGATCGACGCCGTACAGGCCCGGGAAAGCGAACTCGCCGACGCGCTGGAACAGGTGCGCCGGCGGCGTCCGCCGGAACAGCAGGGTCTCGATGTCGCAACCAAGCGCACGATCAATTACATGATTCTTTCCTACGCGCAGCAGCTGTTCCTGAACTTCGGCGATGAGGCATTCTCCGCGATGGTCAAGGAAGCGCGCGACAAGAGCCCCGGGGCGATCCGCTACGGTAATGCCGCCGACTGTGCGCACCTGATGCAGCGCATACGCAAGCGCGTCGAGGGCATGGAGAAAGCCAATGACGTCGCGGCCGTTCTGCAAAAGCGCGCGCAGCTGATCGGTGACCAGGCGCGGTTTCGCGAAGAAGACGACACGGTGCCGATCGCAACGAGCGTGACCACGATCTTCGACCTGCAGCCGGATGGCAGTGCCCGGACATCGACGGGCAACCTGCTCGGTGAGAACTACTGGGGGCTGGCGCGCTACCTGAGCCGCTAGCAAGGGGCCCCGCGGGCCGGGCTGGTCAGATATCCGTGCGGTACATCTGGCGCTGGAAGCGCGGGATGAACCGGCTGTTGTTGCTGCCGTCGATCTCGCCGGATTCCGGAAACGCCGGCTGAGGCAGCTTGACGACCGGCGGCGTTGCGCTGGCCGGGGTGCTGTCCGCCGATGCTTCCGCGTTGTTCGCGACGGGCGATTCGGTCGCATCGGCCGCCAGCACGTCGAAACTCACGGGCGACTCGTCTTCGTCGGCAGCGTCGTCAGGCAGAGCGCTGAATACTTCGCGCATGATGTTGGCGACCCGCGGCGTAAGCAGCAGCACCGGCGTTGCCGAGCTGTCCGCGTCGCGCGGCGTGTCGCCGCTCGCGAGCACGGCGAGCTTGCGGCTCTCGGCCGTGTCCAGGTAGGCAGCGTCGCCGAGCGGAAGTCCCGCGGCGGCCACGTCCAGTGCCTGCAGTTCCCGGTCGAGACCGTCGCAGTCCTCGAGCGTGTCGCTCGCCGCGAGTGCGGCCGTCGAGAGTGCAGCGCCAAGGACGAGCAGGGCCGACAGCAGCAGCAGCCGCACGCGGCGCTGTGCAAGGGGCAGGGCCTGTCGGACTGGCTGCGACTGCATGGCGACCTCGCTCCGGGGCCTCGCCGACCCCGCTAGGTGTTATAGGCGAGTATAACAGCGGCGCCCGGCGGCGCAAGCCCGCCCCGTGCGGCCCTCCGGCGGCCGCCGGAGAGCGCCTCAGGGGCGGTTTTGCGCGGTCTGCGCGGGCCCGGCCTCGAGCTGGCGCAGTTCCGCGAGGTCGGTGACGATCGCCGCGGCCTGGTCCAGCTGCACGTCCGGGCCTTCCTGTTCCTCGAGCGCCTCGACGCTTTCGAGCGGCTCGGGGCCCCGGGCCGCGCGGCGCGCGTTCTCGAGTGCCAGCCGGCGTTCCCGGCTTTCCTCGCGTTCGCGCTTGCGTTCCTCGATGTTCAGCGACACCGTCGTGCGCGCGCGCGCCTTCTCGACATCCTCGATGCCGGCCGTGAAGTACTGGAAGTCCGGATCGTCCTTGCTGCGCGTCAGGTAGCTGGCGGACAGCGCGGAGATCGTGCTGTCGAGTGGCTCGCCGGCGCGGAAGCGCGTGGTCGAAATCGTGTCCCAGGGCAACGCCGTGTCGCGCACGCTCTCGCCGACCTCGGTCGCGTCGATCGGCGAGGGCAGCGCGATGTCCGGATCGACGCCCCGGTGCTGCGTGCTCTCGCCGGTAACCCGGTAGTATTTGCCAATCGTCAGCGTGAGCTGGCCCAGGCCCTCGTCGTCGCGGCGGCGCACGTACTGGTCGAGCGAATACAGGTTCTGCACGGTGCCCTTGCCGAAGGTCTGCTGGCCGACGATCACGCCGCGGCGGTAATCCTGGATCGCGGCGGCGAAGATCTCCGACGCGGACGCGCTGTAGCGGTTGACGAGCACCGCCAGCGGCCCGTTGTAGGCGACCCGCGGCACCGGGTCCGGGTCGTCCAGCCGGCTGACGCGGCCGTTCGAGGCACGCAGCTGCACGACGGGCCCGTTGTCGATGAACAGGCCCGACAGGGCCGTCGCCTCCGTCAGGTGTCCGCCGCCGTTGTTGCGCAGGTCGATCACCAGCCCGTCGATGCCTTCTTCCTCGAGCTCGCCGATCAGGCGTTTCACGTCGCGCGTGGTGCTCTTGTAGTCGTGGTCCCCGGCGCTCAGTGCCTGGTAGTCGCGATAGAAGCTCGGTATCTCGATGACGCCGATGCGCCACTCGCGGCCGTCGCGCGGGACCGTGACGATCTCGCTCTTGGCAGCCTGCTCTTCGAGCTTGACCTGGTCGCGCGTCAGGTACAGCAGCTTCTCGGGCGTGCCTGGCAACGCGCCTGCCGGCAGCACCTGCAGCTTGACGACCGTGTTCTCGGGCCCGCGAATCAGCTGCACGACATCGTCGAGTCGCCAGCCGATCACGTCGACCAGTTCGCCGTCCTCGCCCTGGCCCACGGCCGTGATGCGGTCTTCCGGCTTCAGTGAACCGTCGATCGCGGCCGGCCCGCCCGGGATGATATTGATGACTTCGACGTAGTCGTCCTCGATCTGCAGCGAGGCGCCGATACCGAAGTAGGACAGGCTCATCTGGATCCTGTACTCCTCGGAGTTGCGCGGCGACAGGTAACTGGAGTGCGGATCCAGCGTGTGGGCGAACGCGTTCATGAAGGTCTCGAACACGTCGTCGTTGTTGATCTGGTCGAGGCGCTTGAGGAAGCGCGAGTAGCGCTTGTGCAGCTTGTCCTGGATCGACGGCCATTCGTCGCCGGTGAGAGCGAGCGACAGTGCGTCGGCCTTGACCCGCTTGCGCCAGATTTCGTCGAGCTCGGCCAGGGTTTCCGCGTACGGCGCTTTCTCGCGATCGAACTGGTAATCCTCGTCGACCGTGAAATCGGGTTCGGTTTCGAGCAGTTGCAGCGCGTGAGTCAGGCGCTCGCGGGCCCGGGTGCGGTAGACCTCGAACATGTCGAACACCGGGTCGAGCGGGTCAGCGCGGACCATGTCGTCGAGGCGTCGACGATACGCTTCGAATGCGGCGACGTCCGACGCCAGCAGGTACATGCGATTCCCGTCAAGCGACTCGATGTAGCGATCGAGGACCTTCGCCGACAGGTCGTCGTCGATCGCCGCGTGGCTGTAATGGGATTTCTGTACGAACTCGGTGACCAGCTGGCCGATCTTCTCGTGCCGCGGTTCCGGAGCGAGATCCTCGGCGGTCGCTGCCGCGGGTTGCACGCTGAGTATCCAGAGACCCAGGATGGCAGCGGCGACCCGTCCCGGACCGCCCGTCACAAACTGTTTCAAATCTCTCTCCAATCTATGGCCACCAGTGGTTTTGCGAACCCTGCAGTTGAGCTAGGCTAGATGCCGCCAGCGCCCCGATCAAGGGCATGACAGGCAAAAAACCCCTATTTCCCAGGCCGCCCCGGAGGGCGCTCGTGTCGGCATGCGACCCCTGACCGCGATTACCGCCATCATCCTCGGCTCCTGCGTATCCATCGCCGTCAGCCTGGCCGCCGTGCTGCTGATGTTCCTGGTCCTCGGAGACGACTATCCACGCCTGCAGTACGAGTTCCGTGGCCTGGTCGTCAGTTTCGGCATCTTCGTCGTTATGACAACGATTTCCGGTGCGAGTTTCTATGCCCTCGTCAAAGAGCACGGCGCCCGCTACCTGGCCCAGGCGGCCATGTGGGCGGGCCTGTTCGTCGTCGGCTGGTACTACTGGCCCTGAGATCCTGCGCGGGGACTCAGAACAGCTTGAGCCCGCCGCCGCGCTCCGAGTTCTTCCTGCGTCGTCGCCGCATGCGCGACTGCAGTTCCTTGCGGCGCTCGTCGAGCCAGTCCTCGCGGGTGATGTCGGTGCTCTTCGGCTTGACCCCGGTACGCGGCGCCATGCGCTCGCGGTAGTCGCAGAAATCCCGGTAGGCCTCTAGTTCGTGGCGGAGCTCGCGCACCACGAGTTCGATCATGATCGCGTCGTCGAGAAAGCCGAGGCCGGGAATATGGTCCGGAATCAGGTCCTCCGGGTCGCGGAAATACGCTAGCGCGTTCAGGACGCGGGACGTCTCCGGCGCCGGCAGCCGCCATTCGTGGTCTTCCAGCATGCGGATCATTAACTCGAGGCGTTCGAGGCGCTCCGCGATGAACTGCGGAACCCGCACGTCGCGAACCTGGGCCAGCAGCTCCCGCGCCGAAGCGACGATTTCCTCGGCCGACAGGTGAACGGCGGCCTTGCGAGCCTCGTTCATGATGAGCCGGAAATGCTTGAGGTCGTCTTCGTCGAGTTCGAAGGAGACGCGCAGGCTCATTGGCAGACTCCGCGGCGGGGGAGTGCAGACTAGCGGCGGGGGCAGGGGCCGTCAACGCGGCCCGCGCGGCCTACTTGCGGGTCCGGCTCCAGTTGCGTGAACGGTCGAACTGGCCGGTGTTGTAGGGATCGAAGCCGGCGTCCTCACTGTCCTCGGTGAGCGTCTCGTCGATGATCTTCAGCGCTTCGTGGGTGCCGGTATCCTCGCGCAGGTACTTGCTGCGCACGAGGACGTTCTTGCCGGGGCCGCCGTCCTCGATGCGGCCGCCGAGCTCGGTGTCGAAGCGCAGGTCCTGTTCCGCGGGGCGAGCCGGCTTGCCCGGCTGCCCGGCGCGGGCCGCGGGCTGCCCCGGGCGCTGCGACGGCGGCCGCACGCGCACACCCGTTTGCCGCAGGTCGGGCTCGGACTTGCGGCGCGGAAAGATGTGCTCGCGAAACCAGTTGCTTAGTCGTTCGATCATGCTCATGTACAGCCGACCATCGTCGGCACGCGGTGTTCCCGGCCCACTATAGGGCGCACTGCAACAAAGCATGCCGCAATGTTGACATAAGCTCCAGCAAAATCTTCATAAAGCGTTGTTTGCATTGCGGAAACTGTGAACCCGGTCACAGCCTGCCGGCGCTCTCGGCCGTCAGGCGGCGGGCCGGCGCCGCAGCAGCCGGACGCTGAGGCGCAGCGCCTGCCAGACCAGGTAGGGCGACAGCAGCAGGAACAGTACGCTCGGCTCGCCGGCTAGCAGGCGGCCGAGCAGCCGGCCGTGGAAATCGAAGTAGCTGCCGCCCCCGTAATCGCCGAACACCGCCTGGCCGACGAGATAGATCGCGGCGGGCAGCAGCAGCAGGCCCGCGAGCCCGAGTATTGCGAACAACAGGGCTTCCCGCTGCAGCGGGCTCCGGCGAGAGGTTTCGGTGGCGGTCATGCGCGGCGGCGTCGGCGAACGGGGTCGCCATCGTCGGCGCTTCAGGCTAGCAGGTCAAGCGCGGTCGTCGTTGGCCGCCTCGAGCGTCGGTTGCGCGTCAGCGCGCCGTCGGCGCAGGCGCGAGACCTTGATCGCCAGGTGCAGGCAGGCCGCCGAGAACAGCAGGTAATGCGGCAGGACCCAGAACCAGTCGCTGATGTAGAGCGTCGCGAAAAACGCGGCAAAGCCTGCGGCCAGGTAGAAGTAGGGCAGGCAGTCGTAGAGGAGCCGCGGGAGCCAGATCTTCCGTGTGGCGACCTTGCCTGCCTTGCGGACCAGGACCTGTGTCTGCGACAGCTCCGGCGCATCCTTGGCGGTGTGGCTTAGCATCGTGCTTTCAGCGGTGTGGAATACAGGGCAAGACTAGCGCAACGGCGCCGCGGGAACCGTGATTGCTCTCACAAACCGCGACCGGCCTCAGTCGCAGGGCACCGTGCGGCCCTCCGCCCAGTGGCGCAGCGCCGCAATGCGCTCGGCCATGACCACCGAGAGCGGCCGGGTCGCCGCCGCCTCGGCAAGCAGGTGCGAGGCCTCGAGCGCTGCGTCCTGAGCGTGCGCGGCGTACAGCGCGGCGACGACGACCTGCTCGAGTTCCGCACCCGAAAAGCCCTCGGTGCGGGCCGCGACTTCGTGCAGCGCGGCCGTCGGCAGTCGCCGATCGCGCTTTTCGAGATGGATGCGCAGGATCTCGGCGCGCGTGCGGGCGCCGGGCAGATCGACGAAGAAAATCTCGTCGAAGCGTCCCTTGCGCACGAGCTCCGGCGGCAGTTCGCTGATCTCGTTCGCGGTCGCGACAACGAAGACCCGCGCACGGCGTTCGGCCAGCCACGCTAGGAAGCTGCCGAGTACCCGCTGCGCGGTGCCGGTTTCGCCGCCGCGCCCGGCGATGCCTTTCTCGATCTCATCGATCCACAGCACGCAGGGTGCCATGACCTCCGCCGTCGCGAGCGAGTCGCGCAGGTTGCGTTCGGTCTCGCCGTGGTACTTGTTGTACAGCGTACCGAAATCGAGCCGCAGCAGCGGCACGCCCAGCACGCCGGCGGTAGCGCGCGCCGCGAGGCTCTTGCCGCAGCCCTGGACGCCGATCAGCAACACGCCTTTCGGCGGGTCAAGGTGCCTTGCGGCGCCGTCGTCGGCGAAGGCGGGCCGGCGCCGCTCGAGCCACTTCCGCAGCCTGGCCAGGCCGCCGACCTCGGAAAACCGCCGCGTGTCGTATTCGTACTGCAGTACGCCGCCCGAGTTCAGCAGCTCGTACTTGGCCTGCATGACCTGCGGCAGGTCGTCCTGCCGGATCGCCCCGTCGACGAATATCGCGTTGCGCGCGAGCTGCTCCGTGTCGGCCTCGGTCAGCCCGGCGAGATTCCGTATCAGCATTTCGAAGGCGCGCGGGTCGGTGCGCACGGCGCTGCCCGGGTGTGCGTCGACGTACTCGCGGGCGACCCGTCGCACGATAGCCTCACGCTCCTGTTCGTCGGGCAGCGCGAGCGCGAAGCGCGCGCTGTAGGCCTCGAGTTCCGCCGGCAGCTCGATGCGATGGCTCATCAGGACCAGGTGTCGCGAGTGTTCGTTGAAGCTCAGGCAGATGTCCTTCAACAGCCGCACGTGCACGGGGTCCTCGAGGAACGGGTGAAAGTCGAGCAGTACGTAAATACCGGGCTTCGTGACCGCGCGGATGTGACGCAGTACTTCGCCCGGATCGGCATTGTGCAGCTGCGGTTCGAGCTCGATGTCGAGGCGCTGCAGGCCATCGGTGACGCTCCAGCGGAACAGCGGCACGTAGTCGCCGCCGCTGCGCGCCAGCGTGATCTCGGTCAACAAGCCGAGAACCCGCGACTCGTCACGGCTCTCGATCACGACCATCGGCGTGCGTGAGCGCAGGATAAGTTCGAGATCTTGTCGCCGGTCCATGTCGCAGCGCCGGGAGGACTCTAGTTGCAGCCCGGCAGCTTCCTGGCGCCGAGTGCGTCCGGAAGCTCGCCGTGGATGTCGCGGGCGTGGCGGCGCAGAGCGGCGAGCGTGACGTCGTCGCCGCCGGCGACGAGGCGGCGGAGCAGCTCGTCCAGCGGATCGGGCCGGCTGCGTTTCTCGCGCAGCTCGGCGTGCAGCCCGGCGAACACGGCAACGGCCCGCGCCGTCGTGGCGGCGGTCGATTCGCCGCCACACAGGCTGGCGCTGCTTGAACCCCAGTCGGCCAGGTCGTCGAGCGCCGCGCGGAAGCGGCGTGCCGTGATCGTGCGGCTGCGCCGCAGGATTTCGAGACCGTAGTACTCGGCGAAACCCTCGATGATCCAGTCCGCGCCGTCTGCGCTGTCGACTTGCATCCCGACGTGCATCAACTCGTGCAGCAGCGTGCTGGTACCGTTCTCGCTGATCAGCGGCAGGCCCGCGTGCAGGAACAGCGAGGCGGGGCCCGACAGTCCGCCGCGCCAGACGCCGTCCGAGGCGCTGATGATCGTCAGGCGGTCCGGGAAGTCGGGCAACACGCCGACGAGCTGCGGCAGCGTCCAGTTCAGGAACGCCAGCATGTCCAGCCGACGGACGTCCTGGCCGGTCGGGCCGCCGACCAGCACCCGCACGCCCGCGATCGTCTCGAAGCGAACGCCGATGCGCCCGAGCAGCATCCAGCCGGAGGGCCGGTCGAAGCGGCGCTCGTCGTTCGTCACGAGGTAGACGTCGTCGCGCTCCCGGTAGCGGGTCAGCGACGACCAGCCGCGCGGCAGCTCGAAGCGCAGGGTCGTCAGGCTGCGCGCGCCGACCAGCGTGCGCGTCGCCGCCGGCGGCATCAGGTCACTGCCGCGGAACAGGGCCCAGTCCTTCGTCATGATTGCGTCGTGCAGGCGGCCGTTGCGCAGGTGCGCGACCCGGACGGTCCAGCGCAGGCTGCCGCCGCTGTCGCCCGGCAGCCAGCTTACGCGCTCCCCGTCGCGGACCAGCTCGCCACCGTCGGCGTCGACGCCGGAGAAGCGCGATGCCGGCAGGTCCATCGACAGCTCGCGGAGCAGGCGTCGCGGCTGCCGCACGCTCAATTCGACGCGCGCCGTACCCTGCGCCGGATCCGGGGTGATCGTGTAGGCGAGTTCGTAGAGCCGCTCCTCCGCGGCCGGCTCCGGGGCCGCCGCGGCGCAGCCCGCCGTAATCACGAGCGCAACGAGGAGGCGCAGCCGGCGGCGCGCATCGGCAATGCCGGGGGCTGGGACGCAGTTCATACCGGATTCAGCAGGCTCCTGATAACCTTCGGAAATCTTTGGCGGCCGAAGTGTTGCACATGTTCCAGCAGCCAGCCAGTTCAGTACGCGCGCTGCTCGCCGTGGCGATGGCGGCCGGTCTCGCGGCCTGCGCCGGACCCGCGCCGCGCGAGTCCGGCAGCTCGGCTGCGGAACCGGTCGTCCGGGCGGCACAGCGCCCCGCCGCCCCGGCCCGCCCGGTTCACGAGGCGGCAGCCGTCGTGGCCGTACGCCAGGTCGGCGTGCCCTACGTGTACGGCGGCAGCGATCGGCGCGGCTTCGACTGCAGCGGCCTTGTCTGGTTCGCCTACCGCCATGCCGGCAAGCACGTGCCGCGGACGACCCGGACCCTCTGGGATGCGCTGCGGCCGGTCGCACGCGGCCAGCTGCGGGTCGGCGACGTGCTGTTCTTCCGCATCGCCGGCAAGATGTCGCACGTCGGCCTGTACCTCGGCGAGGGCCGCTTCGTGCACGCGCCGTCGTCCGGCCGTGAGGTCACGATCGCAGCGCTGGACGCGCCGTTCTACCGGGAAGCTTTCATCCGGGCCGGGCGGCCCTGAAACGCGGCGCGCGCCGCCGGGTGCGCCCCCGCCGGCAGGCGAACCCGTCGACCCGCTGCCGTCAGGCGTCTTCGTCGACGATAAACAGCTTGAGCTGGTCCGACAGGCCCTTGCAGGCCTTCGATTGCGTGCGCGCGAGCAGCGGGATCGGTACGACGATCGCCGGCAGGAACGAGGTGCCGCTGAAGTCCGCGGCCACGGTGCCCGCGTCCTCGAGTCCCGACAGGTCCCATACCGAGGCCTCGTAGTTGGCGTCGTTCTGCCACCAGGCGAAGCCGAAGCAGCCGCCACCGCCGGGTCCCGCCGCGCAGGACAGGCTGCCGCCGCCGGCGACGCGGTCGGTTTCGCCGTCGAGCCAGACGACGTAGCGCACGCCCTGCTCGCGGATTGCCTGGCGCACGCCGGGGCGCGACATCAGCGTCGGCAGGCCTTTCGTGTCGGCCGGCGCGGTGCGCGGCTCGAACCACGGGAACAGCGCATCGACGAAATCCTGGTGCGGAATCACCCGCAGTCCGCTGGAGCCGCGGCCGACGGCGTTGCCGACGCAGTCGATGAAGTCGCTCTCCGTCTCGTTGCCGAGGTGGTAGCTCTTCGCCATGATGACGATGCCCTCGCCATCGCGGATGCCGGTGCCGCCCTGCCGCGAGTCCTCGATGCGCGAGGTCACGCAGGCCGCCAGCGGCAGACCGAGCACGGCGAGCACCGGCAGGCGCCAGCGCCTCAGTTCAACCGCTTTCATCGCTCGTGTCCTCCTGGGCCGTGGTTTGCAGGGCCGCGGGAGGCCCGGCATTCAGGTCGTCGCCGGTCGCCCCCTCGGCACGCTGCCGCAGCTTGCTGATCCCGGTCGCCTTGTCCATTTGCAGGATGATCAGGGCCGCGGCATCGCGCATGGCCAGCACGGCCGCGCGCTTCAGCGCCTCGTCGCCGCCGAAGGTCGAGGTCTGGCTCTTCCCGTAGGCGCTGATCGGCCAGTTGGCGATCTGCGTGCCGCGGTCGTCGAAAATCTTGATGCGATAGCGGATCCAGACCGCGAATGCATCGGTCTGGCTTTGCTCGGGAACCGAGAACTCGAAGGCATCGATGCCGGGCTCGATCAGCGCGTCGAAGCCGTGTGCGGCCGGATCGACCTCGCCGTCGATGACGGTCACGTCGCTGAACATCGAGCCGAACAGCTTGTCGAACAGCAGCCGGTTCGAGCGGCCGAGGTCGATCTTCCATTTCTCCTTGCCGATGACGCGCTCTTCGTGGACGAAACTGTCGAAGGTCTCCGGGTAGCGCACGCCGACGTTCAGCGGCATGGCGGACACGAGCGGATCGGGTATGCGCGGGTCGTGCATGGCGACCTGCGATCCGCAGGCCTGCAGCAACAGCAGCAGGCCGAGCGCAACTGGAATTGAGCGTACCGACATCGAGTCCCCGGGGCAGCGGCGCCTGGCTGCGTCGCCGTCACATCCGTTTGTTTGAGCCCATGCGGCGGGCTTTAGTTCCGCGCGGGAACGGCCCGGAGCGCCCATCGACTTTAGACCGGCCCCGCAGCCGGCGCAACAGCCTCAGGCGTACCAGGGCAACGGCGGTTCCTGGGTCAGCGCGGTCTGCTCGCGCAGCGCCAGCACGTGCTCGTCCCAGTAGCGCGGCGTGTCGAACCAGGGGAAGGCCTGCTTGAACGCGGGGTCGTCCCAGCGGCGCGCCAGCCAGGCCGCGTAATGCAGCATGCGCAGGCTGCGCAGCGCTTCCACGAGGTGCAGTTCGCGCGCATCGAAGCGGCGGAATTCCTCGTAGCCGTCCAGCAGCGTGGCGAGCTGGGGCGTCTGTTCGTCCCGATCGCCCGACAGGAACATCCACAGGTCCTGCACCGCCGTGCCGCTGCGCGCGTCGTCGAGGTCGACGATGTGGACGCGCTCGTCCTGCACGAGCACGTTGCCGGGGTGTAAGTCGCCGTGCAGGCGCAGCTCGCGGACGGCGCCCGCGCGCTCGAAGGCCTCCTCGACGGCCTCGAGCAGGTGTTCGGTCACGCCGGCGTAGACCTCGCGCTGCTCGGCCGGGATAAAGTCCGAGTCGAGCAGGTAGTCCACGGCGTCATAGCCGTACGACTCGATGTCGACGGCCGGGCGATGGGCGAAATCGGCGCGCTCGCCGACGTTGTGGATGCGGGCGACGAAGCGCCCGATCTGCCGCTGCAGGTCCTTGCTGTCGAGTTCCGGGGCGCGGCCGCCGTGACACGGCGACACGGACACGCGGAAGGGCCCGCGGTGGTGCAGCGTTGCGCCGTCGATTGCAAGCGGCGCGACCACCGGGATCTCGGCTTCGGCCAGCTCGGCCGCGAAGGCGTGCTCCTCGTGAATCGCGTCGTCCGACCAGCGCGCCGGCCGGTAGAATTTGGCGACGACCGGGCGGGCGTCCTCGATGCCGACCTGGTAGACGCGGTTTTCGTAGGAATTGAGCGCGAGCAGGCGGCCGTTCGTGCGGAAACCGAGCCCCTCGAGCGTGTCGAGGATGTCGTCGGGCGTGAGTTCCCGGAACGCCAGCGTCGGGTCGGCGGCCGTCACGCGCCCGCCAGCCGCCGGTCGCGCTTGCGCTCGCTCTCGGTCAGGCGTTTCTTGCGCAGCCGGATGCTCGCCGGCGTGACCTCGAGCAGTTCGTCGTCGTCGATGAATTCGAGCGCCTGCTCCAGCGAGAACTTCACCGGCGGCGTCAGCAGGATGTTCTCGTCCGACCCGGCGGCGCGGATATTGGTCAACTGCTTGGCCCTGGTCGGGTTGACGACCAGGTCGTTCTGGCGGCTGTGGATGCCGACGATACGTCCCTCGTAGACCGGTTCGCCGTGACCGATCAGCAGCCGGCCGCGCTCCTGCAGGTTGTAGAGCGCGTAGGCCAGCGCCTTGCCGTCGACGTTGGAGACGAGCACCCCGTTGACACGCTGCCCGAGCGGCTGCGGCACGTAGCGGTCGTAGCGCTCGAACACGTGGTAGATCAGGCCCGTGCCGGAGGTCGCGGTCAGGTATTCGGTGCGGAAGCCGATCAGCCCGCGGGTCGGGATCCGGTAGTCGAGCCGCATGCGGCCCTTGCCGTCGGCCTGCATGTCCAGCAACTCGCCCTTGCGCTCGGCGATGCGCGACATGACGGCACCCTGGTAGGCCTCCTCGAAATCGACGGTCAGCTGTTCCCAGGGCTCGAGCCGCGCGCCGTTCTCTTCGCGGACGATGACCTCCGGCCGCGACACCGCGAGCTCGAAGCCCTCGCGGCGCATGTTCTCGATCAGCACGGACAGGTGCAGCTCGCCGCGGCCCGAGACCCGGAACTTGTCGGGATCGTCGGTATCGGCCACGCGCAGCGCGACGTTGTGTTTCAGTTCCTGGTCCAGGCGCTCGCGGATCTGGCGGCTCGTCAGGTACTTGCCCTCACGGCCGGCGAACGGCGACTTGTTGACCTGGAAGGTCATGCTGATCGTCGGCTCGTCGACGGCCAGCGCCGGCAGCGCCTCCGGCGCGTCGCGCGGGCACAGCGTGTCCGAAATGTCGAGTTCGTCGATGCCGGAGAACACGACGATGTCGCCGGCGCTGGCGCGCTCGATGCGCTGCCGCTCCAGCCCGTGGAAGCCGTACAGCTCGAGCACGCGCCCGTTGCGTATACCCCCCTTGCGATCGACGATCGCAACCGGCGTGTTGCCGCCCAGCGTGCCGCGCTGGATGCGGCCGATACCGAGCACGCCGACGTAGGCGTCGTAAGCGAGGCTGGACACCTGCAGCTGCAGCGAGCCGTCCGTGACCACTTCCGGCGGCGGCACCCGCGCGACGATGGCCTCGAACAGCGGTTGCATGTCGCCGCCGCGGGCGTCCGCGTCCTCGCTGGCCCAGCCCTCGAGTGCCGAGGCGTAAATCACCGGAAAATCGAGTTGCTCGTCGGTAGCGCCGAGCCGGTCGAACAGGTCGAAGGTCTGGTCGAGCACCCAGCTGGGCCGGCTGCCGTCGCGGTCTACCTTGTTGATCACGACGAGCGGCTTCAGGCCGCGGGCGAAGGCCTTCTGGGTGACGAAGCGAGTCTGCGGCATCGGCCCGTCGACCGCGTCCACCAGCAGCAGCACGCTGTCGACCATCGACAGCACGCGCTCGACCTCGCCGCCGAAGTCCGCGTGGCCGGGCGTGTCGACGATGTTGATGCGATAGTCCTGCCAGCGGATCGCGGTATTCTTGGCGAGGATCGTGATTCCGCGTTCCCGCTCCAGGTCGTTCGAGTCCATGACCCGCTCGGGCACGGCGGCGCGCGGGCCGAGCGTCCCGGACTGCTTGAGCAGCTGGTCGACCAGCGTGGTCTTGCCGTGGTCGACATGCGCGATAATCGCGATATTGCGGAGTTTCTGGAGGTCGGACACGGGTAGCGGGGCCGGCGGAAGAGGGCGCGGATTATAGAGAGGCCGCGCGGCAATTGATACGGCGCGCGGCTCCGGTAAGCTCGGGCCCCAGGGAGGCATTCCATTGAGCGAATCCAGGCTGGCGGGGGGCGTCTACGGCGACCTGACCCGGGACATCGACCGCGCCGCGCCGGGCCCCGGCGGCATCGCCTTTTTCGATTTCGACGGGACGCTGATCTTCGGCTTCTCGATCGCGTCGATCTTCCGCGAGCGGGTTCTGTCCGGGCGCCTGCGCCCGCGCGACGCGCTGGCGCAGTTCCTGTCGCTGGTCGGCCACGGCGTCAGTGGCAGCGACTACACGCTGCTGCTGGAAGAGGCCGCCGAGACCCTGGCCGGCGTGCCGGAGCAGGAGTTCATCGATCTCGGCGAGCGGGTGTTCGACAAGTACCTCGCGGGTGTCGTCTACCCGGAATCGCGCGCGTTGCTGCGCGCCCACCAGCGACGCGGGCACACCGTGGTGGTGCTGTCGTCGGCCACCGGCTACCAGATCGACCCGGTGGCCCGCGAGCTCGGTATCGAGCACGTGCTGTGCAATCACTTCGAGGTCGAGAACGGGCTGTTCACCGGTGAGATTCTCGACCCGGTCGTCTACGGTCGCGGCAAGCTCGATGCCGCGCGTCGTTTCGCGGCCGAGCGCGGCGTCGACCTCGCCGACTGCTGGTTCTACAGCGACGGGCTCGAGGACCTGCCGCTGCTGGAGGCGGTCGGCCGGCCGCGGCCGCTGAACCCGGATTCGGCACTGCGCGAGGTGGCGCATCGCCGCGACTGGC
Source organism: uncultured Woeseia sp. (assembly GCA_937925605.1). Taxonomy (GTDB): domain Bacteria; phylum Pseudomonadota; class Gammaproteobacteria; order Steroidobacterales; family Woeseiaceae; genus Woeseia. The sequence goes on from CALALV010000002.1 coordinate 25,094, forward strand.
CGATCCGCGACTTTTCGAGCCGCGGCCTGCCGGGCCTGCGCGAGGTCGTGCGCACCGGGCTCGTCTACGGCGCCTTCATGTCGGCCGCGCTGTCGATCGTCCCGACGTGGATTCTGAACCGTTCGCGGCGCGACGCGGTCAACCTCGCGGTCACGACCTGGGGTGAGTTCGGCAGCGCGCTGGCGGGCATCGACGTGCGCGTGCGCGGGGAGCAGTACCTGTGGGCCGAGCGCCCGGCCGTGTTCCTGTTCAACCACCAGAGCGCGATCGACGTGCTGATCGTCGCCAAGCTGCTGCGCCGCGATTTCAATGCGATCGCCAAGCAGGAGATCGCGCTCAATCCGCTCGTGGGCCCGGTCTTCCGCGTGGCCGACACCGTGTTCGTCGACCGCCGCAACCACGAAAAGGCCATCGAGGCGCTGCGGCCGGTGGTCGGCTCGCTGCGCTCCGGCCTGTCGCTCGCGATCGCGCCGGAGGGTACGCGCAGCGCCAGCGACCGGCTCGGTCCGTTCAAGAAGGGCCCGTTCCACATCGCGATGCAGGCCGGCGTGCCGGTCGTGCCGATCGTGATCCACAACGCCGGCGACGTGCTGCCGAAGGGCGGTTTTTTCGTCAGGCCGGCGCCGGTACAGGTCGACGTGCTGCCCCCGGTCCCGACCGGAGACTGGCGGCCGGAAACGGTCGACCGCCACGTCGCCGACGTGCGCGAGATGTACCTCGAGGCGCTCGGCCAGCGGCGCGAGGGTGCGCCCGCGCTGACCCGGGTCAAGTAGCAGGGTCGCCGGCCGCGCCCGCAGCCGGTATCCTGCGCACTTCGCCGCCGCTGGCCGGGTGCCCGCGGCCCCATGCCCACCAGATGGAAATCCAGATCATGCCCAGACTTGCCACGGCCAGGAACCTCGCGGTCTACGCGCTGCTCGCGCTCGCTGCCGCCTGCAACCAGGCGGACGACGACGCCGGCTACAGCGCCGGCATTCTCGAGTACGTGCCCGCCGACACGCCCTACCTGTTCGCGTCGCCCGGGCCGGTGCCCGACGACGTCTACGAGAAGATCGAGCCGAAGATGGACCGGCTGCTGGCCGCCTACCGCGACGTCATCCGTTTTTCGCTGCGCGAGGGTCTCGAGGATCGCGAGCTCGACAGCGAGGAGTCGGAAATCGAGGCCGAGCGCGTCGTCGCGGTCGTCGACCGTCTCGTCGGCATGTTTTCGTCGGAAGGCATGGTGCAGGCCGGGCTGGATCGCGACTCGGCGGTCGCGCTGTACGGCGCCGGGCTGCTGCCGGTGCTGCGCGTCGAGCTCGCGGATACGGCCGCCTTCGAGCGCACGCTCGCGGAACTGGAGTCCGAGGCCGGAACCGACATGCAGCGGGCCAGCCTCGACGACGTGACCTATCGCTACGCGGGCGACGAAAACGCACGCGTCCTGGTCGCGGTGCAGGACGACCACATGGTCGCCACGCTGGTGCCGACGAGCCTCGGCGAGGATGGCCTGCGCAGCGTGCTCGGGATCGCGAAGCCCGCCCGCTCGGTCGCCGCCTCGGGCGAGCTCGCGCAGCTGGCGGAACGCTATGGCTACACCAGCTTCGGCGCCGGCTACGTCGACTTCCGGCGTATCGCGGCCGTGTTCCTCGACGAACAGTCCGGCGTCAACGCGGAAGTGCTGGCGCTCGCCGACTACGACCATACTCGCCTCTCGGACGTGTGCCGGGAGGAAATTCGCGGCATGGCGGCGATCGCACCCCGCCTCGTTACCGGCTACACCGAATACAGCGCCGAGCGCATGGTCTCGAATACCGTGCTAGAGCTCCGCGAGGACATCGCCAAAGGGCTGTCGGCGCTGACGGCCCCGGTGCCCGGCCTCGGCAGAGACCAGGGTGGCATGGTGTCGTTCGGAATGAGCATCGATCTCGCCGCCGCGCGCGACTTCTATTCGTCACGACTCGATGCGATCGAGGCGACGCCTTACAAGTGCGAGCTGTTCGCCGACCTGCAGTCCGGCGTCGCGCAGGGGCGCGCGGTCCTCGAGCAGCCGGTGCCGCCGATCGTCTACGGTTTCCGCGGTTTCCTCGCCGTCGTCGACGAGGTAACCGGCCTCGACGTGGCGAACAAGCAGCCGCCGACGTCGATCGACATGCGCTTCCTGCTGGCCAGCGAGAACGCGCCGGGGCTCGTCGCCATGGGCTCGATGTTCAGCCCGGAACTGGCGATGCTGAACCTGCAGGCGGACGGCAAGGCCGTGCGCTTCGAGTCGCCGCAGCTGCAGCCGCCGGTCGAGGAGGCCTGGCTGGCCATGACCGATTCGGCGATCTCGATGGCGGTCGGCAAGAACGGCGAAAAGCAGGCCACGACGCTGCTCGAGCAGCCGGCCGGCAGTCCGCCGCCGCTGTTCTCGATGCACATGGACGCCGGCCGCTACTACGCGTTCATCGGCGACGCGGTCGCCATGGAGCAGGACGGCGAGGACGTCTCGCCGGAGATCGGCGCGGCGGTCAAGGAACTGATGCTGGCGCTGGGCGACCTGATAGAGCGGGTATCCGTCTCCGTGCTGCTGACCGAGCGCGGCATGGAGATTCCGGCCGTCACGACGCTGGCCGACTGATGTCGCCGGCGCGCGGCCTGCTCGTCGGCCTGTCGCTGCTGCTGGTCGGAGCCTGCGCGGCGACGCCCGCCACGGACCGGGCCGTCACGCACGTGCCGGTGGCCGAACTGCGGGGCGGTGCCGGCACGCTGCCCGTCGGCGCGCACCTGTCCACGGGCCAGCCCGACGCGAAGCTGCTCGAGCGCGCCGCCGCGGCAGGCTATGTCGGTGTCATCGATTTGCGCACGCCCGGCGAGGACCGCGGCTACGACGAGGCTGCCGTCGCCGCGTCGCTGGGCCTCGACTACGTTGCGCTGCCGGTTGCCGGTCCGGCAGGCGTGACCTTCGACAACGCGGCGGCGCTCGACCGTGCGCTGGCCGGCATGGACGGGCCGGTGCTGTTGCACTGCGCGAGCGGCAACCGGGTCGGTGCGCTGGTCGCGCTCGGCGCGAAGGCTGGCGGTGCCACGGACGAAGAGGCGCTGGCGGCCGGGCGGGCCGCCGGACTGACCGGCCTCGAGTCCGTCGTGCGCGAGCGGCTCGCGGCGACGGACTAGCGAGCGCCGGTCCCGGCGGGGTCCGGGGCGCCGGCGAAAAAAAGAAACCCCGCGCAAGGCGGGGTTTCGAGTCGGATCGAGACGCTCTGACTGTTACGGGGCGACGAAGTCGTCCATCAGGATCAGGTTCAGCGGCGCGCCGCCACCCGCTGCGTCGCGGGCAATCGCCGTGTAGACGCCTCCGCCCTCGATCGTGATCGCGGCCGGGCCGATCGCGGCCGTCTTCGTGCCGGTCGGCGTCACCGTGACCTCGTAGTCACCGGGGTTCAGCGACAGGAAGCCGGTGTTGGCCGGGAACGGAATGTTCACCAGCGTCGGCTCGACCGTGTTGATGTCGGTGCCCGGCGCGGTGACGTAGATGTCGACCGGACCGGCAGCCGGCGAGGCGTGGATGATCCGTACCTTCGACTCGGTCGCAATCGAGCGGCGGTCATCGATGGCCAGGAACGCTGCGATGTTGGCCAGCGTATCGACTGCGAGCACGTCGTAGCTGATGCCGGCTTCCAGCGCGAGGTCAACGTCGATCACGGTGACGGTCTGGGTCGGTGCATCGACGACCTTGATGTTGTAGCTGGCAGCCGGAACGCTCAGGAAGCCGGTGAAATCCGGGAACGCGAGGTCGCTGACCAGCGGGTTGGCGAAATCATCGTTGGCGATGACGTCGACGTTCGGCGCGTCGGGCGACGCATGCACGACGCGTACGTCGGCCGGCGTGTTGACATCCAGCAGTTCGAACGAGCCCTGGCCGTCCTGCACGATCAGGCTGATCGGCGCAGCGCCGGTGGTCGTGTTCTCGACGGCCGAGATCAGCAGGTTGGCGCCATCCGCGAGCGTGATCGTACCGGCGTCGTAGGCAACGGCGGTCGGATCGCCGGCCACCGTGACGCGCAGCTGGTAGTCACCCGCGGTCACGTCGACCGGGCCGAGATCGCCGCCGAACGCAAAAGTGCCTACCGGCGCCTCGGCGGTCAGGTCCGCGCCCGGCGCGGTAAGGTAGACGTCGACTTCCGGCGCGAGCGGCGCGGCGTGGGCGACGCGCAAGCGGGTCGCGCCGGCCGGCACGGCCGTGTCCGGCTGGCTCAGGACCAGCGGCTCGATGTTCGCAACGTCACCGATCGCCAGGATGCTGTAGCGCGTGTCGGCCTCGAAGGTCAGGTTGACCGGGCCGATAACCGTCGCCGTGCCATCCGGCAGGATGCCGTCGACCGTGATCGTGTACGTGTTGTTCGGCAGCGTCAGGATGCCGGTGCCGACCTTGAAGTCGACGTTGTTGATGTCGGTGGACGAGACGCTGATGTTGACCGGCGGCGCGTCGGGCGACGCGTGCAGGATCTGCACGGACGCGTTGCCCTGCGGCGCAGGCGGCAGGGGATCCTGCACTCGGGGGCCATCGCTGCCGCTGCTGCACGCAGCCAGCGCGAAAAATGCGACTGGAACTAACAGCCGATAAAGAGTGTTCATGAGAAGACCTCGCATCTTCGGGTTACAGTTGACGCTGCGAAGCATGGCCGGCGCCCGCCGGCAAGTGGTCTCCCCGGATTTTCAGGTTGTAACTCTTCGTAACCCGCAGCGCAGGTTCCGCAAGGGTCGGCCCACGCGGGTCAGCTGAAGAGGTCGGTCCGCGCCGTGCGCGTGATCAGCACGACCGATTCGTGCTTGAGCCGCCGCTCCGTCGAGATGGCATAGAAGCGCTCCTCGATGGCGTCGGTGCGGCCGATGACGGCCATCCTGTACATGCGGCAGATTTCTTCCTCGATCGCGCTCGGCGCGGCGAACAGGCCGACGCCGGCCTCGCCGAAGGCCTTGAGCAACGCACTGTCGTCGAATTCGCCGACGATGCGCGGGGTGACGCCTGCGCCCTCGAACCAGTCGTCGAGCCGCCGGCGCAGCGCGGAGTTCTGGGTCGGCAGCAGCATCGGCGCGCCGTCCAGGCTCTGCGGAAAACGCGACCGGTAACGCCTCGCCCGCGACTTGCCGTAGAAAAAAGAGGTGTCGCTGCGCCCCAGCAGGTGGTTGTAGGCCTTGACGCCGAGGCCGTCCGGCGCCGGTCGGTCGGACAGCACGAGATCGAGTCGGTGCACGGCGAGCTCGGAAAGCAGCTGCTCCAGCGATGCCTCGACGCAGCTGACGCGCAGCGGCTGCTCTGCCGTCAGCGCGGGCGCTATGATGCGCTCGGCGATCAGCTTCGGCATCGAACTGACGACGCCGACGTTCAGCGTCGCCGGGCCGGCAAGCTGATTGCCGCGCACGACGTTCGCGAGTTCCGCGCCCACCGAGAAAATCTCGTCCGCGTACTCGAACACGACGCGACCTGTGTCCGAAAGCACGAGCCGCCGACCGACCCGGTCGAATAGCTTCTGACCCACGGCCTGTTCGAGCAGCTTCAGCTGGCCGCTGATCGTCTGCGGCGTCAGGTGCAGGGCCTCCGAGGCCTTGACGATGCTGCCCTCACGCGCCACCGCCCAGAAATACAGCAGGTGGTTGTAGTTGAGATGGCGCACACGGGCACGATAGCACGCCGAAACGGCACGGCGGACAGTTCGGGATACTCGAACTGTTGCGACGGCGCCCGGGCCGGAATCGGCAGGGGTGGTGCCGGCGCAGCGCACGGCACAGTATTTCGCGCGCGTACACGCCGTCGAGGCCGCCGAACCGGTCGAGTTCTTTCGCCACGCGGTGACGACGTCGACGACCGCGACGGGCCGGCCGACGCGGACCGAAGAGCAGCGCTACCGCGCCATCGATGATCCACGGCTGCGGCGGCGCGTCTCTCGCGACTCGCCCGGCGTGACCGACAGCGGAGTGCCGGGCAGGCGGTCGTGCCGGCCGGCAAGCGGCGAATCGCGAATGATCGGCGATCTGGTTCGACCAGAATTTGATACTTCGTAAAAAACGAAAAAGAAGTCAGGTAAGTTCGACTGGTCCGATTTTATTGATCGCGCGACAGTGTTGCAGGCAACACACAGGAGGATTCCATGAAGACGACGATCTCTGCGCGCGGGCTGGATCTGTCCGCGGATATCGAAGCGGCGCTGCGCGAGCGCTTCGCGGCGAGCTTCATGCGCTTCCACCATGAAATACGCGCTGTCGTCATCCAGATCGAGGATGTGAACGGTCCGAAAGGCGGCCGCGACAAGCGGGTTCGGGCGCTCGTCAGCCTGCGCTGTGGCGAACAGATCGTGGCGGACAGCCGGCGCAGCCACGTGCTCGCCGCGATGCATGTCTGCGCGCGCCGCGCCCAGCGCCTCCTGCGCCGCACGCTGCGCCGGCGGCGACGCTACGAACGCCGCGCGCTGCGGGAACTGAGCACCGCGGGTCCGCCGGTGTCCGACCCGGGTACGGCCTGACTGCCGTGCAGGCCAGTCCGCTGCCTGGCGCGGAGCCCGCCGCTCCGCGCGCGGGGCTGCGCGCCCGGCTCGCAGCCCTGGTCGAATCGCCGCGCTTCGGCGCCGCGGTGACTGCTGTTATCGTCGTCAACGCGATCACGCTGGGGCTCGAGACCTCGCCGGCCGCCATGCGGCGCGCCGGCCCGCTGTTGCTCGCGATCGATACGCTCGCGCTGTGGCTGTTCAGCGCCGAGATACTGCTCAAGTTGTTCGTTTACCGGCTGCGCTTCTTCGCCCGGCCCTGGAACCTGTTCGATTTCGTCATCGTCGCGGTCGCCTGGCTGCCCTCGGCCGGGGCGCTGTCCGTGCTGCGCGCGCTGCGGGTGCTGCGCGTATTGCGTCTCATCTCGGTCGTGCCGCAGATGCGCACGGTGGTCGGCGCGCTGTTCCGCGCGCTGCCCGGGATGGGCTCGATCGTGGCGGTCCTCGGGCTGGTCTTCTACGTGGCGGCGGTCATGGCGACCAAGCTGTTCGGCGCCACCCACCCGCAATGGTTCGGCACGATCGGCGAGTCGATGTACAGTCTGTTCCAGGTGATGACGCTCGAGAGCTGGTCGATGGGCATCGTCCGGCCGGTGATGGAGCAGCATCCGTACGCGTGGGCGTATTTCGTGCCGTTCATTATCGTGACGAGTTTTACCGTGCTGAACCTGTTCATAGCGCTGATCGTCAATTCGCTGCAGTCCGTGCACCTGCAAAGCCAGGAGTTCGCCGAGCAGGAGGCGCGGGTCGCCCACGACGAGCGCGAGGCGCTGGCGCGGCAGCTGGAGACGCTGTCGGCGGAACTGCGCCAGCTGCGTGACAGCATCGAGAGGAAAACCTGAGCGTGGATCCCGTCGTCCTGTTCTTCGTACTCGGGCTCGCGGCCGGGCTCGCGCGTTCCGATCTGCGCCTGCCGCCTGCCATCTACGACCTGCTGAGCACGCTGCTGCTGCTGACGATCGGCCTGAAAGGCGGCGTCGAGCTGGCGCGCTCGTCTTTCGGCGGCCTGCTGCCCCAGGTGCTCGCCGTGCTGGCCATGGGCTTCCTGCTGCCGTTCGTGCTGTACCCGCTGGCCCGCCGTCTCGGCAAGCTGGATCGTCCGAATGCCGCCTCGCTCGCGGCGCACTACGGCTCGGTCAGCGTCGCGACCTACGCGGTCGGCGTCGCCTTCCTCGACAGCCGGCAGATCCCGGCGGACAGCCAGATGCCGTTGTTCCTCGTGCTGCTCGAGATCCCGGCGATCATGGTCGGCATCTGGCTCGCGCGCGCGGGGCAGGGGGGAGTGCAGCTCGGCAAGCTCGCGCACGAGATATTTCTCGGCAAGAGCATCGTGCTGCTGGTCGGCGGGCTGCTGATCGGCTGGGTCGCAGGGCCCGCCGGCGTTTCGTCGATCGAGCCGCTGTTCTTCGACCTGTTCAAAGGCGTGCTGGCGCTGTTCCTGCTGGAGATGGGGCTGATTGCCGCGAGCCAGGCGCGCGCGATCCGCGCCAACGGCCCCTTCCTGCTGGCGTTCGGGCTGCTGGTGCCGGTGCCGCTGGCCACGGTCGGCGCGCTGCTCGGCTGGGCGATAGGCCTGAACCCGGGCGGCACGACGCTGCTCGCGGTGCTGGCCGGCAGCGCGTCCTACATCGCGGCGCCGGCCGCGATCCGCATCGCCGTGCCGCAGGCGAACCCGTCGCTGTCGCTGACGGCCTCGCTCGGCGTAACCTTCCCGTTCAACATCTTCATCGGCGTGCCGCTGTACTGGCAGCTCGCCACGTTCCTGCACAGCGGGGGAGCCTAGCCCGATGGCCGACAATCACCGCAAGCTCGTCACGATCGTCACCGAGGCGGTGCTCGAGGCCGAGCTTTGCGCCGAACTGAAGCGCCAGGGCGCGCGCGGCTACACGATCAGCAACGCGCGCGGTTCCGGCGATCGGGGGGTCCGCGACGCCGGCTGGCAGACCAGCAGCAATATCCGGATCGAGGTCGTGTGCACTGCAGAGGTCGCGGAGCGCATCGAGACCTGCCTGCGCGAGCGCTTCTTCGAGAGCTACGCGATGATCTCTTTCACGTCCGACGTCGCGGTGCTGCGGCCCGACAAGTTCTGAGCGACCCGGCAGCGACCCGCAGCCGCCCGGTCAGCGGCTGCTGACGCGCACCGGGTTCGAATCGAGTCCGTCACCGGAGCGTTGCGGCAGGCGCCGCCGGCGAGATCGATGAGCGGGAACGCGGCCGGGCCGTCCGTCGGGCCAAACGCGCCGTCCGTGCGGGCGGGCACCGCGGCCGGGTTGAAGGGGAGCGCGAGGACGCGGGCGCCGGAGCCTAGGTATTCGCGCCGCCGTCGAGGACCCGGCGGACGGCATCGGCCATGACGCCCGCCGAATAGGGTTTGGCCAGCAGGGGATACTGTGCGCGGTCTTCCCGCTTGGAGTCGAAGCCCGAGGTCATCAGCACGGGCAGGTCGGGCCGCTCGGCGCGGAGCCGGTCCGCCAACTCGTAGCCGTTCATGCCGCCCGGCATTACGACGTCCGACAGCAACAGGTCTATCTCATCGGCGCGCTCTGCGAACAGCGCCATCGCCTCCGCCGCGCTGCTCGTTGCCACGACGCGATAGCCGAGTCGCGCCAGCATTCGGCGGGCGGTGTCGAGCAGGTCCCGTTCGTCGTCGACCAGCAAGATGGTCTCGTCGCCGCCGGCGAGCGTCTGCGGCGGTTCCGTCGCCGCGGTCGACGCGCTGTCGCCGCTGGACAGGGGCAGGAATATCGTGAATTCGCTCCCGCTGCCCGGAGTCGACGCAAGCCGGATATTGCCGCCGGAGCGTTCGACGAAGCCGTAGACCTGCGACAGGCCGAGGCCGGTCCCGCGTTGCGCCTCCTTGGTCGTGAAAAACGGTTCGAACAGGCGCTTCTGCACCGCCGGTTCGATGCCGGTTCCGGTGTCTGCGACCTGCAGGCAGACGAAGCGGCCGCCTGCCATGCCCTCGCGCAGGCTGTCGGAATCGTCCGTCAGCGTCTCGATCCAGGTGCGCAGGGTCAGTGTGCCTCCGCCCGGCATTGCATCCCGGGCATTGACCGCGAGGTTCAGTAGCGCGTCTTCGAAATCACCGCGGTCGATCCGGACCTCCGCATCGGCGGCATCGAGTTCAAGCTTTATCTGGATCCGGGGCGTCAGGGAGCGCGCCAGCATGTCGCGCATCTGCGCGATCAGCAGGTCGACACTCTCGTTGCTGGCGTGAATCGGCGCTTTTCTCGAGAAGCGCAACAGCCTGCCGGTGAGTTCGGATGCCCGATCGACGCTGCGTGCTATCGGCTGCAGGAATTCCAGCACGGCCGGTTGCCCGGCAAAGTCCAGGCTGGCGAGTTCGAGGTTGCCTTTCATCACCGCAAGGGTGTTGTTGAAGTCGTGAGCGATGCCGCCGGCCACCTTGCCCAGCGCATCCATCTTCTGCGCGTGACGCAACTTTTCCTCGGTCTCGCGCGCCCGGGTCACGTCATTGACGATGATCGCGCGATGCGTTGCTTCGTCCGCACCGGTCTGCACAGGTACGATCGAAACCGTGTACAGGCGCGTTTGCTCGTCGGCCGCATCGAACTCGTAGACGGCGGAGGTGCCCGGGCCGGCCATGGCCGAGGCGACGAATTCGCGCAGCGTGCCCGCCTCGCTCCGAGCCGGCCCGACGTTTTCGAACAGCTCGATTATCGACCGCCCCATCATGGACCCGGCAGGTTGTCCGAGCATGTCTGCAATTGCAGCGTTCTCGTCGACGACCGGCATTGCCGGGCTGCTCGTGTCCACCAGCAGCAGGCCGCTGTCCATGGCGTCGAGCGCCGCATCGCGAAGCTGCAGGTCTTTCAGCAGCGCGCCTCGTTCCTCGAGCAGCTGCCTGAACATGAGCAACTGCTCGTCGACGGACTGCACCAGGTTGCCGAGCTCGTCTTCCTGCGATCGCAATGGCTGGACATTCGCGAGCTTGCGGTCGACGCCCGGGCTCACCTGCTTCACCGACTCGACGAGGGCGAGCAACGGTCGGGTCAGTGCCGAGTAGAACAACACGCTGAGCGCCAGGGCGAGAAAGACAGCCTTGGCGGCGTCCAGGGCGACGAGCGTGCGCAATGAAGCCAGGAAGGCGTTCGCCAGCGCGTTCCTGTCAGGCTCGATGACGAGGCTGCCCACCAGCAAGTCGGCACGGCCCTGGCCGTAAAGCGGGATTTCGATGCTGCTGAGATCGCGATAGGCGAGGTCCTGCAGCCAGGCCGGCGCCCTGGCTTGCTCGGCATTTTCCTGGCTCGCGAGCAGGTCGCCGTTCTCGTCCCGGATGGCGGCACGGCTTACCTCGGGGGCAATCGCGAGGCCCGTCGTGACGTAGTCGGCAAGGTCTTCGTCCAGCCGGAAGGCCGCGGCAGCCGCGTTGTCCAGGGCAGAGTCCGCGAGCTGCCGGATGCGGGCTTCCGCCGCCGTGCGCTCGACGCCAAGCGAATACCACGACTGCGCGAGCGTGACGCCGCCGCCCACCACGAGAACCACGAGAAAGGTCAGGACTACCTGTTTGACGGTCAGCGATGTCTGACGCAGCAGCTTGCCCACTGGGGAGACTCCGATTAGTTCCCGTCACACACGCCGGCCGGGTCGCGGCCGAGGCAAGGCACAAGGAGCGATGTGCACTCTACGTAGATGAGCGACGAGTAACGCGGCCTCGCCCGCGACCCGGCCGGCCCACAATAAGCAATTGATATCGAAAGGCTTGCGGTCAAATCGTCTGTCGCTTTGTTGCGCGCCCTGGGCGTATCCCGATACGCTCGGCGGCACGCGTCGCGCGACAGACGATTTGACCGCGACGTGTGTGACGAGAATTAATCAGAGTCTCCCTGGGTTCGCTCTGGCTAGTCTCGGTGGAGAGTTATTCCGGGCATGGGCACCGAATGTACTATATCGATCGCTTGATTCTTACCCTTTGCCTGGCTTTGCTGGCGTCATCGTCCGTTCTTGCGCAGTCGGTGCCGGCCCGGATCAGCGTGCTGGCGGAAGAGTTCTGGCCCTACAGCTTTGCGACGGAAGAAGGCCAGTCGCCACAGGGTATCCTGGTCGAATTCGCTGTCGAACTCGTGGATGCGGCGGGCATGGAGCACGAGCTCGAGCTGCTGCCCTGGCCGAGAGTCATGAAGCGGGTCCGGGAACAGGAAAACCAGCTCGTCATCACGCTAATCCGCACGCGCGAGCGGGAGGGCCTTGTGCACTGGATCGGCCCGGTTGCCGAAGTCAATCATGCCCTGTACGGGGTGGCCGCGGAGGACCCGGGACCGACGACGCTGGAGGAGCTGCGCCCGCTGGTCGTCGCGACGGTCGTGGACGACGTCGCGAGCGTCTACCTGGAGAACAACGGTTTCTCGAACCTGGTCAGGACTCGCGATCACCTGAAAGGGCTGGAGATGCTGACCCGCGGTCGCGTCGACCTCTACCCCGGCAACACCTCGCTGATCGACTACCAGTGCGCCCAGCTGCCGGCCGGCTGCGGCAATATCAGGCTGGTGCTGCCACTCGCGGAGCTGGAGCAGGAGCTCTATTTCGCGCTCAGCCCCGCGACGGATGAATCCGTAGCGGCGCAGCTCCGCGAGCACTTCGATGCGCTCGTCCTGGCCGGGCGACTGGAAGCCATAAGGCAGTCATTCCTGGCTGCTGAGCAGGCGCGCGGCGCCGGCAACTGAGCGCGGGTCGCAGCGATCCGCAGCGGGCAGGGGCCGGCCCCGTTGCGCCGATTCGACGGCCCCCCTGGCGCGCGACCTGCCGGCGATGCGCAGCGCGAACGAGCATGGCCAGGCAGCGGCACGACCGGACTCCCCGGCATGGCGTCGCCGACCGAGGCGCTCGGCCCGTCGTCAGCACGGTGTGCCCCGGACGGTGTGGCTGGCCGTTTCAGAACGAGATGCCGAGGGCGAGCACGAGCCGGTCGCCGATTGTCGATTCCGGGAACAGGGCGTCGGCGTCGCCGTGCGTGCTGACCCAGGCCAGGCGCCAGTCAAAGTCGCCCTGGAGCTTGCTCACCGCCGCTTCCGTAAACCCGTAGGAGGCACCGAAAGCGTTGTCCAGGTCGTAGCGACCGAGCCGTACCGAAAGGGCGAGGCGTAGCGGCAGCTCGGCACGCGTGGCAATCGCGTAGTAGCGCCCGGGCTCACCGCTGCCGAATACGTCCGGGCTGAATCCGAAATTTGCTTCGTGGCGCCCGTCGAGCGTCAGCGTTCCGTGCCATTCCACGTAATCGTAGTCGACTCCGGGCACGGTCCCGGGGAAAACGTAGGCCGTGACGCCGAGGCCCGCTGACAGGCGTTCGGTGAGGTCGAACTCGCGCCCGCCGCCGACGTTCAACTCGACGCGTGCGCCGTCATCGGGCGCCGCGCCGTCGACGAAGCGGACGTTGGACGCCCACAGGCAGCCGTACCATCCGCGGTCGTCTTCGAGACCGAGTTCGCCCTGCAGCGCGGCGCCGGACAGCGTCTGCGAAACGCCGCGAAACAGGTAGTCCGTCGCGAGCGTAATCGAGGCATACGGCTCTGCATGCCCGGCCGGCGAGGCCGACATGCCCAGTAGCGCGATTGCCGCCAGTCCCTTCCGCCGCATTGTGCCGAACATCACCGCGCCTCCCGCCGCCGTGAATCCCGCTGGTCACGCCGAAGCCGTTGCCTCTTTACCCGGTAAACCGGGACGGGGCGCAGATCGGCTCATTGCCGCGACCGGGCCGCGACCGGGCCGCGACCGGCCCGCCACCGATGAGCCGTTTGCCGGCCGATTCCGGTATGCCGGGATGTATGGAGACGACGAAGCCACAGGCATGAGCCTCGCGCTGCTCGACCACTGGGTCCCGATGTCGCTGCTCGCCGCCGCCGCCTGGGCCCTCTCCTGCGTGATTGACGTCTGCTTCGTCAGCAACGGCGTCTATCGCAGGGCGGGCGACGGGGTCGCGATCGCGGGGCTGTTCTGCGCGATTCCGGCGTTCGCGACCGTCCGGTCGGTCGAATGGGGCTCGATTGCTCCCGAGCTTGCGCTGGTGGGCGTGCTGTCCGGCGTTGCATTCCTGCTGCACGTCTACTTCTACTTTCGCGCGCTGTTTTCGCTGAACGACGCCGTCAACGCAGAGATCTTCAATACGCTCAGCGTCCTCGTCATCCCGCTGCTCGCGTTTTTCTTCCTGGGCGAGCGGCTTGCCTGGCCCAACTACGCAGCGATTGGCATCGCCGCTATGGGCATCTGCGTCCTGATCGGCTTGCAGGCCAGGCAGCTGCCCGCGCGCGCCGTGGTTTATCTCGCTGCGTCGGTCCTCGGCGTCTCCACGATGATGGTGATGCAGGCATGGGTACTGGAATCGGCGAGCTACGCGACCGCCGTGTGGCTGTTCTCGACATCGGCTACCGCCCTCGTCTTCGCCGGCATCGCCGTCTCGCCGCCGCGGCGGCGGCGCATCGCCGGCCTGTGGCGCCGTTTCGGCGCACTGTTCGTGGCAGTCCAGGTCCTCGAGCTGGCCGGCGTGCTGGGGTCCCAGCGCGCAACGGATCTCGGTCCGTCCGTCTCCCTGGTCGCCGTGCTGGAGTGCACGCTCCCGGTCTTCGTGATCCTGTTCAGCTGGTTGCTGCTGCGCTGCGCGGGACTGCTGGCGTCGGCCGGCGCGGAGCGGACGCTGGCGGCGCTGAGCCGCCAGTCCCGCGCCGCGCCGTCGAAGCTCGCGTCGATGCTGCTGATCGTCGGCGCGGTCTTCCTCGCGCACGCCTGATGAATCGTGACGGAGGCGTGTGGACGATGAACGCGGGCTGCAGTACCACCGCGGGACAGCGTGCATCGCAGCGCGCTGTTCGTGGATTCCGGGAGCCATCGCCGTCCATCTATACTGTTACTCGCGGCACGGGATCGTGGCCCGGGCCGCGCACACGGCGGACCGGAGGACGGGTCGATCAGCGGTATCGGCGACATTACGGAGCTGCTCGAGGAGGCCTCGGCCGGAAACCGGGAGGCCAGCGCTGCGCTGTTCGAATCCGTCTACCGCGAGCTGCGAGCGATCGCGAGCGCGCAGCGGCGCCGCTGGAGCGGCAACGAGACGCTCAACACGACGGCGCTGATCAACGAAGCCTATCTGCGACTGGCGGGCGACACGCTCTCGGACTACAGGAACCGCACGCATTTCTTCGCAACGGCGTCACGCGCGATGCGCCAGGTGCTGATCAACTACGCGGAGCGCGTGACGGCCGCGAAGCGGGGCGGCGACCGGCTGCGGGTTACCTTGTCCGCCATTGCCCTCGACGACGAGCGCACGCTGGAGGAATTGCTGGAGATCGACGCGCTGCTGACCGAGCTGGCGACAGCAAACCCGCGCCACTGCAGCGTCTTCGAGTGCCGCGTGTTCGGCGGCATGACGATCGAGGAGACGGCCACGGCCGTCGACGTGTCCCCGGCGACCGTCAAGCGCGACTGGGCGCTCGTCAGTGCCTGGGTCTACAGCAGGTTGCAGGGGCGGGGCAGGGCTGAGCCGTGATCTCCGAACGCGCAGCTGAGATTTTCGCAGAGGCCCGGACCGTCGACCCGGCGGCCCGCGATGCGTTCGTCGATAAAGCATGCGGCGGTGACGCGGGACTGCGGAGCGAGGTCGCGACGCTGCTCGGCGCCGCCGACGATTCGGAAGCCTACTTCGCGCAGCTTGCCGGGCGCGTCAGCCTTTCGGCGATGGCGGACGACGAACCGCTGCCCGCCGACAAGATCATCGGCGCCTGGCGCCTGGTTCGTCGCATCGGTAGCGGCGGAATGGGCGCGGTCTATCTCGCCGAGCGGGCGGACGAGCAGTTCGAGCAGCAGGCAGCGCTGAAGATCCTGCCGACGGGACTGGACACGGGCGACGCGCGCGCGCGATTCCTCGTCGAACGGCAGATCCTTGCCAGGCTCGTTCACGACAATATCGCCCGTCTGCTGGATGGGGGCGTGACCGACGATGGCCTGCCGTATTTCGTCATGGACTACGTCGACGGCATGCCTATCGACGAATACTGCAGAGCCATGGGCCTCGACGTCGACGGCCGCCTGCAACTCGTTCTCAGCGTCGCGGACGCCGTTCAGTACGCGCACCGCAAGCTCGTAGTCCACCGCGACCTGAAACCGAACAACGTGCTCGTTGATTCGCAGGGTGAGGTACGCCTGCTCGACTTCGGCATAGCGACGGTGCTCGAGCCGGACCCCGGCAACGATCGCCTGACCCGGGAATCGAGGCGGCCTGCGACGCCGGCCTTTGCCAGCCCCGAGATGCTGCGCGGCGAGAGCGTGGACGTCACGACCGACGTCTACTCGATCGGGGCGCTGCTGTACGCCCTGCTTGCCGGCCGCGCACCCGTGTCATTCGTCGGTATGACCCTCGCCGAGATGTGTGCGCATGCGACGACCGCGATCCCGCCGCCCGTCAGCCGCTTCGAGCCGCGCGCCGGCGACGAGCTGGACGCGATAATCGGCAGGGCCCTGGCGAGGCTTCCGGAAGAACGCTATCCGACCGTGGAGGCACTGGCGGACGATCTGCGAAATTACCGGGCCGGCAGGCCCGTGTCCGCGCGACGACCGACTCCGCTGTACCGGGCGCGGAAATTCGTCAGGCGGCACCGGATCGGAGTCTCGTTCGCAGGCTTCGCCGCCGCCGCCGTCGCTGCGCTCGTCGGGCTGGCACTCTACTCGGCCGTCGTGTCCGATCGACAGGCGCAGCAGATCGCCCTCGAGCGCGACCGGGCCGAACGAACCCGCGACTTTCTCGTCAGCATCTTCGAGTCCACTGACCCGAACGTAGCGCCGGGCGAACAGACGGTGCGCTCCATACTCGAGGGCGCGCGCGCGCGCATCGAGGACGAGCTGGCCGGTCAGCCCGAGGTGCAGGCCGACCTGCTGCAGGCCATGGGTAGCGTCTACCAGAACTGGCGGCTCACCGCGGAGGGCCGGGACGTCATGCAGCGCGAGCTCGAACTGCGCGAAGCGCTCGGGGGCGCGGAGTCGGACGAGTATGCCGACACGCTGATCGGGCTCGCCTATATCACCGAGATCGGCGGCGACTACGAGAGCTCGATCCAATACGCGCGGAGAGCGCTGGAAATCTACGAACGCCATGGAGACCGAATGGGCCAGGCTGCGGCGCACGAACGCACCGGGCGCGTGCTGCACCTGCAGGGCGACTACGATGGCGCGCGGAGGCATTTCGATCGCGGACTCGAGCTGGTCGACTCCGCGGTCGGCCCGGACTCGATCGAGGCATCCTACCTGACCGAGCACATCGCCAACCTGCTCAATCACCAGGAGCAGTACGAGGAATCGCTGGCCGAATTTCGCCGCACGCTGTCGGTGCGTCGAAAGCATGTCACGGACGACAGCTCCGAGATCAGCGCGCTCTATCTCGGCATGGGTGCCGTGCTGGCCAAGCTGGCACGCTTCGACGAGGCGACGGATGCCTACGAACAGGGCCTCGCAATGAATGCACGGCTGTTCGGCCCGGACAACAGCTACCGGCTTTACTTCGTCAACGGGCTGGGCAAAGTAGCCGAGCAGCGCGGAGCGATCAACGAAGCCCGGGCCCATTTCGTCGAGGCCCGTAGCCTCATCCTGCGAGACATGCCGCAGTCTCCCAATCTCGCGTTCGCGACCGCAAACGTAGCGAGGACGATGATGCAGCTTGGTCAGTACGAGGACGCGCGGTCCTTGTACCGGGAAGCAGAGGAGATATTCGCGACGCGGCTGCCGCGGCACTGGGCGCTTGGCACCGTAAGGACGCAGCTCGGCCTCTGCCTCGTCGAGGCCGCAGAGTACGCGGAGGCCGAAGCGCTTATTCTCGACGGCATCGCGATACTGGAGCGCCAGTGGGGCGCCGACCATCACGAGGTGCAGGCAGCGCGCGATGTCGCGATCACGCTCTACGAGACCTGGGAGAAGCCGGCCCTGGCGGCTGCGTATCGTCGCGCCGAATGACCGCGACGCGTGCGACGCTACTCGCGCGCCCGGGCAGGTGAGCCGGCCCGACGCTGCAATGATCCGGATTTCATCGCGCTGGTCGCGACCGGGCGTACCGCCGGGCGCCGAACTTGGCTACCATTGCCGAAAACAAGCCCTGGGGTAAGCAGTGACTCGCTTTTCGTCTCGCGCGGTGTTTGCCGCAATCTCTTTCTTCATCCTGCTCGCCAGCTCGAACGACTCCGAGGCGCAGCGCCGCGCAGCCAGCGACGAGTTGCCGATTGCGTCGCCCTGGCTGCGTGAGCACCTGCCCGACGACGCGCTGGTCTACGCGCGCATACCGCACGTATTCGGCCTGTTTGCCACGCCCAAGGGCAACGTCCTCGACGACGCGCTGAGGTCCGAGACCAACGTCGCGAACGTGCGCGCCGTGCGCGAGGCGATCAACGACAACGTCCTGATGCATATCCCGATGTACGCGGACCTGCGCCTTCGGGTCATGGAGCAGTTCCTGCGCTCGCCGATCGAGGTGGCGGTGTTCATGGCGCCGGCCCCATCGGTCGCGCTGGTCATGCACCTCGATATCTACTCGCATGCTCGTTTCGAGGAGATCATCGACGTGATCGCGATGGATACGCCGGGTTTCGGCCTGGCCGCACCACTCGGTGACGACGGCCGCGGCCAGCTGGCCGGGACCCCGGTACCGGCCTTGCTGCAGTTCGACGCGGACAGCGGCCGGCTGGTCGTGAACGCCGGGCCGGCCGTCAGCCAGCCGAGCTTCGACACCATGCTCGAGGGCATGCAGCGCGACGACGAGCACCGCATGCGCGCGATGGAACGGCGCATCGACGAGAGCGGGCAGGGCGCGTTCCTGTGGCTCGATGCGGCACAGGCCCTGCCGGCGATGCAAATGATGATGCCGCCGGATCAGTACGCGCAGCTGACCGAGCTCGGCCTCGACCAGACCGACGCGGCGGGCATCGGCTGGGGCGTGGCGAACGGCAAGGGGCGCCTGGCCGTCGTGGCAGACCTCGCGGCGAATGCCGAGCGCGGTTTCATCCCGCGCATCCGCAACCAGCTCGACGCGCGCGTCGTCGGTCAGCCGGACGGCCTGATACTGCTGTCGATTCCTTCGCCCGCCGAGTTCTCCCGCATGGAGGCGCTGGTGCTGAGTGGCGCCGACGCGGAGGCGGCCGGCGAGTGGGCCGACGTCAAGGAGCAGGTTCGCGAGTACGCGGGCATGAGCCTCGAGGACGCGCTGGGCTCCATCGGTCCGGATGCGCTGATCGTGTTCGACGAGGCGGGCGAGTACATGGCGTTGCGCCTGCGCGATCCCGGGCGCTGGGAACGCCTGGTCGACAACCTGTCGGAGCAGGCAGGTCAGCGGCCGGACGAACGGCGCATCGGTCGCGACACCTACTATCACCTGAGCGTCCCTAGCCAGTTCGGTTTGCTGAACGACGAGCAGGCCGAGGAGCTGGGGTGGCTGGCGGTGCTGTTGCAAAGGCAGCGCGAACACTTCTACTGGACCCGGGACGACAACTATCTGTACCTGAGCTCAACGCCGCAGGTGCTGATCGACCGCGCATCGATGCGTGCCCGCACCGACGTCGGGGCATGGCTGGCCGAGACGCAGGCCATCGACGCGCGTGACGCAATGCTGTCCTTCAGCGGCACGACGCGCAAGCTGCCGCGACGCCTTTACGAGGCTTACATCGAGATCCTGCAAGTGCTCGCCGATGTCAGCGAAGCGGAGATTGACGTCTGGTCGATGCCGACGCCGCGACAACTCGACCTGCCGGAGAAGGGCACGATCGGCTTCACGCTGAGCCTCGGCGATCCGACGCTCATGATGGAGCTGACCTTCGAGAACAATCCGTTCGAACTGCTGGGCGGCATGGGCAGCGCCGCCACCGTCGGCATCCTGGCGGCCATCGCGATCCCGGCGTACCAGGACTACACGGTTCGCGCCAAGGTGGCCGAAGGCCTGGCGGCGGCCGCGGCGCCCAAGCTCGGCGTCACGGAGTATTACCTTGAACACGGCGCGTTCCCGCCGGCCGCCGAGGCGCAGCGCCTGTCGGCGATCGCGCCGGACTCGGCGGTGGTCGAAGCCGTGCGGGTCGAGGCCGATACCGGCCGCATCATCGTCACCTTCCTGCCGGGCGAGATACCGGACGGCAACGAGCTGGTGCTGACGCCGATCGCTAATCCGGACGGCACGCTCGCCTGGGAGTGCACCGGCACGATGGCCGACAAGCACAAGCCGCCGGCGTGCCGCGGCGGGGGCACGGACCCGTACGGCGGCGACGCGCTGTAGGCCGCACGGCCGACTCGGTCGTCGCGCCCGCCGCGCTGCTCACGCTCGCGACCGGCGTTACGATCTACCTGCCGAGGCTGCCGACGCGATCGGCAAACCGACAACGCGCCGCCGCCGGATCGCCGTCAGGGTGCGGTTCGGACGAGTCCGTCGATGCCCAGTTGCCGCGCGATCGCTTCGGCTTCCTCGGCCAGCCCTTCCTCGAGCGTGGCCTTGCGAAAGCAGGTCGACTGGATTGTCCAGATGCGCTCGCCGCTCGCGGCGTCGAGCAGGTTCGTGACGACGACGACAGTGAGCGCCTGGCGCACCGAGTCCGGAACCTTGATGACCCGGTGATCGTAGAGAAAGTAATCGACGGGATCGCCACCGCGGCAGGTGGAGACTATCTCCTCGCGACCCTCTTCTCGCTCGATTGCGGTGTCGATACTCGCGATGTGCGACATCAGCAGAGCATCCGCACCTGAATCCGCGACGGCCTTGTCGAGGGTTTCCTGCAGGACCGAGTCACCGCTGCCGAGCACACCGTAGCTGGCCACTGCCGACACGCCGCGTGACCGGAGCCGATCGACGATGAGTTGCTCGAGCGTGATGCGCTGGTCGGCATCGCCGGTCACTCCGACGATGAACAGGCGATCGTATTGCGTGCGCCCTGCGGCCGGGTTTTCGTAAAGCTTGATGACCTCGGGACGCTGCGCACAGGCGCCGGCGAGCGCGGCGAGCGCGACGATCGCAAGAGTGCGCCGGATCGCGGTATTCGAACACATGAGCTTGCTCTCCTGGCAAGGATAGGCGGGCCAATGCTATGCAGTCCGGCCTGCGCCGCCATCAGTAATTGTCCGTAGCCGCTGCAAGCCGGGACGACGATGTCGGGTCAGCTGGCCAGAGTCGGGGTCCGGCACAGTCGAAAATACCCGAGGAGACGCCCGGGTTCGCTCGACGGGCTGCGCGCATCAGAGCCGGTAGCCTCAGGCCCCGGGGTTTGCGGTTCGCTCGCCGGGCATCACGGCCGGCAGAGTCGCCCGCTGATGCCCGGGCGCGGCCGGCGGCTCGCTTAGCCGGGCGATCCGGCCGGGACATGTCCGCGCGATTGCGCTCCGACGCGCTCGGCCGCGCCCATCGCAGACCCGCCTGGCGGTCCATGGCGCGCCGGCGCACATGCTCGACAGCACGCGAGCCACGGGGTTCCGGTACAGTGTGGCAAAGCAGGAGGAAGCATCATGACGCTGACCGACAGGCAACAGGAACTCTGTGAGAAGAACAGCGAAGACTTCTCTGATCTTCGAGCGGTACTCGTCAATTGCAGCCTGAAAAAGGAGGCGAAGGATTCGCACACGCGGCTGCTGTTGTCCGTCGTCGGGGAAATCATGAGCAAGAACGGCGTCGGCGTGGACTATATCCACGCGGCGTCGCACCAGGTCGCCTACGGCGTGCAGCCGGACATGACGGAACACGGCTGGGACCGCGACGACTGGCCGACGCTGTGGGAGACGATCGGCGCGGCCGATATCCTGGTCCTCGGCACGCCTATCTGGCTGGGCGAGGAGAGCTCGGTCTGCCGCGTCGTCATCGAGCGCCTGTACGCCATGAGCGGCGAGCTCAACGACAAGGGCCAGAGCATTTACTACGGCAAGGTCGGCGGCGCCGTCGTCACCGGCAACGAAGACGGCGTCAAGGCCTGCGCCATGACGCTGCTGTACGCCTTGCAGCACCTGGGCTACGTCATCCCGCCGCAGGCCGATTGCGGCTGGATCGGCGAGGCCGGGCCGGGCCCTTCCTACGGCGATGAGCGCGACGACGGTCCGCCGGTCGGCTTCGACAACGACTTCACCCAGCGCAACACGACGATCATGACCTGGAACCTGCTGCACATGGCGCGCCTGCTGAAGGACGCCGGCGGCCTGCCGAACCACGGCAACGATCGCAAAGCCTGGAAAGCGGGCTGCCGCTTCGATTTCGAGAACCCCGACTACCGGGCCTGACGCGGGCGGCTCGTGGCGGCGCCGCGGGCCGGCACGCGAAACAACTTTACGGCCTGTTAAGTGCAAGAGCAGGCAACCAAGGGTGTAGCTCGCCGGGAATCCCTCACGCTCACATGCCGGGCACGGCAGACAGGCCAAAAAAAAGGCCGCCAGCGGCGGCCTCTTCCCCGGGGGAGAGCGGGCGGGGGACCCGCCATCGGGTAAGGTGTCGCGCGTCAGGCAGCCTGCACGGGCTGCATCGGCTGCGATGCCTGCCGGTGCACGGCGTCGACGAGTGCGTCCGGCAGCGCGAGCAAGGCCTTCAGCCGCGCGAGGTAGGCGCCGGCGTGGGGCGCGGACTCGTCGATGGCCAGCAGCGACGCCGCGTAGACCTCGACCGCCATGGCCGGATCGGCCGCCGCCTCCGCAATCTCCTCGACCGGGCGCGGGTGGCGCAGCTCCTCGAACAAGGTCGCCTTCTCCGTCGCACCGAGGCGCAGCCGCTCCACCTGCCCATAGATGCGGTCGAGCTCGGCCGCGTCGAGGTGGCCGTCACTGTGCGCTGCCGTAATCATCGCGCGAACGATCACGAAGCCCTGGGATCGAGCCTGCCATGGCGTCTGCCCGGCGAGGTCGAAGCGCGACGCGGACAGGCCGTGCCAGCGCTCCTCGCCCGGCGCGGCTACCTGCCGGTCGCGCTGATAATTCCGGTACGCGGACCAGGCGAGTCCGCCGATCGCGGCGATGCCGCCGACCTTGAGCAGATTGCCGGCCACCTTCCGGCCCTTTCTCGACATCAGCGCGCCGGACAGCGCGCCGCCCGCGACACCGCCGGCGAGGCCCGATGCGAATCCGCTCCGGGCCAATCCTGACATCAGCTTGTTCAAATCAACCATGATCCTGCCTCCCTGTCGGTGAAGACAGTCTGCTGAAATGCACGGATTCGGAAAAGTCGCATTGTCCGAAAGGTCGTTGCGGAATTATCGAAACGAGAACCAGGGAGCACGGGCACCTGTACGCAGGCCGTCGTCGCATCTGTTCGGGAGATTGGGTGATTCGCGCAGGAGAGGCGGCGGGAACCGAACCCGGCGCGCGCGACGCCGCCGACCAACACGCGCCATTCCGGCAGCGCGATGAACCACCCCGCCGCCCAACCTCGCCACCGATGCGTTACGAGGGTGATTCGCGCAGCGCCAACAAGCAAAGGGCCCCCGCCGGCTGCGCCGACGGGGGCCCTTTGCTTGTTGGTGGAGGCGGCGACAATCACATCGCCTTATGAATCAATACGTTGCGATGCTAAACGCCAAAAATGCCCCCATAGATACCCCCAGATGACTCCGCCTGGCTTTTTGGCTAGACTCCGGCAGATTTTAATGCTCTTCAGGCGCTCGCCATGCGCTGAATCGCTCCAGCGCATCGGTGCTGCCGATCAGGGCGCGCGCCCGTCGAAGTCGCTCTATTGTGCGCTCCCGTTGCTCGTCAGGTAAATCCTGCGCCCGGCGTTCGGCGTCCGCAAAGAACTCCTCGAGTCGCTTGGCTTCCGCCCAGGCATCGATGACCTGGAGCAGTTCCTCTTTGCTGTCCTTCAACGCCTTCGCGGCCTGCCGCGCCTCCTCTTCGCGACGCCAGCGCTCATACTCAGCTTCCCGGCGTTTTCGTTCGATCTCCGCCTGGCGCTCCCCCTCCTCGACGAGCCGCGCGATTTCGACCGTGGCCTTCTCCAGCTCCCGAACAATGGATGGGATCCTGCCGGACAGGTCCCGGGACGGTGTCTCTCGCCATTGCTGGGTCCAATTGGCCCGCGGGTACGGCGAGTAGGCCTGGAGGCAGAGGCGCCCGGTCGGGAAGTCGTGGGTGCTCGTCCAGCCATAGTCCTGCGCGTACCGGCTGCGCCGCTTGGGGACGAAATCGGTCAGGCGAACGTATTCGCCGTTCACGTACCGGGCCTCGGCGGCCTCTGACATCTCGATGACGGTGAGGCCGATTGCCACGGTGCCGATGTAGACCACCGTGCAGCGCATCGGTGACCACAGATTGTTATGGTGGTGACCTTTCCCAGGGTTCTCCCGCTCGTCGACATCCGCGCGATGGAATCGCTCCGAATTTGGCGCGATGACCACACGATGATCCCTGGCCTCCAAGGCCAGGAAGAGCTCGTTCGCAAAGGCGATGGCTTTGTCCACCCCTGTCTGGGTGACGGTGAGGTCGACGAGCAGCTTTTTCGCTGGCTTGAGGTACTTGCCGTGCCAGGAGAGGCGGCCGGCCTCGAACAGCGGCTTGGCTCCGCTGACCAGTTGATGCCGATCCGGAAGCTGCCGCTTTACCGTGCGCTTCCCTCGTGGCCGCTGGTCGGGCGGCTTCGGGAGGGACCGGGCCCGCTTCGGTAGGGCTCCGTCCCGCGTCCACTCGAGCGGGTCGCCCGGACGCGGTTCGGGGAGCGGCGGTTGCTTCGGCGCTTTGCCGACTGCCAGTTTCGCCCAATAGCCGCGCTCCGGCCGGGGTACGTTGAGCAGCGTGCAGACGCGGGCCATGTAGCTGGACGAGACGCCGAACCGGGCCGCCACCCGGAGCATGGGCTCGGACCAGACCATCTCGTATAGCGCTTCTCGACTGACCGGGCCCTTCCTGCTGTCGGTCAGCGACGCCGGTACCTGCGTTGTATCTTGTTCCTCTATCACGATGCTCGACTGACCCCAGATCCGCCCGCCAGCGCTCATTAAGGTGGCGCGCCGCGCGGATAGATGATACAAATCCTCGGTATCTAGGGTCTACACATCGAGTATTTGTATCAATGGCAAAGCCCCGAACGCAGCGTGAGCTCGCCCAAACCCTGCTGAAGAAGCAGGGAATCATGCGCCTGCTCGAGCTGCGCGAGGCCGGCGTGACCGCGGCGACAATGAGTCGTATGGAGCGGGCCGGCGAAGTCATCCGCCTGTCGCGGGGCGTCTATCAGCTGCCAGATGCCGACCTGGACCCCAATCACAGCCTGGCGGAGGCCGCGAAGCGGGTGCCCAAGGGCATCGTGTGTCTCGTCTCGGCTCTGGCATTCCATGGCCTGACCGACCAGCTACCTCCGAAAGTCTGGATGGCGATCGGACCCAAGGACTGGGCGCCGCAGCGCAGCGGTACGGGCATCCGTATTGTGCGTTTCACAGACAGCCTGCTGAGGGAGGGCATCGAGACGCACGTGATCGAAGGCGTGTCGGTGAAAGTCTTCGGCGTGGCCAAGACGGTGGCAGATTGCTTCCGACATCGCGGGAAAGTGGGCCAGTCTGTCGCGATCGAGGGGCTCCAGGAGGCGCTGAGGCAACGCAAGGCGACTCCGGCGGAAATTGCTCGTCAAGCCGAGAAGGGCGGGGTGTCCACAGTCGTGCGGCCGTATCTCGAGGCACTGACCGCCAATGCCTAGGGAGATCAGAAACGTCGGCGCCTCCGTTCGGGCGCGTCTGCAGAATCTCTCCCGAGAAACGGGACAGAGTTTCGAGCTGATACTCACCCGCTATGCGTTGGAACGCCTGCTTTACCGTCTCAGCACGTCGGCCTTCTCTGACCGATTCGTGCTCAAGGGCGCGATGCTGCTGACGAGCTGGTTTACGGACCCACATCGGGCTACGCGTGATCTCGACCTGTTGGGGTTCGGCGACCCAAGCCCGGAGGCGATGGTCGCAGCATTCCAGGAGATTCTTGCGATCGACGTCGAGGATGGCGTTGAGTTCGATTCGAACGCGGTACGTGTCGACCAGATCCGGGAGGAGCTCGAGTACGGCGGACTGCGGCTGCGCACGACCGCATCGATCAGTGGTGCCCGTATCGCTGTAACAGTAGACGTCGCATTCGGAGACGCGTTGGAGCCGGGTGCCGAGGTCATCGACTACCCGTGCATGCTGGACCTTCCCGCACCTCGCCTGCGCGTGTATGCCCGCGAAACGGTGATTGCCGAGAAATTCCAGGCCATGGTGGCGCTTGGGCGCGCGAACAGCCGGATGAAGGACTTCTATGACATTTGGCTCCTCAGCCAATCGTTTCCATTCGACGACGACCGACTGGCACGCGCAATCGCCGCGACCTTCGAACGGCGCGAGACCGAGGTCCCGGTCGACCGACCGGATGCCCTTACCCTGGCCTTCGCCGAGGATGAGCAGAAGCAGCGTCAGTGGGACGCTTTTCTGGACAACGTGGCGATTCGTCCCGGCAGCCTACCTGAGGTGATCGAAGGTGTTGCCGGATTCATCATGCCGCACGCGATCGCTGCAGCGAAACTCGGCAGGAGCGATTGATGCCAGCGGATCCGAGCCGCCTCATTGCTGCACTCGCACGACACCAGATCAATCTCGATCTGAAAACGCTCGACCTGTGTTTTCTTGCCGGCCTATACCTGCGGGCCGACCGGGCGTCCCTCGAGTCGTTCGAAGAAGACGTGCTGATCGAGATGTTCGAACAGGTATGCGACGTGGTAGATCCGGGTGCGGAGCGTCCACGCAAGCGAGCGATTCACGCCGTCATTGGTGGCGAAACAAATATCTGGTGCGATTAAGTTGAGGAGGCGGAGACCGACAGATGCGGAAGGAGATTCGGCGAAACGGTACGGTTGGTCGGGGTGTATGCAAATCTGAGGAGAAGCAGACCTCGCAAAGAACATCTATCAATAGCAAAGTCCAATCGAGAGCGTGAACAAGGGGAGAAAAGATGGCAATTAGAGATCGAAACGATGGGTGCATATTGTCCGGGAGAAGAATGAAGGCCTTGTGGATAGCCTTAGTGACATGCTGCCTATGCCCTCAGACACAAGCCGAAGAGCTACAAGTGTGGATTCGTGCTTTCATTCCGAAAGAGCATCCGGGAAACAAGACCTACGTGAGGCCCGTTCCCCAAAATCCAGGTCACTGGATGATCCCAGCGCCGAGCTTGGGTTCCATCGACAAGCTTACGCAACTTGTGTCGAGTGTGCCGTTGGAGGGAGACACATGCTTTGCTACCGACGATCGAGGATTCGACGAGACAGAAGCCACCAGCGCACGCCTCACGACGGCATTCAAGGTCGCTATCGATGGGCAAGCAAAGGTGATTGAACCGCTTGTCTCTAGGTCAGTGAATTTTCCTGGACAGTCGAAAGCTTACAAATGCTCGACTGGTGAACTTCTAATGAGCAAGCCGGGCCGTATGCAGATCGATGCCGTTGGTGGTCCGCATATTGCCGACGGCAAAACGCAGGTAATAGTTCAGGCAGCTGCGAGCCTCCCATTCATATCTGGTTCTGCCTGGATTGATTACTCCGCAGATTTCGTGTTCGACAAAGACAAGAACACACTCTCATACCGTTTTACGGTAGATCGGTTCCCCGCATATGAGGCCTATGCTCGAATTGGCGGCGGTGCCGTTCGGCGTCTATTTGCGATCAACCCTGAAGGCGACAACGTGTGGAGTCTTTTCGACCTAGGGGTGGGAGCTACACCTCGCGTGCTCTCGGGTGAGGTTAAGTTCTAGCTTCGATATGGCAAATTGTCGACGAAAGTCTCTTGTGCGCGAACCCACTTCTCGCTTGAAGGCTACAACGGAAAATTCGATAGACACGTATGCGGAGAGTGACTTAGGAAAATGTACGCTGCTACGTCGAATCGCCGTCAGTCAACTGGTTAGGGCAGCCAATCTCAATGCACTGGCGTAAATTAGCTTTCCCCGCAATTGCCGTTCTCGGCGTGGTTTCGGCTCTACTGCTGGTCGGCCCGTTCCGGCAAGAACCGTTGCCGTTCACGATGTCACGGGCGGTGGCGGACGATCTTCAGAAGAACTTCGAGCATTTCTTTACGGTGCCGGCCAAGAAGAATGATGTATGTGGCGTCGACGTGCTAAGTCGGCATTCACTGGCGTCCGCTTTACATGGGCTTTCGGATTCGTCACGAGCGTTCCTCGGACTGAGCTTCGGAACTAGTAAGTCGCTCGATGCCTACTTTGATCGGGAACTCCCACAGTACGTTGAGCATCGAAAGCAGGCCATCTCTCGGGAGGAAAAATCCTCGGGCGATCCGAATATCGCAGACTTGCTGCAGAAGCTCATATCGCAGCAGCAGCTCGATTGCGAGCTACGACGTGAGCTCATATTCTCGTTGGATCGATCGTTTCCTGAGCCACTTGCCAGTCAACTGGACCGGGATATGTCGAAAGCACTCGAACGGTCAGGTCGTTCTTGGCTGCTCGACGCGACGAATACCCGAGACTACGCCGCACCCGCCGGACCGACATCGATACTGTTCAGCTACTTTCAACTGGCCGTGATGGTTGCTGGCGCCTATCAGGAGCTCGAAGCGCATATCGATTCGATTGAGGGGAACGCAGCAGAGGAAGCGCTGGTTCCTTCCTTTCTTCCTGTCCGCGGAAACTTCGCTGGTAGCCAGTTTCAGGTCGAATGGCGGCATTTGAACGCGGAAGTGCCCGACCATGTCATGTTTGTGCCCGCGGGTAAAACCGAAATTTTGGTGAGACCGGATGGTAGCAGTCTCCATCTGCACGCGTCGGTCGTGTTGCGGGGTGAGCTATTCAGTATGGGAGGAAGCATTGGCATGCGCAGGAGGCTCGCTGCAAATGTTTACTTTCCCACGATGCTGGTTTGCCGTGGAATTGGGGACCGGAAGCCACTATGCAGTCTGCAGCCGGTTGGAGATCGGTACGACGTAGTCGATGCAGCGGCGCTCCTCCGGTCTGAGTGGGTGGGCCCGGAGACTTCAAGAATCCTTCAGAGCTATGAGCTCTCAGGTGTGTCCGGCAGGCTGGACTCCAGTGCTTCACTAATTCTGGAGCCCGAGTTCAGCCTATTGCTCGGCAACCTGCGAGTGCGGTCGGGCCCGATCTCCGCAACGTCCTCCTCCGAACTAGTGGAGAAGGCGGCCGAGCAATTGTTTGCGAACACCGCCAAATTGTCCCGCCGAGTGTCCGTGGGCGATGCGGATTACAGCGTCGTTGCCTTCAATCGATACAAGGTGCAGCCGCTCCGGTTTGACGTCCATGCGGTGAAACTCGACTCAGGCTCGGTGCACCGGCTGGAAATTGCGTCGCGCAGCGGTTTGGCGCAGCTCACAGATCACGGCGTGCCTGAACGATTCAGATTCTACGATGCCCTGGACGGTGGAAGTGATGTGTGGCTCGGACCGTCGGAGACGCTACCCAGTAGCGTCCCAGCGTTGGACGCTAAATACCGGTCCGCGATCAGTGAACTTCTGGAGCGGAGAGGCATCTCGAAGGAGCTTGCCGATTACATCGAGTTCGCTCGGTACTCACATGGGGAGCCTTGCGAATGGTTCTCCTTTGATACCAAGGGTGCGTTGCTACCTGACGAACTATGCCGCTATATCGGCAATGAATTAGGCGAGGACCTGTTGAGTGTTCTCAAGCGTGCAGAGGAAGTACACGCGCTAACTAAGGATTTGGGCTTGGTCTACCGGAGCTGGCGTGATGTGGTATTCGGGCTATCCGATACCTACAGCATTCAGCACCCTCACCCTAGAAACCTCGCCGAGGCGCTCTTCGGCGGTGTGGGGCAAAGAGACTTTCGTGCGGCGTCGCAACAGGCGCTTAGAAATGCGCTCTTTGGTGGAGTGGCGTATAAGCCCGACAGAGAACTTGAAGGGCTGGTCAACAGGTACTGTGAGAGTATTTCCGAAGTCGCGGGAAGCTGCCACGTCGAGTCGACGCCCTGGTACCGCCGCTGGTTAGATTCATTGGTGGGCTTAGTCGCCGTCAGCAGCAGCCACGCCGCGGGGATCGCTGATTCGAGAATCACCGACGACCAGGCTGAAGCCGTTAAGTCGGCCCTCTCTAAGCTCGACACAGATCTGCCCGAGTGTGGCGACCAAGTTCACCTCGCCCTGGCGAACTCCGTTCATGTGACTCTAGCGGCAAGTTCATCAGGCTGTTTAGATGATCGGGTGCCGGTGCTGACGGATGCCTTCCTTATCGAGGGAAGCGGAAAACCGGAGTTCCTGACCAGTGTGCCCTACTACTTCTGGCGGGAGCTGGACGGCAAATCGCCAACGGATGTACGAGCCACCGAGCTCGGGACCTTGAGACGTAAACTACTCTCGATCGCCTACCAGGCAAAAATTCATGCGATCTCCTCCCTCGACGCCACCACTCAAGAGTATGAGGCTCACCTAAGTGCCGCTGGTGCGGTAGGCCGTGGCGGGTCGTTCGGTGTCGGTGAGATCGAGCCTCAGGATCTTCTCTTCGGTAGTGGTGTGTTTACGGAGCTGCTTGAAAGTGCCGTATGCGGCGGCGCAAGAGCAGCATGCGGCGAAGCTGGTTCCGGCGGACTGACCATACGGACAGCAAACGGCAGCACACTAAGGTTTGACGGCATCAACGAGATCTCGTTGGAAGTAGGCCGAAGCGTCATTCACTCGGCAACGGAGGCAGCGGTAATTTCCGATGTACCCGCGGAGACTCAAGAGAGATTACCCGCGCTCGAGTTTCCGGAGATGGACACGCAGCTCGAATCACTACTCGATCAGCTACGAACGGGTCACCATGTCTTGGATGTCGATCCTGAGACGATGATGATTAGCGGCTACAATGTGCTGGCGGGAACTGACTTCGGTCCGGTCGATTACCAGGGCCTGCTAGGAGTCTGGCGGTCGCTGCGTGAGTCCGTGACAAAGCCGCTGACGAAGATGCTCGCTGAGCTAACGGTGGCGGAGGACGCGGGGAAGTTCGAAGTCTCTGTTGAGGGCGGTCCGAACAAGCCCGGCGCTTCGATCGCGATAAGCTTCGACGGTCAGCCCGTGACGTGGGATCGCGATTGCGGGGAGTTCGGCGTGTCGCCCAACGCGCATCCAGTCAACGTTTTCGCCGAGATTTACCGCTGTCTGCCGGTCGATTTGAAGCAACACATTCTTGGGCGGATTCTTGAACTCTACGAGACGGAGTTCGGGCCGGTTGGCGTGGCGATCCGCTTGATTGATTCCGATTCGCGGTACGTCTACGCAACAGGCGAAGACGATTTGGACCAGATACTGGTCGACCAAGGCCTGCCATATCTCGCACAGGTAAAGTTCGTTCTAGATTCTATCGTCAGGAACAGAACCTGCCCGATTGAGAGTTCGCAAGTGCGGCAGGCGCTCAGAACGGCTGAGCCGTTTTTCTCACTTCGCGGGCAGCCTGGGACAGCTCAGCCGCGGCCTGGCCTCCTCTTGCCGATGTTCGCCTGCAGCACGCCCACCATCGACAATAGGCAAATTCAGAGATCTATCGAGTTCACGCTACGGGCCACCTGGGCTGGGGATGAGCGGACTGAGAGTACTTTGGCGTTTTCCGGCGGCGCCGTCGTCTCGCCCGACACTATTGAGGAGCTTGTCGAGACTACCGCGGAGAGCATGGGCATTGGAGGCGAGTTGAGTCTCTGGCGTGTTTACCTGCCGCTCGTCAGCAAGGACATCAACCTGCAGTCGCCTCCCGGTATGCCGGAGCTGATCCAACTAATACACCAAGGGCGACCCATCATCGACCGATACATCCGGTTGGAATCGATCAGGACATCCGTCGATGTAATCTCGAATGACGTTCGGAATCAATTTACCCGTTGGGAAAAGCGTGGAGGCGATGCCTCCCTCGTACAGCAGTTTCTGGCGACCGTTCCCAATGACCAGAGCCTGAAGCTGAACTGTGACGATCTGCAATCGGTCTGCTACCTGACGTACAGAGACAAATACCGGTTGCCTTTGTCGCTTGGACGCCTGACTTCCGAAGTGTTGCGGGCGGCGTCGGCCGACGTCGAGTCGGGGAGTATTCGAGCTGAGATCGAGAACGCCCTCACAACCACGGTGCTCAAATTCATTGGCGATTCCGTTGCCGATGATTACGGAATAGAACCACCCATTGGTGCTGATAGTAAGTCCATGGATCTGAGGGGGATTGCATGCGGCAATCCGATCGGGCTCGACGCCGTGAATGTCTGGAAAGTCGAATCCACAGTGCGGTCCCTGATCGGCAGTTGCCTTGAGGTCGGGAAGCGTAAACTCCTGAGGCTCCTCTCCGAGGAGTCGACCGATTCGCCCCGCAGCGCTGTTTCGTGGATCTGGGACCAGGGTAGCAGCGTAAGTGTGACCCACCGCCCACCGGCGGTGACGCTGCACCTGTCGAATTCCGATTCTCCGGTATGCGCTGTCGAGTTAGGCCTGGAGAGCATTCGAAGTGGTGATACGCTGCCGGCCACCGTTGAGGGGCAGGTAGGGGATTGCTTTGCAGCGTTTGCGGCGACGGTTGCCGGGCACTTGTCGAGCCGCACCGGTCTGGAAGTAAGTTTCGAGCAGGATGGAGCAGCGCCGCGAGGCGAGTTCTCGGTCAAGTACGGAGGTGAGCGCTATCCGCTAGACAGCAGCTTGCTGGCCGATCCGAAGACTGTGCTCTCCTTTGTCGAAAGTTATATCGCCAACGAAAGTGTTCCGAAAAGTACCGAGGACGCAGTTGCCAAACTGCGATCCGCTTTCGGTCCGTGGGTAGAGGTATCTGTCGGCCGCGATGAGATTCCTGTGAACGTCGACGGGAACGTGGTCTACACGGTAAGCAGGTCGACGCTAGAACGGCAGCACATGCTCGAGATGGCGCGCGTCGCGGCGTCGATAGTGGCAGCGCGGATTGATATTGACGGGCTGGAATGTAATGGCGTCGATTGCCGTCTCACAGTGCCGGGCGGCGCGACTCTCAGGCTCAATCTCCTGCGAGATTTTAGGCGGCCTGAGGTTCTCAGCCGGAGAATCGCAGCGGAACTGGAACGCGTTGTCCGCAATTCGGTAGTAACCGCGGGCCCGGTCACCTGCACCTACTCAGTGTGTACCTTCCACCACGGTGGAGAGAGCATTGAGGTACCGATGGACGCTGTACTGGAAGACCCTGTAGGGGTCGTCGCCTCTATCGTGGAATCCCCTGCCGCGGTTCGTGCACTGCAGGAGTTACCTTTCGTACAGGATGTACGTTACCTGCGGGATCGCACGGTGTCGATGAGCTTCCTTGGTCAGCCGTTGCAGATCAGGTTCGACGAAGTAGGCGCTGACAATCTGTTGCGGATCGTTGGCGGAGCCTTTAGGGACAGATTCAAAAGGCTAGCGGATGCGGAGTGCCAGAACTACCTACTTAGTATTCCAGATCGACGGTTCGGCGTGTTTGAGATCTCCGGCATCAAGGTTTCCTGCATTGCCCAGGCACCACGAGTCAGCTTCACAGTAATTGGCGAGTCAGGTGGTTACAAGCAATCGTTTTCGGACCTAACAGCAGATGAGATCCAGGATCTGGAATCGACGCTCCGAGCAGGCGTGGAACAGTTCGTCGAGAGCGGCCTCAGAAACGAGTGGGCGGCAAAACGATCGCAACTCGAATCCGCGCTCAATTCTCGGCTGGGTGTTTATGGTCCGTACGCCGTCTCGTTCCCGGAAAGCATCGGAGGTGAAACCCGGCTGCTGAAGAGCGGCGTCCAGATGGCGGTGTTCGGTGCCGGAGATTTGAAACGGGTGCTTTTCGACGTCGGTCCCCTGGTCGAACGCGTTGCGCGTGATTTCCTAATGCAAAAATTGAGCGCTTTCCTGAGCGCTCCAGATAGTGTCACTGCAACCTGCAGCTCCATCTGCCGCATCGCGTTCGAGGTAAGCGGCGAGGTCTTCACGCTAGAGATCGGCGGAGATACGACGCCGGATGAGATCGCGAGTGACTTGTGGAGATACCTCCTCCAGCGTGAATCTGTCAGACAGAAGATCACCGGCATCGTCCGAGATGCGCTCCCTGTCAGCGAGCACATTGAGTTTGCGGGCGACCACCTGGTGATCTCGGTGTTTGGTGTGCGCGAAGCGCTCTATCTGAATGCGGTCGACCGTCCAGAAGAACTCGGAAAGTCTCTGGAGGGAATTGCAGCGAAAGGTGTGGTCGCCTACCTGAGCCGCAACCTCCAATCGATTGACCCCGGATTGCGTGCAGAGCTCCAGGGCAGCTCGGTATCGGTGTACCTTGCCAACAATCCGCACCCGCTGATCGCGGCGGTCTCGATCGAAAGGCTTCGGAAGAGGCCTGACGAAGTCATCAGGGACGTGCTGCTCGAAGTGGCGGGGTCCCAGCTCAACGATGCGGTCAACGATAGGGTCGTCGAAGGCCTGGAGGTTGTGCTTCGAAGCGTCTCCCCCCGGTTGCAGATGAAGCATCAACGTTATGGGGCAAACCACACGCTTGCCATCCACTACGTGAGCCGGGATCGAAGCGTCCTACCGATCTACGTACAGGAGATTCAGGCCGCCGATGCAGACTGGTATCCAGCTCTGATAGAGACCGTAACCAGAAAGGTTGCGATATACGCAGCCCAGGATGCCCTTTTGACGGTCGGTCGTACTCAGGTCGCCAACATCTGCAGCAGTCTCGATCGCGTAGCACTCAGCTTTCCGAGTCCAATTGTTTTGAACTGCGCCGATGGCGGACAGCTTAGGGGTGAGTTCGAGCTGCTGGGACGACCGTTTGTTATCTCGGGAGGAATAGAGCTCAGACCCGATGGAACCGCGGGAGACCTGTTGCCCGATATCGATTACCAAAATCTGCAAATAGTTCCGAGTTTGGAGAGTGTTTTCCACGAAGTCTATGGTGACTACCTGCCAGATCTTCAGATCACCAAAATCGACGTGAGAGAGCGAGCAATTTCGATCGAGATGAGCTACTTCGTAAGTCAGCTCGGAATTCGGGCGAGCGGTACCCTCGTGCTGTCAAGATCGGGACTAGAGACGAAGCTGGACTTCTCGCCGGAAGACTGGATTCGCTCTGAAACCTGCCACTACCTCAGCAAATACATTATGGATCATCCCCAAACACTTGGCGGAATTTACGAAAATATGTTTGTTGCGGCGGACCCGACCTGTAGCGCCAGCGGTGATCTGAACGTCCCCATCATCGTGGTGCTGAACACGGAGTTCGGAAGTCTCGAAGTGCCGGGCGGGGTCACGGTCGCCTGGGACGGTGGTTTGTCCGCGTATATCAACACCAACGGCCTGCTGTCATTCGAAGCGGCGCTCAAGAGCTATCTCGGCGGTATCAACGTGGGCGGAACCGAACTGATAGCACCTTACTATCTCTTTGAAGACGGCCAGCTGGCGGTCTTTCTCAGGAGCCGCATCGAGACTGATTTCCTCGAGGGTGCGGGGTCTATTTCCGCGGAATACGCCATTAGCCAGAAGGGCCTCGACATTCGCGGCAGTATTGAATTCGTCTCAGATCAGTGGATCGATCTCGAGAAGCTGTCGATTGGACGGTTTGGACTAAGTCTCAACCCTGAGCTCAGAGAGTTGTCCTTGCTCGGATCTGCAACGGTATCCCCAGGAGATTTGAATGGCGATATAGCGCGATTCAACGGTAGGGCCACGATCCCGCTCGATAAGGTCACTTTCATCCGACTGACGGGAGAATTATGGGCCAAGCCGACCGGTGCGATGTCCAGAGGGTCCGCTTGTATCGGGGAGGCGGATGGTTGTCGGATCACGGACGAAGCGCCGGGTACCGACCTCGTGGATGTGAGCCTAACTCAGGGAATTCCAGGTCTCGAGCTCGTCCAACTAAACGGCAATCTGCGCATCAAGAACCATCCTAAGGAGTTCATCCGAGTATCCGCCGACGCTACGATGCTCGGAGCCAGACTTGCCGAGGCGAAGCTAAGGCTGGGCAAGGATTTCTCGGGCGAGTTCTCGTCGTCTGCAGATCTGAAGCTTCTGGAAATCTCCGGCGATGTCTCGGTGATGCCAGGCCTGATTCTGGATGGCTTTGCGTTCAGCGGTGAAGTTGAAGGTCTGATTCTGGTATCCGGCAAAGCGGCGATCGATGCTGGTGTCTCAGCCACGATCGACCCCAAAGGTGCGCTCGACTTCGTGCCGAAGTTCAGTGTCACGGTGGAAGACTTCTCCGAGCTAACGGAGGTCCTTCTGGCGCTGCTGAATTTGGATCCAACCCAGCTCGATCTGAATGCTTTTAGGGATGCAAGGCTGGGAGCAGGGGGCGGTAACGGCGGTTCACCGAGCCAGGGTGGCAGCGACGGCGGGTCGGACGGTAAGAGTCAGGAAAGGGCAGCGTCCGTTCCTCCTCCGGTTGTGCCACCTGCCGAGGTTAACGCACTTAATATTCTCTACGAGCGTGTGTCGATTCGCGGCGACTGCACGTGGACCGAAACGTATGACTGTTCCACTTTTCTAGTCTTCAAAACCTGTGACGAGGATCGGCAAGACGGCCACGTACCGGTGGATAACCAGGTCGCAGAGTTCTTCTCGCTGAGTAGGAGCTGCAGGAGGCCAGGTGGATATTCGTTTGTCGATAACTACAGGCGCGCCCTGCAGACGAACGGCTACTCACTGTCCCGCAAGGGGGACGGGAACTTTACGGTGCATCATAGTGGCGGTCACATCACGTTGCTGGACATCAGAGGCTCGTTCAAAGACGAAAGATACCTGTTTGCGGTGCCGTACATGGAGCCTGGTCGGCTCGCAGTGGTTCACGACGCAGCTGGCAACTTCAGTGTGCTGAAGCAGGGTGATCCGATACCTGCTCACAGATCTTTCTCTGGGATCGAAGACGCCCGAAATCTGCCGAGACTTGATCTCTTTCGTCAGGCTTATCAGGACACAGAGGAGTTGGCGGACCATAAGAAGTTGCTGCTCGGCAAGCTGGCGCGGTCGAGGCTTGCGGATGTTTCTTTCTCGGAGGATGCGATTCTGCTCGATGATGGTCGGCTGGCGCTCCTTGAGATCATCCGCCCTGGAGTTCGCAGCGAGAACCAAGCGAAGCTGGTGCTATCCGCCAATGGTGGCAGTTCCAGCTTCCAGGTGTTTTCGAGAACGCCACTGTTCGATGGGTTGCGCGACCGTGTTGGCGGCGCGCCTGTTGAGCGGCTTCTGAGCGCGCTCGATTGCCCTCCTTCGGAGACATTTGCGAATGACTGCGGAGCGGTGGTCGATCTGGAAAGTCACCTCCTTTTCTTCGCGACCTATGATCTTAAGAACGGGGCCCCAGCAGTTATTTTTGATAAGCATGATGCGAGCAGCAAACTGGGCACCTGGCAGCTGTCAGGCTTAGCGGCTCGTGCACGGGACCAGTTCGGATTTGAGGGTCTGTTGACGGAAAATGGAAACTTCCATGAGTGGGATACCTACCTGCAGACGGTACTCGAGAAGGCGGCTCCGGATGATGGCTTTTTCCTCATGGTCGGCGCTCCTAAGTGTGAAATTGTCGGTGCTGCCGGTGCGTCTGGGCGCTGCGTGCTGCCGGACTTTGCCGAGCACGTGGCAGAAATCAGGAACGAGCGGGTACGTTTCGGCTTTCTCAGCGGAGCGGGCGTAGATGCGCAGATTTCTCTGCATTCCCGTTATCCCTCGACCCAGGGTCCTTACTGTTTCCAATCAGCTGAGGTTACCAAGCTGCAGGATTTCTGGAGTAAGAAGACCTTCTCCAACGAGACCCGGTCTGAAGTGATTCATGGGTCGACGGAGTTCAAGCCTCAAGAACTCATCGAGAACATCCTGGACGAGGGCTGGGCGTCGCCACGTAATGATAACGAACTCTGGTGGGCAAATCCGCTCACCTACTTTGAAGTGACGAGCGGAGAAAATCTATGCACCAGGTAATCATCGTATTGCTGGTAGGCACGGCGATATCCGCGGGAATCGGCTGGGTCTGGTCCCGTTACTACCTGAGGAAGGTAGTCGACAATGGCGAAATTGCGGATATCGACGCGTTCAATCGTCCGGCATATGAATTTCTGATTGTCGTTGCCGTGGCGACGATTGTCGGTATCTGCGCACAACTGCTTATGGCAACTGCGTTCGAACGGCAGATGAAAGCATTGTCCCGGGACATGCCGGTGTCAGAGTTCGTGTTGCGAACGCTCGGCTACGATGACAAGAGGGCAATCGAGTCTTCGGGACCGGGCGGGAGGCTTGCCGCTTCTTCCGCGCAGGATGCCCGCACCCAGCTTGCCGTCTCCTTGCAGGAAAAGGAAAGGGTGCTTACCGAGAACCAGTTGTACAGGGAGTTTCTTGAGGAACTCTTCGGTGATACGCCGGGCTCGTATTTCGAGCGGGAAGCCGACGGCTTCGCGATCGTGAGTCATATTCTTCAGCGAGGTGAAACCGGGAGCGTCGACGACAGGGCGCACGGGGAGTTCCATGCGCTGCTTGAGCAGGTTGGTATTGCAGCACCAGGAGCGGTAAACGGGCTGCTGATTCCCGTGCCCACGCTGTCTATCTGGTCGCTGACCCACCAGCGTACTGTGGATCCCGGTAGCTATCTAAGGCTCGAAGTCGAGGGTGGCGGCGCAGCTTTGGAGATCTGGCGTAAGCTCTTCAACTATCGGGGAGAAGGATCACTATCGTTCGATGAGAAGGCGGAACGCCTCGCGCTGCTCACGGCTTACTTGCGGCAGTACAACGCGATGTTCGCAGACATTCTGACGGCGGCTGCATTGTGGGTCGGGCCGATACAGCTCGCGCTGGTAGCGCTGTTTTTCCTCACGATCACGGTCTTTGCGATGAGAATCGGGATCTGCTCCGACCGCAACGTTCGGAAGTTCATAGCGGATAACGTCGTCGGTGAGTCTGAGAAAACCAACTCTTGGGAGAGTTATATAGAAAACGTGCCCTACGCGCCGATCAACTACGCAACGTGGGCAATACCTTCCATCGGATTCATCGGCACCGTATTCGGCATTAAGCAGTCCCTCGGTAGCGCTGAGATGGTGGTCAGCGCGGCTGACAGGGGGGAACAGATACTCGCCGTAGGCCGGGTCACGGAGCTTCTGAGCCTTGCGTTCGACACTACGCTCGTTGCACTTACTTTCAATGTCATGTTGATGAGCCTGTATTTCGCGATCCGCTCACTGGAAAGCCGGCTCATTCACAAATAGTGAGCGCTGTGCAGACCGACAACAACTTGTCTTTCCTGGACACCCTGAGCTGCGGCCTGGGGGCGCTGATGGTCTTGTTCTTCGTTTTTGCCGCAGTCAGCGACAGAGGTATTTCCGGAGCGAAGGTGCGCCCCGTGATCTCGCGCG
The DNA here is from genome assembly GCA_937925605.1 of uncultured Woeseia sp. Taxonomy (GTDB): domain Bacteria; phylum Pseudomonadota; class Gammaproteobacteria; order Steroidobacterales; family Woeseiaceae; genus Woeseia. The sequence goes on from CALALV010000002.1 coordinate 63,848, forward strand.
GCGAGACCGAGCAAGCACAGGTGCTTGAAGCCGGCAGGGACAAGTCCAGAATGCCGGTCATGTACTCACTGCGACTGTCTTCGGAGAGCTGCCAACTGAGCCCGGAAGGATTGACCGCTGTTGCATCAGGTGCCCTGAGCCTGGGTCGAGGCCCCACTCTTGGTATTTCGGAGTTTCATGGCCTGGAATGGGATTTTGGTCCCCGGTCCATCGAGTTCGACTGTGCGGGATTCACTGAGACGCTGACAGTCCACGCAACTCAACCGGGTGCTCCGCCGGCATCCGCGTGCACCTCAGTCAGCAGGAATTCCCGCGGCTTCTATGAGATCAAACTACAGTTCTTGGAACGCACAGTCGTTCTGAATGGCACCAAAACCAGTGGAAACTTGAACGATGCATGCGCGGCTTAGGACAGCTATGTTTCTGTCGTTGCTCGACCTCGTGTCGTGCGCGCTGGGGGCCGCCATCCTACTAGCAGTTATCTTTTCCATCATCGAGAAGCCCATCACCTCACCAAAGTCGGATGATTTTCTCGCGGCAGAATTCTGGACGGATGCAACCGTACAGCTGGGTGTAGTCCTTTATCATCACCAGTTGCCCAGTGGGTATGTGCTGCTAACGCCCAATGAAAACCTGCGCTCGCGATCCGTGCAGAAACTCATCGATAGCGGCCTTGCTGACGGGGTGGAGTGGTTTTCAGTACCGAATGCGACTGGTGTGCCCGTAGATGGAGACAGCTTTCGTGGGATGTTCGCATTCGTACTTGAAAATCCTGCCAAAGGGGACTGGTTCGTGACGCCATACATATTCGGCTACGAAGACGACTTTGCGCCTGAGCAGATCGAAACAATCAGATCTCGCTGGGCGACAAAATCTTCAGGCAGGAATGCGTGCGATGAGGTGTTTACAGACGGGTTTGCAGCGAGGAACTCAGCGGTGCCGCGGCTCATTCCCCCAACAGCGCTGCCGAGCGATGAGGCGTTGCGTGACGGCGACTGTCAGGGAAAGTCGGCCTTTGTCGTGACCATCTGACACGACCTAGGTGAATGATGAACCGTGGCTCACACAAAGAAATCGGGCCATCGCGCCACGAGCAACGTGGCCGGGGAAATCCGCCTCGGTGCTGAACGACTGATCGAATTCGAGCGTCGAAAGGTCTCTTGAAACTGGACTCGATTCATCGGCATGGCACTGGACGCCTCCTTGGACGCGTCTAGCACTAGGCTCGGGAGTTTCAGAACTTGAGAAAGGCAGAGGCATAGCGCCAATCAGGAGCCCAGATATTCTCGCTATTCACTCTCAGTCGAGCCCCGGCGACAGTCGTATGTAGTTACTTGTCGAACCATCCTCCACCCCATCCAGTAGCGGAAATATCCGCCGGCAGCGGGTCGGCGACACCGCAGGTGGCCAGAGCCGTGGAAATTAGCGTATTGGAGTTCCGTAGTTTGCCGGTGCCAACGGTGTAAAGCTGGCAAGATTGGCCACTTGCTCTTGCGGATTGGATTAGGCAGTTTGCAAGCTGGCAGCTGGTTTTCTGTGCCGACTTCTCAATTGACACCACTTTCGTCGGCGTTCCGACGTTGCCGTCAGGCGAGTACAGAGGTTTTCCTCGGACGTCTTTGCCTAGCAAGCCATGTTGCCCAATGTATGGGACGACTACACCCCAATTGTGCGCCGTCTTGCATTTGAAAGGATTTCCACTGGGCTGGTCACCGGATCCGTCCGAACTGCCACCACCCCCTTTTGATGGACCTCCTCGTACCTCCGTTTTCTTGCCGGCCGGGTCGGTAATTATGATGTACGCATGCTGATCCTCGCGCACTGCCGGCTTAAACAGGAGCTCAACTCTACAGCTATCCTTGCTGCCATCAACGTACGGCGGTTCCGCCGCCATGTTGTGTTCCGCAACTGTGTCTGCGGCGAGACCGGAAGCGTTGTAGAAGGCCGCGCCTGCAACTACAAATAACCACTGCGATTTCATTTCTCTACTCCATATTCTGTAATCGGGTGTTCTCCGCTGTAGAAGACACCGAGTCTAGGTTAATCAGTCACCGCGATGAGAGTTTGCGGCGCCAGTGTCAGTCGAGTCGAATCATGAAACCATTCCATGTAGTCAAAGATATGGTGCCTGGCTTCGGCGATGGACAAACAGCGGCTCCACTAAACCACCTCGCCTTTGAATACGACCACCCCGCAAATCGTCGCATTCGAGTTCACTTCGATGATCCGGTTTGGCCAGTCCGGATTCAGCGCCTTCAAGTACTGATGGCCTTCTTCGATGATCAGCTGCTTGAAAGTCGCTTCCTGGGAGTCTTCCAAACGAACCACGACGTAGCGGCCGCTGACCGGGGCGACCTGGGGATCCACGAAGATGAGCTCTCCGTCGTGGAACTTGGGTTCCATGCTCTCACCGCGCACCCGCAGAACGAACGTGTCCGCGCTGCACCGGACCGGGCACGGGAGCAGATCCTCGGCGTCGCCGAGTGCGAAGTCGCTGGCGATTTCGGTCCATTCGCCGGCCTGCACCCAGGAGATTAGCGGCCTCAAGCTACGGAGCTCCGGGCCGGGTTCGGCGTTGTAGACGGCCTGGTCTTCGGTGGCGACCTGGTGAGACTCATCCATCCATCCGTTCGGCTTGCCCATGGCCCGTTCGAGCTTCGCCGCCAGGTCGTCGCCGACGCCGCGGGGGGTTCCCTTCGCCGTCGTGAGCTGGTTGCGAATCTGACTGAGGTAGGACTCGCTCGTGTGGGCGAGACGGGCAAGCGCGGCCGCCGATCCGGCCTCCGCAACCAGGATCTCGAGGTTGCTCAGCCGAACCGTCTCATGCCTTCGCTTCATCGCATCCGCCGGGTTCGTGTTTAGCACGGAGATAAAGATAAACCTGCTAAAGATGCTTGGCAAGCCAATGAGCACGGCGCTAATGTCTTGTGCATGGAGCTAAGACACTTTCTCAGAGCGGCAAGTAAGCGGGAGCGGGCGGAAGTAGCGGTCGTCTGCAACGACTCCGTGTCCTACCTATACCAGCTGGCCGGCAAGCACCGGTATGCGAGCGCCCTGATGGCGGCGCGTATCGAGGCCATGACCCGGGAGGTCGCCTCCCGCTCCGGTGGCCGCCTCGAAGCCGTCCCCCGGGAGAGCCTGGTCAGGTACCCGGAGATCTATGAGCGGGAAGAGCCCTACCTGATGGTCGCGGAGGAGCGGCCGTGACGGGCACCGTCGCCCAGCCAGGTACCCGCCCTGGGCAGGATTCTGACCGGCTCGAGCTGGTGGTTCTCGATGTTTCCCGGATCCACCCCTACGAACACAACCCTCGGCGAGCGCCCAATGCGGAATACGACCGCATCAAGGCATCGATACGCGCCGACGGTCTCGGCCAGCCTCTGGTGGTGACCCAACGGCCGGGCGAACCCGATTACATCGTCCACGCCGGCGGCAACACCCGACTGCGGGTCCTGAGAGAGCTGTTCGAGGAAACCGGTGATCAGCGCTTTGGTGAGGTTCCATGCGTGATTCGGCCTTGGACCCGAGAGGCGGACGTGTTGCTCGCTCACCTCAAGGAGAACGACCTCCGCGGCGAGCTGACGTTTCTCGACAAAGCACTGGCCGTAGCCGATGCCAGACGATTTCTCGCGGAGGGCACCGAAGAGCCCCTCACCCAGGCCGGGCTCGCCGACGTTCTGCAGCGCCATGGATATGGTCTCAGCCAAGGGTTGATTTCACAGATGGCCTACGCCGTCGAGCGACTCGTGCCGTTGTTGCCGCAGGCGCTAAAGGGCGGAATCGGTCGCCCGCAGGTGGCCAAGATCCGTGCCCTCGATCGTGCGACCCGCGCCATCTGGCTGGACCGCAGCGTCGACACCGAAGCGGAGTACGATCAGGTGTTCGAGGCGTTGTGCCGCCGGTACGACACTCCGGATTGGGACATCGCGAGCCTGCGCCGCGCGCTGGAGGCGGAGATTGCCGAGCGCGCAGACATCAGCATCCATGCCATCAGTCTCGAGATCGACGCCCGCATGTCCGGGCGGCAGGTCGACACGTTGACCAAGCGAATGACCATCGAGGATAGCGAGCACGACGGCGAGACGGGCGAGCGCGGGCAGGACAGCAGGGGCCCAAGCAAGGCCAGCCCGACGGTACGGGAGGGCGAAAGCACGCCACCGCGCGTTGGGACCGGAGACACCGCACCGGAGCCCTCGACCAGCGTTGATGAGTCCGGTGAGTGGGTGGCCGATCCCGATGAGGGGGCGAGCTCAGCAGTGACAGGAACTCCGCCACCTCGGGCGGATCTGAAGTCGCTCCGCGCACGCCTCTGGACCCTCGCGAGCCGCATCGCGCAACGTAACGGTCTCAGAGACCTCGTTCAGCCGGTTGCCGGGCGCGGTATCGGTTTCGTGCTGCATGATGTTCCCGATCCGGCGCTCGTGGACCAGCTCGACGAGGATGCCCTGGCGCAGGTATCGATGGTGTGGTGGTACCTGGCCGCGTGTGCAGAGCTCACGGTTGCGCCGCTCGACGCGCTGCTGCCGGCGTTGCCGGAGGAATCTGTTCTGCGCCGCGCGCTGGTCGACCAGGATGCGGGACTGCTCTTCGCCAGCGTATGGACGCTCGACCCTGGGCATATGGGATACCGACTGTGGCGTCGGCTCGACGATCGCGATTGGCAGGACTTGCTGGCTCTCATGGACACGTACCGGGCGCTCCGCCGGACCGCCGCGCCGGACGATAAGACATTGTGGAGCTGCGGATGATCGGTACCAAGGAAGCCGATCTCGTCACGGCCGTCCTGCTCTACGCGATGCGGTGTCTGGCCGAGGGGGATCAGCACGCACTCCGCGCAATGCAGTTCGGGCCCAAGGAGATAGAGGCACTACGCGACCTGAACCTCGCCGATCTCTATCGCGTCGGTGCGCTGCAGGCCCACTGCCTGAGCATCGCACTGGATCGCGACGTGTTCTGGCCGATGATCGCGAATCTTCGAGCCACCCGCGAGAATGAAGAGCTGCAGCGGGACCTGATCCAGGCCGATGCGCCCCTCGAGATGATGCGCAGTCTCTTTGGCATCGGATCGCGAGAGTACACCCGACTGCGTCGGATGCTCGCCGTAGAGCCTGCAGTAGGCCGGCCACCGGAGCCTGACGAGGAGACCGGCCACCGCCTGTGGCACGCCCTCTCCGCGCGTCTCACTTCGGCCGCTGACGAAGAGATTGATCCCAAGGAGTACCTGGCGGTACAGCGCGAGTCGGGCGCTTCGATGCGCGCCGTCTGGAACCTCGTTCAGCGCTCGCTGGAATATGGCGACGTGTACGCGCCCGCAAATACGGT
>CALALV010000003.1 GCA_937925605.1 uncultured Woeseia sp.
GCCCTCCCGCGGCCAGCGCGACCACCGGGTCCGCCGGCGGCGCGTCGCCCGCCGTGATCGCGTCCAGCGCGGCGCTGAAACCCTGCAAGGCCGAATCGAGTCCGGCGAGCGCGGCGCCAGGTTCTGCGCCGGCGCCGCCGTCGTAAGCCGCCGCGGCGACCGAAAACGCGTCGAGCGCAGGATCGACAAGGTCGAGCCGCCGGGCCTGCTCGCGCTGGAGGTCGGCGATCGACGCGAGCGGCTGCTGTACGCCCGTGACCCCGAGCAGCGTCACGACTGCCACGACGACCGGCAATGCGACGAGCAGCAGGCAGGCTGAACTCAGGCGCAGCGCGAGGCCGGGTCGGAACGGATCGCCCGGCCGCGCAAGTGCCACCTGCGTGTTAAAGAGGCTGCGCCGATCGTGCGCGGCGCCGTGCGCGATCATCCCGGCGGCCGTCGACCTGCGGCCTGTTCGGACAGCACCTGTCACGGCTGCGGTCTCCCGGCGCCCGGTGCCTGTCGGGGATACTCAGGCGCCATGCGTCACCCGGTGCCGGCCAGGCGTTCGGCGCGACCCTGCCAGGCGCTCGCGCACGGCAGCGCCGCATCGATCGGCCAGCATACGACGAACTCGGTTCCCGGCGCCCGCGCGGGATCGGAGCGCACTTCGATCGTGCCGCCGTAGGTATCGACGAGCTTCTTCAGGATCGCGAGCCCCATCCCGCTGCCCTCGACGCTGTCGCGCGGCTTCAGCGTCTGGAACATGCCGAAGATGCGCTCGTGATAGGACGGGTCGATGCCGGGGCCGTTGTCGGCCACGACGATGCGGACGTGGTCGCGGCGCAGTTCGCAGTCGACGGACACCATGCCGTCGTCGTCGCTGTGCTTGAACGCGTTGTCGACGAGGTTGCGCACGACCTGCTCGAGCGGCGTCTTCCAGGTCGAGACCCGGCCGAAGTCCCCGTGATAGAGGACCTGTGTACCCTGCGGGCAGACCATATCGACCGCGTCCTCGACCAGGTCGCGCAGGTCGACGACCTCGCGCGGCGCCCGGTGACGGCCCGCGCGCGAGTACTCGAGCAGCGAGTCGAGCAACTTTTCCAGGCGCTGGATGCGTCCTTGCATCATGTCGAGGTGCCGCTGCGAATCGCCGGGCAGGTCGTCGCCAAGGTCTTCGCGCAGGAAACCGGCGAGGCTGTCGATCGCGCGCATCGGCGCCTTCAGGTCGTGCGACGCGACGTAGGCAAACTGGTCGAGCTCCCGGTTCGCGAGCTCGAGGGCCGTGCTGCGTTCCTTCAGCGTCCGCTCGCTGCGCCGCAGTGCGAGCGCGCTGTGCCGGAACGCTTCGAGCGCGCCGGCCAGCTCCGTCAGTTCGTCCGCACCATCGCAGGGCACCGGCTCGTCGAGCCGTCCGCTCGTCAACGCCTGGGTTGCCCGGGTCAGCCGCCCGAGACGGCGCAGGACGCTGCCGCGCACGACGACGATCATGATGACGAAGGCAATCAGTGTCGCCAGCACGCCGATGCCGAGCTGCATCAGGCTCGATCGGGTCAGCGCGCGGTCCGCGGCGTACAGCAGTTCCTTGACCCTGGCATCGTTTTCGCGGTCGAGCTGGCCGATGCTGTCCACGAGCTGCATGCCGCGAGCGCGCACGGCCTGCTGTTCCGCGCTCTCCTGCTCGCGCAGCACGACGATCCGGTCCATCGTGTCGAACAGGCCGCCCTCGTCCAGTGCCAGGCGGAAGACGGTTTCGAACATCTCGCCGAGCTCGCGCCGGTAGGGCCGCTCCGGCAGGTGGGCAAGTTCGGCCAGTGCGCCGCGCAGGCGCGCCGCGAACCCGGCGCGCAGGTCGGCCACGGCGCCGCCGCTCTGGCGCGTGGCGTTCTCCCGCGCCAGCACGCCGAGTGTGACCGCGTGGTAGCCAAGCGCATCCAGCCGGCGTCGCGGGTCCTCGTCGTGCGTCGCATCGGCCGCGGCGAGTGCCGCGGCGGCTGCGATGCGCTCGCCGGCATCGACAATCGCTGCGACCTGCTGTTCGCGTTGCTCCGTGGCCGCTATGCGGCGGCTCGTGGTGGCGAGCGTCTGGCGCAGGGCCTGCTCCATGGCATCGTAGGCCTCGGTAAGCGCGGCGCCGGTCGGACCGGAAACGCTGTCGGCGAGCGCGTCGAGGTTCGCGCGCATGCCGGCTATGGAGCGCTCGACCTGCCCGAGCGATGCATCGAAAGCCTCGCTGGTTCCGAAGTTGCGCGGCACCGCGAACAGCATGTTCAGCGCACGCGAGCTCTCGCGAAAGCCGCGGTCGTGTGCGCCGAAACGATCCGTTGCCTGCGCAACGGCCGATATCGGCTCGTGCACCGGACGCGTGCCGAGGATGCCGATCACACCGCCCGCCACCGGCAACAGCGCCAGCACGGCAAACGAGGCCGTGAGCCGCGCGCCAACGCCGTAGCGGAATTTCGTTTTTTGGTCCGCGCTGGCGCGCATAGCCTGCTTGGCCGGCATGTCGGGAGGTCCTTTCTCGATACCGGTGTAGTCGGCCGCGTTGGCCGCAACTTGAGCCTTGCCCCTAAATTCCAGCGGTCCGCTGCCGACATCCCGTAGTGGTCGTTGCATTCCGGAAACCGTTCACCATGCCCTTCGCTCGCCGCCTGTCACGCCGCCAGTTCCTGCAGACCTCGCTCGCCGGCAGCCTCGCCGCCGGGCTCGGGCTCGGCGCGGAGGCCCCGGCCCACGACATCGCCGTCGCCGCGGCCGGCCACCTGGCCGGATCGTCCCGCCCGGTGCTGCGCCTGCTGTTGCCCGAGGGCAGCGAGAGCAACCTGCAGCCGATCATCGACGAGTTCGATGCCGCCACCGGCGTGCGCATCGAAACGCTGACGACCGGCGTCGACGACATCAACACCGTGCTGTTGCTGGACCGGCTGACCGGCCGCAGTCGCTGTGACGTGGCCCTGCCGGCCACGTTCGGCATCCCGGACCTCGCGGAGGCGGGCGCGCTTCAGCCGCTCGACGACTATGCGCGACGCTACGAACCGGCTGGCTACCAGGCGGACTCGCTCTATGCCATCGGCGACTTCTACGCGGGTCGCCTGTACGGCTACCAGGCCGACGGCGACGTCTACCTGCTGTTCTACAACGCCGCGTTCCTCGAGGACGAGAAAAATCGCGCCGCCTACGCCGATCGCTACGGCGAGTCGCTCGGCGTGCCGGGCAGCTGGCAGGAACTCGACCGGCAGCTGCAGTTCTTTCACGATCCGGCGCACGGCCGCTTCGGCGGCGCGCTGTTTCGCACGCCGCGTTACATCGCCTGGGAATGGTGGATGCGCCTGCACAGCAAGGGGGCCGTGCCGTTCGACACGGACATGCGACCAACGATTGCCGGCGACGCGGGCGTCGCCGCGCTCGAGGAACTGACCAGCGCCACGCGCTACCTGTGCGCGAGCAGCCGCAGCAATAACCTCTTCGAGAACTGGCAGGAGTTCTCGAGCGGCCGAATTTTCTGCAACCTCGGCTGGGGCGGCAGCCAGAAGTATTTTCGCCGGCACTCGCAGAATTTTCCCCGCGGACTCGTGTTCGGCCACGCGCCAGGCAACGAAGGCCGCGGCAAGCAGGATGCGATGTCGTTCTTCAACTGGGGCTGGAACTACGCGGTCCCGTCCGGCTCCGCGTCTCCCGAACTCGCCTACCTGTTCGCGCTGTACGCGTCGAGCCCCGGCATGTCGACGCTGGCCGTGCGCCAGCCCGACGGCTTCTTCGACCCGGTTCGTGAGAGCCACTACGCTGACCCGGAGATCGAACAGGTCTATTCGCGTCCGTTCCTCGAGGCACACCGGCAGGCGATGCGCGCGGCCGTACCGGACCTCTACCTGCGCGGCCAGGGCGACTACTTCGCCGCGCTCTCCGACTATGTCATCCAGGCGGACCGGCGCATGCTGACGCCACGGGAAGCCATGCAGGCGGTCGCCAAGCTCTGGGACGAGACCACGGACCGGCTGGGTCGCGACGAGCAGGTTCGCCAGTGGCACGCGCTGCTCGAGCGTTATCCCGCGAGCCTGCGGCCGCGGTCCGCGTAGCGGTACCTCAGGCGGTGCCGGAGCGCTGGCCGGCGTCGCCCGCGAACACGTAGCAGCTCTTGCCCGCGCGCTTCGCCGCGTACATGGCATCGTCGGCGCGCGCGAGCAGCGCTTCGTAGTGGGTCCCGTCAGCCGGGTACAGCGCGATGCCGATGCTGGCACCGACCTCCACCTCGCTGCCGGCCACCGTGAACGGCTGGCCGACCAGGTCGCGCAGCTTCGCCGCCACGCGTTCGACGTCGTTGCGGGCGGCCGCGCTCGCCAGCACCGCGAACTCGTCACCGCCCAGGCGCGCAAAGGTATCTTCCTGGCGCAGCGCGTCGCCGACGCGGGTCGCGATGGCGCGCAACAGTTCGTCGCCGGCCGCATGCCCGAGCTCGTCGTTGACAGCCTTGAAGCCGTCCAGGTCGAACATCAACAGCACCGGCGCGATGCGCGGGTAGCCCGCACCCGCCGCGGCCAGCGCGGCCGTGGTGATGGCGCGAAACGCACGCCGGTTGACCAGCCCGGTCAGCTCGTCGATTTCCGCCTGGGCGCGCAGCTGCTGCTCGGCTTCCTTGCGCTCGCTGATGTCGACCATCGTGCCCTCGACCGTGGCCTCGCCGCTCGTTGCATCGCGCACGGCCGCCGCGCTGACCAGCAGCGTCGCTATCTCGCCGCCGCGCCGGTGCAGCCCGAGCTCGAAGCCGTCGAGCAGCCCCTCGTCGGCGAGCAGGCGACGCGCCTCCGCCAGTTCGCCTGCGTCCGCGAACAGGCTGCCTGCTCGCGCCGCGCGCAGCACGTCGCGCTCCTGGTCGAAGCCGAGCGTGCGGGCGAGCGCGGAATTCACAGCGAGCAGCGTGCCGGCCTCGTCCATCTGGAAAACGCCGACCGGGACGGAATCGAACAGGCGGCGGAAGCGCGCCTCGGAGCGCCGCAGCTCGGCCTTGATCCGTGCGCGCTCGATCGCGTACTGCAGCGTGCGCAACAGCCCGTCGGGGTCCGTGCGACCCTTCAGCACGTAGTCCTGCGCGCCCTTGCGTACGGCCTCGAGTGCCATCGTACGGTCGGCGTTGCCGCTCAGGATGATGACCGGCAGGTCGGGCGCCGCCGCGGTCAGGCTCTCCAGCGATTCGATGCCGAAGCTGTCCGGCAGCGACAGGTCGAGCAGCACCGCGTCCGGGCGCGCCGCCCGGATCGCGGCGATCGCCGCGGCGAGCGAGTCGGCGACGGCTAGCCGGTGATCGTCGCCGAGCGCGGCGAACTCCTCGCGCAGCAGGTATACGTCGGCCGGGTTGTCCTCGACGAGCAGTATGTCCATCCGGATTGCGTGTCCCAGTCTCGAGAAGAGCCGGGGCTCTCCGCATCATCGGCTTATCGGTCGTGCCGCCGTCCACTTTAGAGACGGGGTGCCTTATGTCAAATAAACCGTATCTGGCTAAAGGTTCCTTGGCTTCGGCCGATCATGCAGCTATAACGCAGATCGCTTCGCTCACGGCCACGTGGGCCCCACGCGGAATGATCCGCCCGAGGCAGGAACAGATCAATGAAGACTGACAGCCCGCTCGTTCTCATCGTCGAGGACAACCCGGCCGACTTTGCGCTGATCTCGGAGGAACTCGGCGCCGCGATTGAGCGCGGCAGCTTCCGGCTCGAGAACGTGCAGACGCTCGCCGCCGCCAGGACCGCGCTCGCCGAGCGCGAGGTCGCCGCCGTCCTGCTCGACCTGTCGCTGCCCGACAGCCAGGGCCTCGAGACCTTCGACGCCGTCGTCAATGCCGCGCCGAACATCCCGATCGTCGTGCTCACCGGTCTGGACGACGGTGAACTGGGCCTGGCCGCCGTGCGCAACGGCGCCCAGGACTATCTCGTCAAGGGCAAGATAGACGCGCTGACGCTCGAACGCACGCTGCACTACTCCGTCGAACGCAAGCGACGCGAGACCGAGCTTCGACAGCGCCAGAGCCTCGAGGTCATGGCGCAGTTCGCCGACAGCATTGCGACCGACTTCAACGACCTGCTGCAGGTCCTGCTCGGGCAACTGCAGGCACTCGAGTGGCCGCTGCGCGAGGACCCGGAGCTGCGCGACAAGCTGCGGGCGGCTGCGGACACTGTCGTCGGCGGCGCCGAGCTGACCCGCCGGTTGCTGGCCGTGACCGGCCGCCTCCCCGACCAGCCGGCACTGCTGGACGCGAACACGCACGTCGCGAAGCTGGCCGAGTCGCTGGCGAAGTCCTTCGAAGGCTCGACCAGCGTGCGCACCGAGCTGTCCGCCGGCGCCTGGCCGGTGTTCGCCGACCCGGCGCAGCTCGACATGACGATCCTGAACATCGTCAACAATGCGCGGGAAGCGATGCTGGGTCTCGGCGAAGTCACGATTCGCACCAGCAACCTGACGATCGGCGAGCCGAACGCAGCCGAGCTGCCGGCGGGGGACTACCTTGTGATCGAGATCCGTGACATCGGTGACGGTCTCACCGCCGAGGAACAGAAAAACCTGTTCCAGCCGTTCCTGGCGGGACGCGGCGACATGCGACTGAAGGGCCTGGGCCTGCACATGACGCAGAATTTCGTGCGTGCCTCGGGCGGCCACGTCGGCGTGCGCAGCGCCCGCGGCGAGGGCACGACGGTGAGCCTGTACCTGCCGCGTGCCGAGGCGAGCCCGGAGCCCCGGGCGCGGCACCAGCAGACGCTGCCGGTGCGCCGGCCGCAGAACGTACTCGTGGTCGAGGACGACGCCGAGATGCGGCAGGCGCTGACCGGCTACCTGTGGCAGCTCGGCTACCCGACTTTCGAGGCGGACTGCGCGGCCGACGCGTTCGCTCTGCTCGACAGCGGCGAAATCGTGTCGCTCGTCGTGGTCGATCGCCGTGGCGTTTCGGGCATCGCCGGAGACGAACTCGTGCGCAAGATGGCGCGCGTGCAGCCCGGGCTGAAGGTGCTGTTCCTCACCAGCACCGGCGCGGCGCCCGCGCCGGACCTGGACCTGCCCGCGGGCGCCTGTGCCGCGCTCGCGAAGCCGGCGCGCATTTCCGACATGCAGGAACGCCTCGCGGGCCTGCTCGGCGAAGCGAGGCCGGCGGCATGATCAACGCACTGGAACTGCAGCGCATGACGCCCGACGCGAACCGCGAGTTCATCGACGCGAACCGGCTGCTGCGCGTACTCGTCACCGACGACGACGACGCCGACCGCATGATCATCCGGCGCTCGCTCGATAAGACCGGCCTGCAACTCGAGATTCACGAGGCGGCGACCGGCGCCGAGGCGCTGCGCCAGCTGCAGGACAAGCGTTTCGACTGCGTGTTCCTCGACTACCGACTGCCCGACATGCAGGGCACGGAGCTGCTGGAGAAGATCACGGGAGCCGAGTGGCCCATGATCGCCGCGATCATGCTGACGGGCGCCGGCGACGAGACCGTCGCCACGCACGCGCTGACGCACGGCGCGCAGGACTACCTGACGAAAAGCGAACTCAACGTCACCGCGATTCGCCGGGCACTGCTACGGGCCGTCGAGAAGATCGATCTCCTGAAGGATCTCGAGGAACAGCGCGAGGAACTCGAGCATTCGAACCGCGAACTCGAGCAATACGCCTACGTAACCTCCCACGACCTGCAGGAGCCGCTGCGCATCATCGTCAGCTTCCTGCAGTTGCTCGAGCGCCATAACGGCGATCGTCTCGACGACAAGTCGCGCGAATACATGCAGTTCATCGTCGACGGCTCCAAGCGCATGCAGCAGATGGTTGCGAGCCTGCTCGAGCTCTCGCGCATCGGTCGCGGCAACGAGGACTTCCAGCGCTGCGACGTCGAGGACCTGCTCGAGGAGGCCAGCGCGAACTTGCAGATCTCGATCGGGGAGTCCGGCGCCGAAGTGAGCTGGGACGCGATGCCGGTCATTGCCTGCAACCGGCAGCGCATCGTGCAGCTGCTGCAGAACCTGATCGGCAACGCGATCAAGTACCGCGGCGACGAGCAGCCGCGCATTCACGTCAGCGCGCGGCCGATGGCGATCGACGCCGTGGAACGCCTCAATTACGCGACTTCCGCCCGGCACCAGACGATCTGGCAGTTCAGTGTCGACGATAACGGCATCGGTATCGATCCGCGCTACGCGGACCGTATTTTCGTCATCTTCCAGCGCCTGCACGCCCGCGACGCTTACGAGGGCACCGGTATCGGCCTGGCGCTGTGCAAGAAGATCGTGCAGATGCATCACGGCAAGATCTGGGTGGAGCCGCGCAACGAGGGCGGCAGCCGCTTCTGTTTCACGCTGCCGAGCATGCAATCATGACCGCGGCGCAGAAACTCCTGCTGCTGGTGGAGGACTCCCCTGCGGACGTCGCGCTGGCCCGGGCGGCGCTGGCCGACACCTTGCTCACCCACCGCTGCATTTCGTTCTGCGACGGCAGCTCGGCGCTGGACTACCTGTCGGACGAAGGAAACGAGCTGCCCGACCTGGTCCTGCTCGACCTGAACCTGCCGGGCATGGACGGGCGTGAGCTGCTCGCCGAGATCAAGGGCTCGGCGCGGCTGCTGCAGATTCCCGTGGTGATCCTGACCACGTCGAACGCACCGTCGGACCGCGAGCAAGCCTATGCCGGGCACGCCAACAGCTTCGTGACCAAGCCGGTGGACCTCGACGACTACGCGGACATGCTGCGCTGCGTCGTGCGCTACTGGTTCGACACGGTGACGCTGCCCCGGCACGGGATGGCCTGACGGACTCCCGGTATGGAAGTCGCCGCCATCCCGGCCGATGAAAGCGCCCGACTGCAGGCTCTGCAGGAGTACGATACGCTCGACACGGCGACGGAGCGCGCCTACGACGAGCTGACCGAACTGGCGGCGGCAATCTGCGGCGTGCCGATTTCGCTGATCTCCCTGGTCGACAGCGACCGGCAATGGTTCGAGTCGTACCCCGGGCTCTACGTGCGCTAGAGGCCTCGCGACGTGGCGTTCTGCAGCCACGCGATACTCCGGGACGAGATCTTCGAAGTATGCGACAGTTCCGCGGACGCGCGTTTCGCCGACAACCCGCTGGTGACCGGCGCACCGCGGGTCATCTTCTATGCCGGCGCACCGCTGGCGACGCCGGCCGGGCAAAAAGTCGGCACGCTGTGCGTCATCGATCACAGGCCGCGCAAGCTGGACGATCACCAGCGCAACTGCCTGCGCGCGATCGCGCGCCAGGTCGTCTCGCTCATGGAGTTCCGCAAGGCCGTGCGCGAGCGCGATGCGCTCGCGGCCAGCAATCGGCAGAGCGCTGCGTGGATCGAGCGTCGCAAGAAGGAGCTCGCGCGCTTCGCCTACCGTTGTTCGCACGAGCTCCGGGCACCGGCCATCCAGTTGCACAACCTAGCGAAGCTGCAGGCCGAAGATCTCACGCGGGGCCGCGGCGAGGACCTGCTGGCCAATGCCGCTCGCCTCGAACGCATCAGCGCCCAGTTGCTGGCATTCATCGACGGCATCGTCGAAGTCGGCCGGGCAGAACTGGTCGGCTCGGCCACGCAGGCAATAGACTTCGAACAGCTCGTGCGCGAGGCCTCGGAGCAGGCCAGCACGCTGCTCGGCAACCGCGAGGTCGCGCTGGAGAGCGAGGTCGCCGTTACGCGCCCCGTGCGGAGCGAGTACCTGCGCCTGCGGCAAATGCTGGCCCACTTGGTCAGCAACGGCATCCGCTACGCGGACCACGAACGGCCCGCGCCTTTCGTGCGCATCACGGTACGCGACGACGGGGACGACGCGGTCGCGCTGACCGTCGAGGACAACGGGCTCGGCGTCGCGCCCGAGGACCAGCCGTACTTCTTCGACCTGTTCCGGCGCTTCCACCCGGAGGTCAGCGCCGGCAGCGGCGTCGGCACGACGATCGTGCGCAAGCACGCGTTCGCGCTGGGCGCAGAGGTCGACCTCGCCAGCAGCCGCGCCGGCACTCGCGTCACGGTACGCCTGCCGTCGAGCCCGGAGGCCTGACCCGGTGGCCACGACGACCCTGCTGCTGGTCGACGACAGCGACGTAGATCGCTACATCACCCAGCGCCTGCTGACGAAGGCCGGCTGCGATGCGCGGATCGTCGAGGTCGAGAACGGCCGCGAGGCGCTGGACTGGCTCCGCGACAACCGGATACCGGCGGACGACGGGCTCCTGATCCTGCTCGACCTGAACATGCCGGTCATGGGCGGCTTCGAATTCCTGCTGGAATTCGCGGCGCTGCGCGAGCAGCGCGTCGACCTGCAGCCAGGTGTCGTCGCCGTGCTGTCGAGCTCCAACCACCCGGACGACCTGCACCGCTCCGGCGCCTTCCCGTTCGTCTGGCGGCACCTGGTCAAGATGCCCACGGTCGACGCGCTCGCCGACATCGTGCGGCAGGCGCGCACCTGCACGGGCCGCGCCTACGCCTGAGCCGCGGGTTCGCCGACGACCTTCCCCGGGTTCAGGATGTCGCCCGGGTCCAGCGCGCGTTTCAGCATCCGCATCGCTGCGATTTCCTCGGCGCTGCGCGACAGCGGCAACCAGCGGCGTTTCGCCCGCCCGATGCCGTGCGCCGCCGAGATCGCGCCGCGATACGGCCCGAGGGTTTCGTACACGGCCGCCTCGATCGCTTCCCGCTCCGCGGCGTCGGCGGCACCGAGCACCGACACGTGCAGGTTGTTGTCGCCGAGGTGGCCGAAAGCCGCGAGCTCGGCTTGCGGCACGCACGCCACGACGGCCGCCTCCAGGCGGTCGACGTAATCGCCGACATCGGCGACCCTCAGGCTGACGTCGAAATTCTGGGCCCGGCTGACGATCCATTCGACGTCGTGGCGAATTGCCCACAGCGCCTCCCGTTCCTGACCGGACTTCGCGATGACGCCATCCGCGACCCGCCCTTCGCCGATCAGCGCTTCCATGACCGCCGCGAACGCCGCGTCGTCGCCGGCCGGCTGCGTGCCCATGGCCTCGACCAGCACGTAGCAGGCCGAACCCGGCGCCAGCGGTGCAGGCCGGCCGGCCGCGGGCGCAACGACCCGCCCGTAGAAGCTGTTCCACATGACCTCGAAGCCGGTCAGCGTGTGCCCCAGCGCGCTGCGCACGGCGGCGAGCACGGCCACGACGTCCGCGTAGCGCGCGCAGGCGAGCAAGGCGACGTTGTGCGACGCCGGCCGGACCGCGAGACGCATGACGACGCGGGTAACGACCCCGAGCGTGCCCTCGGTGCCGACGAACAGCTGCTTCAGGTCGTAGCCGGAATTGTTCTTTATATAGCGGTTCATCGACGACAGTACCGTGCCGTCGGCGAGCACCGCCTCCAGCCCGAGCACCGAGTCTCGGGTCATCCCGTAGCGGATCACGCGCGTGCCGCCCGCGTTGGTCGCGACGTTGCCGCCCAGCGTGCAGTTGTCGCGTGCGCCGATGTCGACCGGGTACAGGAGCCCGGCGGCCTCGGCCGCTTCCTGCGCCGCGCGCAGCGTCACGCCGGCGCCCGCGGTCAGGGTCTGCGCCGTGCGGTCGACCTCCTCGATCCGGTCGAGGCGCGCCAGCGACAGCGCCAGGTCGGCCGGTTCGGTCGCGCAGGCCCGGACCAGGTTGGTCACGCCGCCCAGCGGCACGACCCGCTGGCCGGCGTCGCGGCAGGCCGCCAGCACGGCGGACACCTGCGCCGTGTCCGCCGGGCGCACGACGGCGCGTGCCCGGCACGGCTGGTGGGTGTCCCAGGCGGGCGGCGCCGCGGCGGCGACGGCGCCCGGCACGACGTGGCGGGCACCGACGATCCGTTCGAGGGTTTCCATGAGGTCCGCAGGCATGGCTGGTCCGCGCGCGAGAGGCCGGCCCTACTCTAGCGGCCCGCCCTGCCGGCCGCCACGCCCGCTGAGAACGAAGCCCGGGCATGCGCTGTGCGCCGGGCCGCGGCGCCCGCTGAAAACAAGACCCGGATTGCGCTATGATGCGCGGCTTCCCCGAGGAGGTCCTGCATGCGCGACTGGCGCCAGTTCTACATCGACGGCAAGTGGGTGGACCCGGTCGGCGGCCGCTCCCACGACGTCATCAACCCGGCGACCGAAGAGGTCTGCGGGCACATCAGCCTGGGCAGCGAGGCCGACGCGGACCGCGCCGTCGCCGCCGCCGTCGCCGCGGCGCCGGCCTGGGCGGCCAGCAGCCGCGAGGAACGCCGCGCCCTGCTGAAGCGCATCCTCGAGGTGTTCGCGCGCCGCCACGACGACGTCGCCCGCGCGATCATGGAAGAGATGGGCGCGCCGTGGAAACTCGCGAAGCACGCGCAGGCCGCGAGCGGCCCGCAGCACATCGGCGCCGCGTACGAGGCCCTCGAGACCTTCGCCTTCGAGGAGCGCCACGGCACGACCGCGATCGTCAAGGAGCCTATCGGGCCGGCCGCGCTGATCACGCCGTGGAACTGGCCGATCAACCAGGTCGCGGTCAAGGTTGCGCCGGCCCTGGCTGCCGGCTGCACGATGGTCCTGAAGCCGAGCGAACTGGCCCCGTTTTCCGCGATGATATTCGCCGAGATCCTCGACGAGGCGGGCACGCCGGCGGGCGTATTCAACCTCGTGCACGGCGACGGCCCGACCGTCGGCAGCCGGCTGGCGACGCACCCGGACATCGCGATGGTGTCGTTCACCGGGTCGACGCGCGCCGGGATCGCGGTCGCCCAGAACGCGGCACCGACGGTCAAGCGTGTCGCCCAGGAACTCGGCGGCAAGTCGCCGAACGTCATCCTCGATGACGCCGACCTCGCCGTCGCGGTCAAGGGCGGCGTGCGCGGCTGCTTCGACAACTCCGGGCAGTCCTGCAACGCGCCGACGCGCATGTTCGTGCCCCGCAAACTGCTGGGCCAGGCGAACGAGATCGCCCTCGCAACGGCAGGCAAAACGGTCGTCGGCGACCCGGCGGCCGAGGGCACGCACCTGGGGCCCGTTGTCTCCAAGGCACAGTGGGACAAGATCCAGGGCCTGATCCAGGCCGGCATCGACGAGGGCGCGACGCTGCTGGCCGGCGGTACCGGGCGGCCGGACGGCCTGCCGCGCGGCTACTACGTGCGTCCGACCGTGTTTACCGACGTCGACAACGGCATGACGATCGCTCGCGAGGAGATCTTCGGGCCCGTGCTGTGCATCATCCCCTACGACAGCGAGGAGGACGCGATCCGGATGGCCAACGACACGCCCTACGGCCTGTCCGGCTACGTCAGTTCGTCGAACCTCGAGCGGGCCCGGCGCGTGGCCGCGCGGCTGCGTACCGGGATGGTCCACATCAACGGCGCAGCCCTCGACGCGCAGGCCCCGTTCGGCGGCTACAAGCAGTCCGGCAACGGCCGCGAGTGGGGACCGCACGGCATCGACGAATTTCTCGAGCTGAAATCGGTCTACGGCTTCGAGGCACGCAAGGCCGGCTGAGGAAGCCGACCCCGGGGCCGCGGGCTGCGACGACGCTCGTCGCCCGGCGCCCTCCTGCAGACACACGAGCCCGGCCGGCTCTTGCGCGCCGGGCACTTCCCGAACCCTGAAATGGACACCTGTAGATGACCGCACGCGCACAACTGATCCTGCTCGCCGTCCTCGCCAGCATCGCCGCCAGCGGCTGCGTCGAGAGTTCGCGCGAGGAAGCCACCGGCAAGGCGGCGATCCGCGCCGTCAACGCGATCGTCACGGCACCCGACGTGGCGTTCCGGATCGAGCAGCGCACGCTCGGCAACATCGGCTACGGCAGCTCCACCCAGGCACAGCGCTACGACGACCTGTCCTATACCTTCAACTTCGATGTGACGATTCCGGGCGAGACCAATGCGCGCCGGCTGGCGTCTCGTTTCCTCGACGTCGTCCGCGACACGGACTACCAGTTCGTGCTGGCCGGACCGAGCGTTGACGACGCCGAGATCATCCTCTGGGAGCAGCCCGAACGCGCGTGGGACGGCAGCGAGACGGTCTTCGAACTGAATTTCGCGAACCTGAACAACAGCACCGGGCCGGTCGACTTTTACGTCGCCGCCGACGGCGTCGCGCCGGCGGCCGGCAGCGAGGCAGCGACGGTCGCGAACGGCGAGCGGGAAGGCCCGGTCGAATTCCCGGAGGGCGATTACGTCGTGACGATCACGCCCGCCGGCGACCCGCAAACGATCCTGTTTCAGTCACCGGTTCGCAACTACCAGCCGGCCTCGACCGACACGCTGATGCTGCTGGACGCGGACCCCTCGCGCACCGGCGCGCTGGGCGTAAGGCTCGTCACCGCCGCCGGCGACAGCATCGAGTATGGCGATCCGCGCTTCCCGGCACTGGGTCGCGTGCTGCACGCAGCCGTCGGGATCGGCAACGTCGACCTGGCCGAGGACGACGACTTCGCCAACCTCGTGGCCGCGGACCTGGCCTTCGGGGAACTGTCCGCGGACACTCCGCTCAGCAGCGGGACCAACAGCTACACGTTCACGGACGCGGGCAATGCGGGCGCGGTGATCGCCGAGGCCGACGAAGCGATCACGCTCGGCTTTTTCGAGACGCTCGTGCTCGTCGGGCCCGAGTCCGACCCGGACGTCGTCAACTACGTCGGCATCCGGCGGGGCTTCTCGACCAGCGGCCGGGTCGGTTTCGTCAACCTCGACTCGGGCCGCGACACGATCGACGTTTACCTGCTGCCCGCCGGCACGGCGGTCGACGGCGCGGTGCCGTCCAGCGCGTTCCTGGCCTTCACCCAGAGCACGGGCTTCGGCGCCGTGGAGGCGCGGGAGTACGAGCTGACCGTGACCGAGAGCGCCGACCAGGAAGCGATCCTGGCGGGGCCTGAGCCCGTCACGGTCGCGAACGGCGACGTCGTCGAGATCTTCGTCCTCGAGACGGCCGATCCCAACGTGCTGTCGATCGAGGTCGTCAGGAACGCGCCCTAGTTGCCGGACCGGGCGCGGGCGACCGGCGGCAGCGCCGCCAGGGGGAAATCCCGTCGCGACACGGCGCCGGGATTCAGGGACGCCACGGCTCCGCTTTCGCGATGCCGTCGAGCGCCGCGCTACGCCCGACCGGATCGAGACGCTCCAGCGGCAGGTCGACCAGCCGTCGTACACGCCGCCTGAGCACGTCGAATGCGCCCGCGAAGGCCGTGTCCGGGTCGGCGTCCCCGGCAGGGTCCGGGATCCCCCAGTGCGCCTTCGTCCCCTCGCCGGGAAACAGCGGGCAGCGTTCGCCGGCGGCGCTGTCGCAGACGGTGATGACCAGGTCGATGCGCGGACCGTCGGCGAACTCGTCCCAGCTCTTCGAGCGCAGGCCGTCCGTCGCGATGCCTGCACGGCGAAGCGCGGCCAGCGCATGCGGGTTGGGCTGCCCGGTCGGGTGGCTGCCGGCTGACAGGCCGCGGAAGCGGGGCGTGCCCAGGGCATTGAGCAGCGCCTCGGCGAGTATGCTGCGCGCCGAGTTGCCGGTGCACAGGAACAGGACCGTAATCGGGGTGGCATTCATCCCGGCAGGATAGCAGCCCGCTGGTGACAGTGGCGTTGCGCGTCAGCCGGCGACCGCGGCGTCGACATAAGCGGCGCGGTCGTTGGCGGCGTCGTGCGCCATCGACTTGACGTTATACATCGCCTGGTCGGCGACCGATACGAGCTCCCACAGCTCGGCACCGTGCTGAGGCATCAGCGCGATGCCGACGCTCGCCGCGCAGTCGATCTCCTGCCCGGCAATGATATAGGCCTCCGAGGCCGTCTCTACCAGGCGCGAGGCCACGTGCTTCGCGTCGTCCACCGATACGTCCGGCAACACGATCGCGAACTCGTCGCCGCCGAGTCGTGCCAGCACGTCCTCCGGGCGCAGGCAGTACTCCAGTCGGTGGCCGAAAGCCTTCAGCAGCGCATCGCCGGCCTGGTGGCCGAAGCGGTCGTTGATAGACTTGAACTGGTTCAGGTCGAGATACAGCACGGCCGCGCGCGAGCAGCCTGCGATGCAGGCTGTCGCCTCTTTCTCGAATCCACGACGATTGAGCACGCCGGTCAGCGGGTCGCGCAGCGCATCCTGCAGGATCTTGTTCTCGTTCTGCTTGCGCTGGGTGATGTCGATCAGCGTTACCGAGAAATCCGTGCCCACCGGCTCGCCGACCACGCGCAGCCAGCACTCGGCGTCGCCGTTCTCGACCTGCGTTTCGTAGCTGACGCTGCTGTCGGCATGATCCTCCCGGTCAAAGCGTGCGAGCAACCGCGCAGGCTCCAGCAGCTCGAGCTTCTCCAGCGGCATGCCGATCAGGCTGGCGCCGCCGGTTTGCAGGTAGCGTTCCGCGGCGCGGTTCGCAAAGGTGCAGCGGTAGCGCCGCTCGCTGTCGCGGTCGTCGCGCGCGAAGCGCAGGATGCCGTTCGAGGAGTTCTCGACCAGCGAGCGGATCAGGTGCTCGCTGTCGGCAAGCGCGCGCAGCGCGCGCTTGCGCTGGGTCACGTCGCGACACACGAGCAGTGTGCCCTGCTCCTGGCCCGACGGGCCCTTCACCGGCGCCGTGTAGACCTCGAAGTAGCGGTCGCGCCGCATGCGCACCGTGTCGGCCAGGTCGTCGTCCTGCAGGTAGTCGCGGAAAACGGCTGCCTCCGGGATGTCGTTCCACAGGTGCTTGCCCGCGAGCTCGCGCTCCGTGCCCTCGAGGAGCTCCTGTGCAGGGCGATTGGCGCTGATAATACGCTGCTCGCGGTCGAGCACGATGATCGGGTCACGTATGTGATCGAGCAGCGTCTGGTACGCGAGCGGACTGAAATCGTAAACCCTGAGGCGGACGGACAGCCACCAGTACAGCGGCAGCAGCAGCGTCAGCGTCAGCGACGTGAACGGGAAGTCGTAGGGACCGAGCTCCAGGTAGGTGTTGCCGAAGCTGACCAGCAGCGGCAGCACCGCGGCCAGCAGGAACAGCTTCACCTTTGGCCGGTGTGCCAGCGCGATGTTCGGCAGGCGGCTCGCGAGCGCGACGACCGAGTAGCCGAACAGCGCGTACGCGTAGGGTGCGTGCACCCAGGAAAACCACTCGTGCTCGACCGCGTCGGTGAAACGGATCCCGTCGCCGGTGACCTCGACCGCCCAGACCAGGTTGTGCAGCGGGTTCGTAATCGCCAGCAGCACCGTTGCGACCGGGATCACCGACAGCAGCACGACGAGTCCGCGCGCTGGCGGCCCCGCCGTGTAGTAGCGATAGATGCTGAACAGCGCGACCGGCACGAAGCCAGCGCCGCAGAACGTGAGCACGCGGCCGATGCCGTACAGGTTCGGGTCGCGCGTGCCGAACGCGAACGCGGAACCGAGGATCATGATGCCGACCATGAACAGGAAGTACGAGATCGTCGGGTTTGCCGTTTCGTCCCCGTCGCGCATGACCCGGATCGCCAGCCACAGGTACATGGCCCCGGCGAAGCCGAAGGTCGTCGGCAGCAGCGTGGCGAGGGCCTCGAGCGTCATGCGCCCTCCCCCGCCGGAAAGGCGAGACCGGTATGCATCCGGGAAGTCTAGCGGCTGCGCTGTCGCGGGTATGCGACGCAGGCCGCATTACGGTAAAACGGCGGCCGGGCGGGCCTACAGGGCGTCGCGGGTGTCCTCGACCAGCGTGTCGACCACGGCCTGCAGGCACTGCTGCGGATCCTTGCCGGCGGCCGCGGCGAGTTCGTGCGCCCGCAGCTGGCGATGGGCGCTGGTGCCGCGGCTCAGGATGTCGCGGACCGAGGCAACCTCGGCCTCGCAACCGAGTGCCGCGGCGTCCTCGGCCGTCAGCTCGAGAATCTCTTCCAGCAGGTCCGCGAACGGCACCAGCTCGCCCTTCGCGAAGTCGATCATGCCCTCGTCGAAGCTGTAGCGCATCGCGCGCCAGCGGTTCTCGCGAATCAGCATCGGCGTGTACTCGCGCCAGCGCTGGTTGCGCAGGCGCAGCCGGTAGAGCATGCGCAGCAGGCACAGCAGCAGCGCCGCGAGCGCGATGGCGTCGTCGAGGCGGGTGCAGACGTCCATGATGCGCGTCTCGAGCGTGGGGAAACGGCCGCTAGGGCGCAGGTCCCACCAGATCTTGGTCGAGTCCTCGATCATGCCGGCGTTGATCAGGATGTCGACGTGCCGCTGGTACTCGGCGTAACTCTGGAAGCGTTCGGGAATGCCGGTGCGCGGCAGCGCGTCGAAGATGGTCAGGCGATAGCTGCGCAGGCCGGTGTCCCGGCCCTCCCAGAACGGCGACGAGCAGGACAGCGCCAGCAGGTGCGGCAGGAAGTAGCTCATCTGGTTCATCAGGTCGATGCGCAGGTTGTCGTCGCCGATGCCGACATGCACGTGCATGCCGCAAATCACCATGCGCCGCGCCGCGCCGGCCATCTCGTTGGTCAGGGCCTCGTAGCGGTCCTTCTCGGTGTGCTTCTGTTCCGCCCAGCGGCTGAACGGGTGCGTCGAGGCGGCAATGGGCGCGAGCCCGTGGCGATCCGCGACGCCAATGATCGCGCGGCGCAGCCGCGCCAGGTCGGCACGCGCTTCCTGGACGTTGGCACAGACCCGGGTGCCGACCTCGACCTGCGAGCGCAGCAGTTCGGTCGTGACCTGGCTGCCGCATTCCGCCTCGCAGTCGCTGAGAAAGGACTCCGGCGGATCTATGACCAGGCCGCGGGTCTCCTTGTCGACGAGCAGGTACTCCTCCTCCACGCCTATCGTGAATTCCGGGTGCCTTCGGATCATCCCCACTCTCCCCTGTTGCGTGCTCGCTCGGTCCACGGCCGGCCGCCTGCGTTCAGGCGGACGCGGCCGGCGCCTTCCTGCCCTCGAGGTAGGCCGGCAGGCCGGCCACGAGCGGCTCGAACGCGTCGGCCAGCCGGGCGACGCCGGCATCGTCGTCGATCAGGTCCTGGCGCACCTCGATGCCGGCGTGCGGCAGGCCATTCGCCTCGGCATGATGGTCGATCGTGAAATCCTGCGGCGCGCGCCCCGAGTAAGGTTCGTTGTCGCCGACCAGGTAGCCGGCATCGCCGAGAGGGCCGATCAGCGCGTCCGGCACGCGCGGGTCCTTGTCCCAGAGTATGCCGATCTGCCAGGGGCGGGAGACGCCGTTCAGCACCGGCGTGAAACTGTGGATCGCGAGCACGGCCGGCGCGGCGCGCGCGGTGACCAGGCGCTCTATCTGCGCGGCGATTGCCTCGTGGTAGGGCCAGTAGATCGCTGCGGCGCGTGCGTCCTTCTCGGCACGGCTCAGACCGCGGTTGCCGGTGATGACGACGCCGTCGCCGTACTCGAGAAACGCCTGCGGGTCGAGCAGTTGCCGGTTGCAGTCGATGACGAGCCGCGAATAGCCGCACAGCACCGCGGTCACGCCGAGGCGCTCGGCGAGCGTGCGCGTCAGCGCGCCGGCGCCGATGTCCCAGGCGAGGTGACAGCGCAGCGCGGCAGGGTCGAGGCCGAGGTCACCGAGCGCCGCGGGGAAGACGCGGCTGGCATGGTCGCAGACGAGCAGCAGCGGGTCGGTAGCGTCGGGGTTCAGTACTTCGAAAGCGGGGGGCTCGCCGGGGGCGAGCAGCGATGGCGCGGTGTCGGGACTGGGCCTCTGGTCGTTGCTCATTGCCTTGCGGGTCCGGTGCGGGCTGCCAGTGTAACCCAGCCGCAGACGGCCGTCATCGCGGCGCGCCGCGCCGCGTGACGGCCTGGCCGTGGCTCAGGCGAGCAGCGGAGCGACCCGCCGGTTCTTCGACCAGGCCTCGAAGGAATCGACCGAGGTCGGCCTTGCGATGAAATAGCCCTGCGCGAAGGACACGCCGAGCTCCGCCAGCTTATCCATCACCTCGCGGTTCTCGACCCGCTCCGCGATGGTCTCTATCCCCATCGCGCGGCCGACCTGGTTGATCGCCTGCACCATGCTTTCGTCGACGCTGTTGTCGACGACGTGCCGGATGAACTGGCCGTCGATCTTGATGTAGTCGACCGGCAGGTTCTTCAGGTAGGTGAAGGACGACAGGCCGCTGCCGAAGTCGTCGAGCGAGAACTTGCAGCCCAGCTGCTTCAGCGCCTGCATGAAGTGCACGACCCGCGACAGGTTGGAAATCGCCGCGGTCTCGGTGATCTCGAAGCAGATCGCCCCGGGCGGCAACTGCTGCTGCTTCAGCTCCTCGATGACGTACTCGAGGAAGCGGTCCTCGCTGAGCGACGTGCCGGACAGGTTGATCGCCAGCGTGTAGCGCGCCGCCTCCCCGGGCTCGCGGTCGGCGAGCTTGGACAGGGCCTCGCGCACCACCCAGCGATCCAGCGTCGACATCAGGTTGTAGCGCTCGGCTGCCGGGATGAACTGGTCGGGCTGTACCAGTTCCCCGGACTCGTCGCGCATACGCAGCAGCAGCTCGTAGTGGCCCGGTGCGCCTTCGCGGTGCCCGCCGATGCCGATGATAGGCTGGTAGTACAGCTCCAGGCGGCCGTCTTCCACCGCGCTGGTGATGCGCGATACCCACTTCATCTCCTCGTGGCGCACCGACGCGTCGCTGTCGCGGTACAGGTGGATCTGGTTGCGCCCCATGTCCTTCGCCGAGTAGCAGGCGACGTCGGCCGAACTCATGACGCTGGCAACAGACGGGCTCTCCCGATTGACGACGACGATGCCGATCGAGCAGCGCACGTTCGTGAACGCCTCCTGCCAGGTGAAGCGGTGATTCTCGATTGCATCGCGAATCGATTCGGCGACTTCCGTCGCGCGCTCCTCGTCGCAGCGCTCGAGCAGCACGCCGAACTCGTCGCCGCCGAGCCGGGCGAGTATGTCGGTCGAGCGAATGTTGGCCTGGATGATCTCGGTGACCTGCAGCAGCAGCTCGTCGCCGGCCGTATGCCCGAACGTGTCGTTGACGACCTTGAACTGGTCGAGGTCGACGTACAGCACACCGTGGGTCAGCGACGGGTTCGAAGCCGTGCTCTCGAGCGCGGCCACCAGCTGGTTCTCGAATTCGCGGCGGTTGATCAGGCCGGTCACGGCATCGTGCGAGGCCTGGTAGGACAGCTGCCGGAACAGGCGGGTCTCCTTGCTGACGTCGTGGAAGACCATCACGGCGCCGATGATGTTGCCGATGCGGTCGCGGATCGGCGCCGCCGAGTCCTGTATCGGTATCTCCTGGCCCTGCTTCGCGATCAGCACCGAGTTCTCGGCGAGCGCGATGACCCGTCCTTCCCGCAGGCAGCGCGTGACCGGGTTGTCGACGGAGCTGCGGGTATGCTCGTTGACGATCGTCATGATGTCTTCGATCGGCTTGCCGCGCGCCGTGCGCAGGTCCCAGCCGGTCAGGTCCTGCGCGACCGGGTTGATGTAGTCGATGCAGCCCTCCGCATCGGTCGTGATGACGCCGTCGCCGATCGACTGCAGGGTCACCTGCGCGCGCTCCTTCTCCTCGAACACGCGCGTCTCGGCAATCTTGCGATCCGTGATGTCGGTAATCGTCCCCTCGTGCGCGACGATGCGTCCGTCGCGGTCGTAAATCGCGCGCGAATTCTCGAGCACGACGATCTCGCGGCCGTCCTTGCGCCGCAGGCGGTATTCGAAATTCCGCACGAAACCCTGGGCCTCGAGGCGCGCGAACACGCGCTCGCGGTCGATCGGGTTCACGTACAGCATCGGCGTGCGGCCCGCGCCCTTCAGTTCCTCGGCGCTCTCGTAGCCGAGCATCTCGACCAGCGCCGGGTTCACCGTGATGATGTCGCCCTCGCGCGAGGTGATATAGACGCCGTCCACGACGTTTTCGAACAGGCCGCGGTAGCGCGACTCGGACGAACGCAGCTTGTCCTCGTCGAGCTGGCGCTTGATCGCGATGCCGGCGAGCTTGGCCATGCGCCCGAGTTTGTCGAGTTCGTCGGTCGTCGGCTGCCGCGGCTGGTCGAGGTAGGCGTCGAAGGTACCGATCACGTCGTCCGCGTCCGCGAACAGCGGGAAGGACCAGCAGGCGCGCAGGCCCTGCGTGGCAGCGGCCTTGCCCCACGCGGCCCAGGCCGGGTCGGCGGCGATGTCCGCGACGATAGCCTCGCGGCCGCGCTTCGCGGCCACGCCGCAGGCCAGGCTGTCCTCGGCGACGCGGACGCGGTCGAGTTCCACGCGGAACGCGTCCGGCAGGCTCGGTCCTTCCTCGACCGAGAGCGTCCGCTGCTGCGGGTCGAGCAGCATCACCGCGGTGCGCATGCCGCGCGTTATGCGCTCCGAGCAACGGCAGATCGAGCGCAGCGTGCGGTCGAGCGGCATATTGCCGGCGATCATCTCGAGTATCTTGTTCTGCGCGTACGCCAGTTCCTCGTTGCGCTTGCGCTCGGTGATGTCCGTGATCGAGACCCGGATCAGCCTGCGGTTGCCGGCGGGCAGCCGGCTGAAGCGCACCTCGCAGGGTATCTCGCGGCCCTGCGCGTCGCGGTGCAGCCATTCGAAGGTCGGATGCTCGCCGTTCAGCGCACGGTCGACGTAGCCGCGGCGCACGCCGAATGAAGGCGTGCCGTCCGGCTGCATGCGCGGGCTGATCGCCTCGGGCCCGACCGACAGCAGGCGCGCGCGGGACAGGTTGAACAGCTGGCAGGCATTGTCGTTCGCGTCGCAGAAGTGGCCCTCGTCGACGTCGAGTACGACGATGGCTTCCGGGGCGTTCTCGACCAGCGCCCGGTAGCGCTCCTCGTTCTCGCGCAGCGCGCGTTCGGCATCGTGCCGGTCCGTGACGTCCCGCAGGCTGATGACGAACACGTCCTCGTCGACGGACGCGAGCCGTGTCGCGTTGATCTCGGCGATGAAGCGCCGGCCGTTCGCCGACAGGGCGTCGACCTCGCCGGAATGGAACTCGATGTGCGTGTCGTCGAGGTTCGACATGAACGGCTCGAGAAATTGCGCGAGCCGCACGCTGCTGCACTCCGGCAGCAGTCGCTCCAGGCGCGAGCCGATCAGCTGCTCCTTGGGCAGGCCGAAGTAACGGGTGCAGACCTTGTTGCAGTTGCGAATCGTGCCGTTGGCCGAGACCGACAGCAGCGCCTCGGTGACGCTGTCGAAAATGACCTCGATCGGGGTCAGCGCCGGCAAGGACTGGGTCAGCGAGCGGCTGACCAGCGACTCGAGCCTCGCATAGTGCTGGTCCAGCAGGCGAACGACGGAACCGAGATCCGCCGCGTCCCTGCGCGCACCTGGCTGTTCTTGTTGTTTTTCTGGCCGCCCGTCGCTATCCATTCGCCAAGAGCCTCATCCCCGCGCCACCGCGCGCGCTGCCCTGCCTGCGCCTCCCTGGCGCCGGCAAGGCCACCGGTTGCTGCCGGCGGCGCCCGCTGGGTCGTCGCGCCGGCAATCGGGGACCACTCTATAAAGAGCGGGGAAATGCGACTGTGATGGGCTTCTCGAATCCGGAAAAAGATTGGGAAATATTTCCCGGAATCATTTCGTTCTTATAAATTAACTAGTTACGGACACAGGCTCAGGCCGCGTCGGGCGAAAGACGGCAGGCTTATGACAAGTCGATGGTTTCCGACGGGAGCCGGCACACACTCTGCGCCCGGGCGTCAGCTCTCGCCGGCCGGCATCGAGATCACGGTCTCGCCGTCCGGCCCCTGCTGCACCTCGCCGTTGACCTCCGTCTCGACGTCCGCGCGCCCGACTGCGAGCGGGATCGACATCGATTTCAGCAGCGCGCCGGCTTCGGTCGGTACTTCGGCCGTCACGTTCAGGTACAGCCGGCCTTCGCGCTGCGGGACGACCGTGACCTGGCGGCGCGCCGAGCCGGTCTCGGCATCGATGCCGAGTTCTATCTCGCGCGGCTCGTCGGCCGCGAACAGCAGGCTGTCCGGATCGTTGATCGCGTAGCTCAGGCGCAGCGGCTGCACGCCGCCGTCGGCCAAAAGCTCGATCTCGATCGCGACCGGCTGGCCTACGTAGGGCGTGCCGAGCACGCGGTAGCGGATCGTTACCGGCGCGGACGGCTTGCCGGGCGAGCGCGCGTCGCTCGCGGGCAGCACTTTCTGTCCGGCGACTGCCGCGGGCGGCGCGGCGGCGCCCCCCGGGTCGGTCTCGGCGTTGCAGGCCGCGAGCAGCGCGGCGCCGATCAAGAGGCTGATGGTGTTGTTCATGATCTCGTGTCCACTGGCGTCATGACCCGGTCACGGTGCCGGCCGGATCGTCATGTCGAAACAGGAACGCGCCGGGAACGCGGCCCGGTCGGTTTGCTCGTCCTTGTGGCGGAACTCGACGACGTCCATGACGTAGTCGCCGGCCGCGAGAACGTTCGGCGTCGTGAATGTCTCGCGATTCGCAACGCCACTCAAGCCCTGCGAGTCGCCGTTGACGACGCGGTTCTGGATCGCACCGTCGAGGTAGAACAGCAGGTCCGGGTCGCTTTGGTCGCGGTCGTCGGCAGGGTCGTCCGGCGGCAGCTGCGCGACCGTCGCCGCGTCGGTGACGATGTCGAACTCGTAGCGGGCCGGCTGCGTGATCGTCATGCGCAGGAAACGGTGCTCGGAGAGCCGGTTGCCGTTCGCGTTCGCATTGTCGTGCTCGCGGTTCGAGCAGATGTTGACCGGCGTGCCGTCGGGCACGATGTCCGTGTAGACCGGCAGCGCGTCGGCCGGCTCCGCGCTGTTCGCGTCGTTGGTCTCGCCGTCGCCGTAGATACCGCTGCCGGTGATGTCGTGGTAAGCGCGCAGGTCGGTCACGAGCGGCTGGCTCGCGGGGTCCTCGGCTACCAGCCCATCGAGAAAGGAGAACACACTGGTATGTGCGGCCGTCTGCCGCTGGCGATCGACCATCGTGCGGAATATCGGCTCGAACCCGATGCTGCCGGAATCGCCGGTCGTGATTTCCGCCGGCGAGTCGTCCCACAGGTCGTAGATCAGCGCCATGACCGAGAACTCGTTGTACCAGCCACGCGGGCTAGGCGCGTCGCTCTCGATGTCTATACGGAAACCGTTGGCCTGCGCCGTACCCTGCGTGTCGCAGTAGCTGGCGCTCTCGAGCGCGATGCCGGACAGCGCCGTCGCCCAGCCCTCACCGAAGGCGACCCGCATGTCCAGCCGGTCGCCGAAGCCGTGCGGCCCGCCGATGCTGTCGGAGCGCGAGAAGACGTCTTCGAAATAGTGTCCCCACTCGTGCACGATGACATGGTCGTCGAATTCCTCGGTATCGCTGTTGGCGCCGCCGAGCAGGAACAGGGAGTCGATGCTGCCGAGGTAGAACGAGGTGCCGATCTCGCCGGCAGCGACGTTCTCGTCGAAAGTGCCGCTGCCCTGCGCGTTCGTGTTGTTCACGCTCCAGAAGGCGTCGAGCGGTGCGAAGTTCGCCGCCCCATCCACGCCCGTGATCGCGAGCATCGCGGTGTAGATTGCATCGAGCACGGCGAACGGCGCCGCGGCGCGCACGCCCGTGTAGCTGCTGCCGCCCCAGCCGGTCGTCGCCGTGACGTTGCGCTGCTGGTCGGTCGTGCCGGAGTCGAAAGCCCCGGAATCGAGCGTATACAGCGGCCGCTGGCCGAGCGGCAGGCCGGTGCTCAAGGTGTTGTCGCGGACCTCGACGTCCCAGGACGGCGTGCCGCTCCGCTTCAGCTCGGCGCGCACCCGCAGCCTGACGCTGCGCAGCGGATCCACGACGAGCGCGTAGCCGCCCGCATCATCACTGGTGGTCTCGGCGAGCACAGCGTTGCTGGCGGCGTCGAGCACCTGCACGGTCGCCGCACGGATGGGCCGGGTCTCGGTTGCGAGGTAGTTCAGCCCCACGCAATTCGGATTCGCCGGCACGAACTCGTAGCTCGCGACGCCGGAGATCGTGACCGCGGCGCCCGCTTCCTGCACCGTGATGTCGACCTCGTCGCTGCCCGACAGCCCGGCCGCATCGGTCACGGTCAGCCTGAACGTCAGCAGCTCGGGCACGCCGGCGGCCACGTCCGGCGCCAGGAACGAGGCAGCGGCCCGGTCGGCGTTGTCGATCGTGACGGGAATTCCGGCCACCTGGGTCCAGGCGTAGCGCAGCGTGTCGCCGGCGTTCGCGTCGCTGCCGGAGCCTGTGAGCTGCACGGTGGTCAGTTCCGCGACGCTGCGATCGCTGCCGGCATCGGCGACGGGGGCGACGTTGCCGCCGCCGTTGCCACCGTTGCCACCGCCGGAGCCGCCGCCACCGCAGGCGGCGATCAGCAGGACAACCGGCAGCAGGCTGCGGGCGCGGGGGCTATTGCTTGCATGGCGCATCATCGGCAATCCGTGTCCTCCGGTGCCCGGGCTGCCGGCCGCCGCGCCCCCGAATTCGCGGTTGTGACGGGCAATCAAGGCCTTATTGCGACCCAGGTCCTGTTAATTGGCCGAGTATTGTTAGAATTTCCCGGCTGAAATAGTTCCTGTCTCACGAAAACCGGCCCGGGTCCGGTCCAGCAGAGCGAGAATACGCGGTATGTCGAAGAAAACCATCCTCGTGACGGGCGGCGCCGGCTACATCGGCAGCCACGTGGTGCGCCAGCTCGGCGAGCAGGACGAAGACGTCGTCGTCCTCGACAACCTCTCGACCGGCTTCGAGGAGGCCGTGACCCACGGCAAGCTGATCGTCGGCGATACCGGCGACGCAGCGATCCTGGCGACGATCTTCGACAAGCACGACATCGACACGGTCATGCACTTCGCGGCCGCCACCGTGGTCCCGGAATCGGTCGCCGACCCGCTCAAGTACTACGGCAACAACACGGCCAACAGCCGCACGTTGCTCGAGGCTGCGCAGCGCGCCGGCGTCAAGCACTTCGTGTTTTCCTCCACGGCGGCGGTCTACGGCATCCCGAAAGGCGGCCGCGCCGCCGAAAGCATGCCGACGAAACCGATCAATCCCTACGGCACGTCGAAGCTCATGACCGAGTGGATGCTCAGGGACCTGGCCGCCGCCGGCGGCCCGTCCTACGTGAGCCTGCGCTACTTCAACGTCGCCGGCTGCGACCCGTCGGGCAGGATCGGCCAGTCCACGCCGAAAGCGACGCTGCTGGTCAAGGTCGCCTGCGAGGCGGCCGTCGGCACGCGGCCGCAGGTCTCGGTCTTCGGGACGGACTACCCGACGCCGGACGGCACCGGCCTGCGCGACTATATCCACGTCGAGGACCTCGCCGCCGCGCACCTCGTCGCGCTCGACTACCTGCGCGACGGCGGCCGCAGCGCGACGCTGAACTGCGGCTACGGCCACGGCTATAGCGTGCGCGAAGTGCTGGCCGCGGTGGAGCGCGCGAACGGCAAGCCGTTGAACGTCGTCGAGGAAGGCCGCCGCCCCGGCGACCCGCCCGAGCTCGTCGCCGAAGTCGGCAAGATCCGCAAGCTGCTCGACTGGACGCCGCGCTACGACGATCTCGACACGATCGTGCGCACCAGCCTCGAATGGGAACGCCGCATCGCGGCGCGCGACGAGAGCGCCTACTGGCGCGACTGAGGGGCGCGATGGCGGGCAGCGACGGCGATCACCCGCAAGCGCGCTGCCGGCGGCGGCAGGCAGCGCCGATGCTACACTCGCCGGGATGAGAATTCCGCGCCCCCGCTCCCTGAACGGCCTGATCCTGGTCGGCTTCGGCCTGGTCGCCGCGCCGCTCCTGGTCGCGGTGGTCTGGGCGCTGGTCAGCCTCGACCGGCTGGCCGAGCAGAGCGAGCAGCTGATGCAGACCGGCGTGACCGCCGCGGAGCAGAACCGCCTGCTGTTCGAATCGCTGGGCTCCTTCGAGCGGGTCGCACGCCAGCACCACGTCCTCGGCACGCCCGACAGCGCGGAGCTGTTGCGCCAGGACCTGAACGTACTGGAATCCCGCCTCGACACGATGGCGCCGCTCATCGTGCAGGCCGACGCCGGCGTGCTCGGCGAGGGTATCAGCGCACGCGCGCGCGGCATCGTTGCGGCGCTGCTCGGCGACGACGCATCGCGGGCCGACGAGGCACTGGACGGCTTCGCCCTGCTGCGGCGCGACGTCAACCGGCTCACGGTCATGCTCAGCACGCACATCGACCTCGAGCTCAGCCGCCTGCAGGACAATATCCGCGAGGCACAGCAGGTCTCGGCCTGGCAGACCGCGGCGCTGGTGCCCGGCACGATCGTGCTGGTCCTGTTCTTCACGCTGCTGGTCGCGCGGCCGATCCGGCAGATCGACAAGGCCATCAGCCAGCTCGGCCAGAGCGGGTTTTCGAAGCCGATATCGATCCGCGGCCCGACCGACCTCGAGAAGCTCGGCCGGCAGCTCGACTGGCTGCGGCGCAGGCTGCTCGAACTCGCGCAGGAGAAGAACCGCTTCCTGCGGCACATGTCGCACGAGCTGAAGACGCCGCTCGCCAACATCCGCGAGGGCACCGAGCTGCTGCTCGACGGCGCGGTCGGTGAACTCGACGCGCCGCAGCGCGAAGTCACCGACATCCTTCGTCACAACGGGCTGAAGTTGCAGCAGCTGATCGAGAACCTGCTGAGCTTCAGTGCCTGGCAGACCCGCAACGAGGTACTCACGCGCAGCGAGTTCCCGATCCGGGCGCTGGTCGTCTCGGTCGCCAAGGCGCAGCGGCTCGCGCTCAAGGCCGCGCAGATCCAACTGAGGCTGGAGGTCGCGGACGTCGTCATCGACGCCGATCGCGACAAGCTGCGCACCGTGCTCGACAACCTGCTGTCGAATGCCGTCAAGTTCACGCCGCGCGGCGGCCTGATAACCATCCGCGGCAGCGTGGACGAACTCGGCTTTGTCCTCGAGGTGGCGGATACGGGACCCGGCGTTCCCGAGGAGGAGCGCCCGCGCATCTTCGAGGCCTTCTTCCAGGGCCGGCGCAAGCAGGGTGGGCAGGTCGCCGGTACGGGCATTGGCCTGTCCGTCGTGCTCGAGTGCGTGCAGGCGCACGAAGGCACGGTCGAGCTGATTGACAGTGACGAATTCCCGGGCGCGCATTTCCGCATACTGATCCCGCAGGAAAGCGCGCTGGTCGAACCGAGGATGGCGAAGAGTGCCTGAGACCCGGACATGGCGGTTGCCGCTCCTGCTCTGCGCAACGACGCTGGCTGGCGGCTGCGCACAGTTCCAGGACTGTCTGCGCACGGATCGCCGCAGCGTCCCCGAAGATGGCGTCATCCTCGGTGCGCCGGAGGCGGAGCAATACATCGACGAGATGTACCGCCTCGCGAGCGGCGATCCGGCGACGCAGGCGGAAATCTATGCCGACGCCGAAGCGGCCGCGACGCTGACGCCCGAGACCTCGACGCGGCTGCGCTTCGCGCTGGTGCTGGCAACCCCGAATCACCCGGAGAGCGACGCCGAGCGCGCGCAGGACCTGTTCCGGGAACTGCTCTCGCAAACCGAGCTGATGACGCCCGCCGAGGTGTCGCTCGCGACCATTCACCTGCACGAGGTCGAACGCCGCCTCTCGCTGGAGAGCGAAGCCGAGCGCCTGCGCATCGAATCCGCGCGCGCCGACAACACCGAGCAGCGCGCGATCGAACAGCGGATAGCGCGGGTCGAGGCCGAGAACCGGGCGCTGCGCGAATCGCTGGCGGAGGCCGAGCAGAAGCTCGAGGCGATCACGACGATCGAGCGCTCGATCCGGGAGCAGGCGGACAACGGCGACAACCAGCGCCGCTGACGCCTGCACGCGCGGCCTGTCTCCGCGCGGCGACACCACGATCACGGTAGGACAAATGGCGTGTTCATCGCCATAATGGCCGTCTCGTGCGACCTGAGCCGTAACGCCATGCCGAGCAAATCTTCCACAACGAGGGGCCGCATCCTGCTGGTCGACGACGACCCGGGACTGCTGCGCCTGCTGTCCATTCGCCTGCGCGCCGAGGACTACGAGGTCGAGGCTGTCGAAAGCGCGGAGCGCGCGCTCGCGGTGCTGCACCGCTTTCACCCGGACCTGGTGATCACCGACCTGCGCATGGACAAGATGGACGGCATCGGCCTGCTCAAGGAACTGCAGGGCCGCAGCCCGGGGCTGCGCGTGCTGATCATCACCGCGCACGGCACGATCCCGGACGCCGTCACGGCGACCCAGTCCGGTGCCTTCGGCTTCCTGACCAAGCCGATCGACAAGGACGAGCTGATGGAAACCGTCGGGCGCGCGATGAAAATTTCCGGCAGCCCGGCCGTCGAGGTCGACGAGGACTGGTCCGACGAGATCATTACCCGCAACCCGAAACTCAAGGAGATCCTCGCGCAGGCGAAGATGGTCGCGGCCACCGACGCGCGCGTGCTGGTCACCGGCGAGTCCGGCACCGGCAAGGAACTCCTGGCCCGGGCCATCCACAAGGCGAGCCCGCGGCGCACGAAGCCCTTCGTTGCGATCAACTGCAGCGCGATGGCCGAGAACCTGCTCGAATCGGAGCTGTTCGGCCACGAGAAAGGGGCCTTTACCGGCGCGACCCGCAGCCACAAGGGCCTGTTCCAGGCGGCCGAGGGCGGCACGCTGCTGCTCGACGAGATCGGCGACATGCCGATGCGCTTGCAGGTCAAGCTGCTGCGCGTCCTGCAGGAAAACCAGGTGCGGCCGGTCGGCAGCACCGACGCGATCTCGGTCGACGTGCGCATCGTCTCGGCGACGCACCGCGACCTGCAGGCGATGATGCGCGACGGGCGCTTCCGCGAGGACCTTTACTACCGGCTCAACGTCGTCAACATTCGCCTGCCGTCGCTCGACGAGCGGCGCGAGGACATCCCGCTGCTGGTTTCGCATTTCCTGCAGCAGCTCGCGAAGGAAGGCGGCCAGGACCGCAAGGTGTATGCGCCCGAGGCGGTCGAACTGCTGGTCACGGCCGAGTGGCCGGGCAACGTCCGCCAGCTCTACAACGTCGTGCGCCAGAACGTCGCGCTGTCGCGCTCGCCCGTCATCAGCGGCGAGCTGGTGCAGTCCTCGCTCGGCGAACGCGCCGGCAAGCTGATGTCCTTTTCCGACGCGCGTGACGAGTTCACGCGCAATTACCTGTCGCAGATCCTGCAGATCACGGCCGGCAACGTGAGCCAGGCCGCGCGCCTCGCCAAGCGCAACCGGACCGACTTCTACAAGCTGCTGGCCCGCCACGACCTGAACCCGGACGCGTTCAAGGTGCGCTGAGCGCGCCGGCCGCCGAACCCGGACCCGGATTCCCCGCCGCCCCCCGACCGTGCCGCCGGACCTGCGCCGGCAGCCGCGGCGCTGCGCCCTGCGCCGCTCTGCAGCTGCAAAATGCAGTTGCGAATCATTCTCATTTTCGTTAACGTTTCGTCATCGGGAATGCCCGCGCAAGCGGGCCGGACATCCAAGAGGCGACACCCCATGCACCACTCCGCCGCAGCCGTCAGCGTGGCCGCCACGCTGCTGCTCGCCAGCACCCCCCTTCTCGCCGACGCCGACCCGGCCCAGCCGGGTAGCGACGAACCCCTCGACAACGTCACGATCATCGGCCACCGCCGCGACGTGCGCGACGTGCCGGGATCGGCCCACATCGTCGACGAGGCCGAGCTCGAGCGGCTGAAGCACGCGGACGTCATGCGCGTGCTGCGCAGCGTGCCGGGTGTCTACGTCCAGGAGGAAGACGGCTACGGCCTGCGGCCGAACATCGGCATCCGCGGCTCGGGTCTCGACCGCAGCGCGCGCATCGCGCTGCTCGAGGATGGCGTTCTGATCGCGCCCGCGCCCTACGCGGCTTCCTCGGCCTACTACTTTCCGACCCAGCGCCGCATGCACGCGCTAGAGGTCCTGAAGGGTCCGGCGGCCGTGACCGTCGGGCCGCGCACGACCGGCGGTGCCGTCAACCTGATCTCGACGCCGATCCCGGACGACTTCTCGGCGAACGGCGACCTGCGACTCGGTCAGCACGACAGCCTCGACGCCCACGTCAACGTCGGCGACCGCGGCGAACGCTTTTCCTGGCTGGTCGAGACCGTGCAGACGACGACCGACGGCTTCAAGACGATCAACGCCCCGGCCAGCGGCTCGACCGGCTTCGACATCGAGGACTACCTCGTCAAGCTGCAGCTGGACGGCGATCCGGCCGCCCGCCTGAACCACAGCCTGCGCCTCAAGGCCGGCTACACCAACCAGGTTTCCGACGAGACCTACCTGGGCCTCACTGCGGACGACTTCGCCGAGGACCCGTACCAGCGCTACGCGGCCTCCGCGGGCGACGTGTTCGACGGCGAACACCACCAGCTGCAGCTGGCCTGGCTCGTCGACGCGGACGGTGCCTGGCAGGGTGAGCTGACGGCCTACCGCAACGAGTTCGAGCGCGACTGGTTCAAGCTGCAGTCCGTCGGCGGCGTCGGCATCGCCAGCATCGTCGACGACCCGGACACCTACGCCACCGAGTACGGCTGGCTGACCGGCACGACGAGCCCCGACGATGCGCTGGTCAAGCGGCACAACGCGCGCGAATACTACTCGCAGGGACTCCAGGGCTCGCTCTCGCGCGGTTTCGAGCTCGGCGGCGCGGAGCTGCGCCTGACGGGCGGCTTCCGGGTGCACGAGGACGAGGAAGACCGGCTGCAGGCCGAGGACGGCTTCCGCATGCAGGATGGCGAGCTGGTCCTGACCAGCGTCGGCGCCCCCGGCTCCAACACTAACCGCGTGAGCTCGGCGGACGCGCGCTCGCTGTTCGTCAGCGCCGAGATCGACGCCGGCAACTGGATCTTCACGCCGGGCCTGCGCTACGAGGACATCGACCTGGTCCGCGAGGACTATGCGACCGATGACCCGACCCGCGCCAACGGACCGACCCGCGTACGCGAGAACTCGGCGTCCGTGCTGATCCCGGGCATCGGCGTGCTGTACCGCGTCAGCGACCGGCTGCGCCTGCTGGGCGGCGTGCACAAGGGCTACAACCCGCCGGCGCCGGGCAGCGACGCGGCCGAGGAGTCGAGCGTGAATTTCGAGGCCGGCGCCCGCTATGCGGCCGGCGCGCTGAGCCTCGAGGGCATCTGGTTCTACAACGACTACGACAACCTGGTCGGCACGGTCACCGCGTCGACCGGCGGCGGCGGACAGATCGGCGACCAGTTCGACGGCGGCGCCGTCACGGTGCAGGGCCTCGAGCTGTCGGCCAGCCACACCGTCGCCGGCATCAGCGAGTACGGCCTGGCGCTGCCGCTGCGCCTCGAATACACCTGGACGGCCGAGGCCGAGTTCCGGAACGGTTTCGAAAGCGACTTCGAGCCCTGGGGCGACGTCGTCGTCGGCGACGAGCTGCCCTACATCCCCGAGCACCAGCTGCGCGCGAGCGCGGGCCTTGAGCAGGAGCGTTTCGGCGTCGACCTGAGCGCGAGCTGGGTCGGCCGGATGCGCACGGTGGCCGGCCAGGATGCTTACGACCCGGACGAGACCATCGACGCGCACGTCGTCTGGGACCTCGTGGGGCGCTACCGGCTGAGCGAGACGCTGACGGGCTACGTCAAGGTCGACAACCTGTTCGACGAGACCTACGTGGCGGCCCGCCGGCCGGCCGGCCTGCGTCCGGGCCTGGAACGCATGGCCTGGCTGGGCCTGACCTTCTCGCTTTGAGCGGGCGCGTGACCGGGATCACGGCGGCCTGCAAATGTTATTGACAATCATTCTCATTAGCGTTTAAATCAGGGTTCAATACAGGGAGTCCGTCCACACCGTGTACGTCTGCATCTGCAACGCCGTCACCGACAAGGACATTCGCCGTGCCGCGGCGAACGGTGCGGACACGCTGTACGAGCTGCAGGACCGCCTCGGCGTCGCCAGTTGCTGCGGCAGCTGCGCCGACCAGGCCGCCGAAATCCTGAGCGAGACGCGCCTCCGGCGCGGCCCGGTACAGCCGACGCTGTACGTACCCGCTCCCGCCTGAATCCAGCCTGGCACCAGGGCGCGCGGCCGACTGGCTGGCGCGCCCTCGCCTTGTTGCGAACGCACATTGTTCTCATTCGGATTGCGGCTAATTGTTGTTGCAGTCAACGGCACGGCGCCTATCATGAGACGCCGTCACCCACCCGCCACGGAGCCGAAATGAAAGGCGATAGCACGGTAGTCGAGCACCTGAACCGCGTCCTCAAGAACGAGCTGACGGCGATCAACCAGTATTTCCTGCACTCGCGCATGCTGAAGGACTGGGGCTTCCACAAGCTGGGCGACAAGGAATACGAAGAATCGATCGACGAGATGAAGCACGCCGACCAGCTCATCGAGCGCATCCTGTTCCTCGAGGGCCTGCCCAACCTGCAGGACCTCGGCAAGCTCAGGATCGGCGAGAACGTGCCGGAAATCCTGCAGTGCGACCTCGACCTCGAGTACGACGCGCTGCCGGACCTGCGCGCGGCGATCGCCTACTGCGAGGCCCACAAGGACTACATCAGCCGCGAGGTGTTCGCGTCCATACTCGAGAGCGAGGAAGAGCACGTGGACTGGCTGGAAACCCAGCTCGGCCTGCTCGACAAGATGGGCACGGAGAATTACCTGCAGTCGCAGGCCTGACCCCCCCCCGGAACGCCAGGGCTAGCTGTCGTCGCTGCCGCCGCGGTTCGAGTACGCGTCGGCCGAGATCCCGTACTTGTTCATCAGGTCGTAGAGCGTCGGCCGCGTGACGCCGAGCTGCTCGGCCGTGCGCGAGATGTTGCCGAGGTTGCGCATCAACGCGCCGCGTATGGCCTTCGATTCGGCGTGCTGCCGGACTTCCCGCAGGTTCAGCACCGCGGGTTCCTCCGCCTCCCCGTCGAGCCCTAAGTCCGCGGCGGTCACCTGCTTGCCGTCCGCCATGATGACGGCACGCTTTATCTTGTTCTCGAGCTCGCGCACGTTGCCCGGCCAGCGGTGGGCCTCGATCGCGTTGTTCGCGTCTTCGGAGAAGCCGGCGAGCGCCCGGCCCTGCTGGCGCGCGTGCTTGTTCAGCAGCGCCCGGGCGAGGATCAGCCGGCCCTCCTCGCGCTCGCGCAGCGGCGGGATGTCGATCGTGATCTCGCTGATCCGGTAGTAGAGATCCTCGCGGAAGCGTTCGGCCTCGATCAGGTCCAGCGGGCTCTGGTTCGTGGCACAGACGACACGGACGTCCACGGAGATCTCCTCGCGGCCGCCGACGCGCTCGATGACCCGCTCCTGCAGGAAGCGCAGCATCTTCGCCTGCAGCGGCATCGGCATGTCGCCGATCTCGTCCAGGAACAGCGTGCCGCCGTCGGCCGTCTCGACCTTGCCCGGCGTCTGCCGCGCCGCGCCGGTGAACGCGCCCTTCTCGTAGCCGAACAGCTCGGACTCGAGCAGGTTTTCCGGGATCGCTGCGCAGTTGATCGCGACGAAACGCCGGTCCTTGCGCGGGCTCAGGTTGTGCAGCGCGCGCGCCAGCAGTTCCTTGCCCGTGCCCGACTCGCCGAGCAGCAGCGTGGTCACGTCGGTCGGGGCGACCTTCTCGATCATGCGGCACACGGCGAGCATCGCCTCGCTGGCCGCAACGATGCCGTCCAGCGGCGACTCGCCGGCGACGGACTGCAGGCGGCGGTTCTCGCGCTCGAGTTCGGCCAGCTTGAAGGCCCGCTCGACGAGCAGCTGCAGCGTGTCCGTGTCGACCGGCTTCTCGTAGAAATCGTAGGCGCCGAGCGCCACCGCGCGCAGCGCGTTCTCCTGGTCGCCGTGCCCGGTCACGACGATGACCTTGGTCAGGGGCGCAAGCTTAAGCGTCTCCTGCAGCGTCGCGAGGCCCTCGTCCACGCCCTGCGGGTTCGGCGGCAGGCCGAGGTCCTGCAGCACGACCAGCGGCTCGTGGCGGCGCAGCTCGGCGATGGCGCTTGCGCGATCGCCGGCGGTCAGGACCTCGAAGTCCTCGAAGACCCATTTAAGCTGGTTCAGCAGCCCGGGATCGTCCTCGACGATCAGCAGCTTCTTGCTCGGTTCGCTCACCTGGCTCCCTGTTCGTTCGCAGCGAATTCCGCGACGCCGTACGGCGCGGCGGCGTCATGGTGCCACGAGCCCGCGCCGGATGGCAGGGCTTTGTTCACGGCTCGCGGGCCGCACGG
This sequence comes from uncultured Woeseia sp., assembly GCA_937925605.1. Lineage (GTDB taxonomy): Bacteria > Pseudomonadota > Gammaproteobacteria > Steroidobacterales > Woeseiaceae > Woeseia. Next base: position 35,899 of record CALALV010000003.1, read on the forward strand.
GCCGCACGCGCGCGCGGCTGCAGGGGTTATCGACGCCGGAAAAGAAGAAGCCCGCCGCTCATCCGAGCAGCGGGCCCCGCCGTGCGATCGAAGCTGCGCCGCGCTCAGGCGCGCGCGCGGCGTCGTGCGTTGGCCGCCAGCAGCAGCAGGCCGAAACCGAACAGGCCGAGGGCGGCCGGCTCCGGCACTTCCGTCACCTCGCGCGAGGCGTACAGGTTCACGTGCGACAGGCCACCGCCGCGGCGGAACATGTTGAAGAAGTCCCAGTTGCCGCTCGACACGCCGTCCAGCAGGCTGAACACGAACCAACTGTCGGGACGGTTGCCGGTGCCGAACTTGAAGCCGATCGCGCCACCGCCGTAGACGTCCCAGAACGACGCATCGAAGCTGAACGTCCCGGTGCTGCCGTTCTGCGTGAAGGTCAGGCCGAACAGGACCGTCGAGTCGTCGCTCTTGGTTACCGTGAAGTAATCGGTCCCTACGCCGTTCAGGAAGACGTCGTTGGCGTCGTTGCCATTGATGTTCCCGAGACCCGAATCCAGGCACGCACCGACGTCACCGTCGTCCATGCCCATGTGGTTCTTCGTCGTGTCCTGGCAGTAGATCTGGGCTGACTGCGCCGGCGCGCTGGCAACGGCCAGTGCGATGACGGCGATGGTTGTGAACGTCCTTGCGACCATTACTTTTTCCCCGAAGCGCACCTGCGCCTGATTGTTGTCTGGTCGGCTACCGCCGAGCCTGTGTGCTGCGACGGCGCCGTTTGTACGGAATTTGATCCATGTTTCGTGCCAGATTCGTGAATTATTAAAAATCAATAACTTGCAGTGGCGCCCGGCGCGCCACTGTAAACCGATCCGACAGGCGTGCGATGGCCCGTGGGCCAAAAAAAACCGGGCGCCTCACGGCGCCCGGTCCAAGGCTGTCGGCTGCGCCGTCCGGGGCGGGCTTGCGCCCGCGCCGGCGGCAGGCCGCGATCAGTCGCCGTCCGACCGCATGGCCTTGGCGATCGCGTCCTTGCGCTTGCCCTTGCTCATGCCGCGCTCGGCGTCCGGCGGCACGACCTGCAGGGTCTTCAGGAACTCGACGACGGCTTCCTGGTCCTCGCGCGGCAGCGCCACGAAGGCATCACGCGACGGGCGGGCTTCGCCGCCGTGCATCAGGATCGCCTCGGCAATCGTCGACAGGTCGCCGCGATGACCGTAGGGGCCGGAGTTGCCGACGTCCCAGAGCTTGCGGGTCAGGAAGAACTCCGTACCCGGCTTGCCGTCCTGGCTCGGACGACCCTGCGTCAGCTGCTCGTTGCAGAAGAAGCGGATCGCGCCCGGCGTGCCCTCGTCGTCACAGAGGTTGTGGCGCTTCAGGTCGGTGTAGGCCTCGACCACGGCACCGCCGCCCGGCGCGCGCTTCAGGTTCGGGCCCTCGCCGTCCTTCGTCATGTCGAAGGAAACCGGCGGGCAGACGCTCGGATCGGCACAGGTGCCCGGCGGGTTGAACGGGTTCGGCTCCACGAAGTGCCGGCTTTCGAGGTACATCTTCGGCTTGTGGCAGCCGGTGCAGTCCACGTCGGCAAACAGCTGCTCACCGCGCTTCGCGGCCTGGCGCCGCGCCGGGTCGGCCGGCATGACGCGCGACGGCGTGCCGAGCTGCGCCTGCCACAGCGTGACGGCCGTGATGTCGCCCACGGTCAGCTCGCGCTCGATGCCGTCCTCGTCGAAGTCCGGATCGAAGCCCATGGCCGGGTTCATGTCGAAGCGCTCCTCGGCCTGCATGCCGTGGTGGTGGTTCATCGCGTTGTCGGTGAACTCGCGCAGCGAGACGACCGCGCCGGCCTGGTGGAACGGACGAATGACGAGATCCGTGTTGACGCCGCGGGACTCGACGACTGCACCGCCGGCGATCGTGATCTCGAAATCGACGCCCTTCGTGTTCAGCACGTGCGCGCCGTCGGGCAGTCCCGCCGCCTGCGCCTGCAGGTCCCAGCTCATCTCGCGGGCCAGCATCTCGATCGGGCCTGCGCCGAACATGCCGAGCGTGTTGCGCTCGTTGCTGAACGCACCGTTGACGGACTCGGTGACCGGGTCCAGCGTCTGCGCGAGCACGAACACGTTGGCGACGAAGTCACCGCCGCCGCCGAGACGCGGCTGCGCGTGGCAGCCGGCGCAGGAATCGGCATCGGGCGCCGAGGTGCGCAGCTTTTCCGGGTGGTCGCCGAAGCGCTTGGCGCCGCCACCGGTCGTCTGCGGGCGGCCCTGGCCGTCGCACTTGTTGAAGTTGCCGACGAACAGCGCCTCGCCGTGGTCGAAGACGTCCTGCATCGGGATCACGCCACTGGCGATATCAGCGTGTTCCATGTGCTCGGCGAACATCGGTGCGTCGGGCAGGTCACTGCAGACGTGCGGCGTATGTGCCGCCGCGACGAACGGCAACAGGCCGACCGCGGCAGCAACGGACAATTGCGCGGTAAGTTTGTTTTTCATGGTTGTCGAACTCCCTGGCTTTTTTTGGAAACGCGACCCTGTCGATCGATTCCGCGAGCTTTTGCCCGGTCGACGCGGCGGGCCCGGCCGCGTCCCATCGATGCACTCCCGACACCGTGTTGCTTGTTGTTTTCTCGGGTCTTGCGACCCCGGCGTCATGGCGCGGTTTATCGTGGCCGCAGGGGGGCAGGGTCAACGCGCAAGCCGGGACACGGGGGTGACAGGCGGGTTTTGTCCGCCTTTGCCGCCCTTTGCCACCCCCTTATCTGACATAATCACGGAAAAAATCCTGCCGACAGCGTTTTCGGGACCCGCAAAACGCGCGCCGCGCGATCCCGGTGGCTAATTTCGGCGCTTCGTCGCAGAATCGGCGCCACAGGCCGGCTACAATCGCGCGCGCTGACCAGGCCCGTCGCGACGCCACCGACAAGCTCGAGTCGATATAAAAAACAACAGCACACCTATGACTGAAAACGAAAATTCCACAGGGACCCGCAAGCGGCGCAAGTCGGACAGCCGCCGCCTCGACTCGTGGAAGGCGATCTCGAATTACCTGAACCGCAGCATCCGCACGCTGCGCCGCTGGGAAGCGAACGAGGGCCTGCCGATCCACCGGCACCGCCACCAGACCGGCGACACGGTGTTCGCCTACTGCGTGGAAATCGACGCCTGGCTCGCCGCCCGCCCGCCGCGCGGCGCTGCGGCACGCAAGCCGGTCCCGGCGGCCGAATCGGCGCCATCGCACGCTTCAGCCGTCGCGGCGGGGCGCGGCGGGCTGCGCGCGGCGCTGTATGCCGGCGCCTTGCTGCTGGCCGGCGCCGCGGCGGCCACGCTGGTACTGCTGTCGGCAGACCGAATCGGCCGGGCTCCGGCCGCCGATTTCGACGTGCTGGTATCCGCGCCCGTGCTGAGCGATGCCGTCGCGGCACTGGAGCCGGGGCTCGCGGACGCGGTGCAGCGCGGCATTGCGACCGCGGTGCCGGCGCGCAGCGTTCCGCCCGCCCGGCTGCGCGATACGCTCGGCCTGATGCGACTCGCGCCTGGCACGACGCTGTCGCCCCCGGTTGCGCGCGAAGTGCTGCTGCGCGACCCGGACGCGCGCCTGCTGCTCATACCCTACGTCACTCGCACTGCCGATCATTACGTGTTGAGCCTCGAGGCCGTCTCGGACGGGCACGACACCGCGGTCGACTACCTCAGCGTGACCGTCAGCGACGTGGCCGACGTATTGCCGGCATTGAACGGACTGGCCCGACGTGCCGTCGACTCATACGTAGCAGTGGCGGATACGCGCAGCGCGGAGCCGCTGCCCTCGGTCACGACCTCCTCGCTATCGGCCGCGCGGTTGTACGCCCGGGCGCGTGACGCGTTGCGCCGGGACGAGACCGGTGCCGCGCTGCGCCTCCTGGAACTCGCCGTGGAGCAGGACCCGGCTTTCGCCTCGGCTCGGACGCTGCTCGGCTGGGCGCTGTGGCGCGACGGCGCGCGGCCCGACGCCGTGCTGCCGGTGTTCGAGGAGGCCACGAAGCACAGCGATGGCCTGATCCCGGCCGAGCGCTATTTCGTCGACGGCAGCTACCGGCACGCGCTCGGTGACCATGCGCTGGCTGTCGCGAATTACAACGCGCTCTTCGAGATCGATCCGGGTCACGAGCCCGCTGCGGTCGCCGCGCTGACTCTCTGCACGGCAAACGGCGGTGACGCCGACTGCCTCGCAGAACACCGGCGGGTTGCAGAGCTGCGACCGGCCCATTTCGACAGCAACGCGCGCGCCGCCTGGGCGCTGGCGGCGAGCGGCGATGCGTCGGGCGATGCACGCAAGTACGCGAAGCGCGCGCTGGCACTGTACCGCGAACAACCGCAGGGACACGCGACGGAGACAGCCGGCCGCATGCTGCTGTACCCGGTGCTCGCCGCCTGGCAGGACGGCGACATGGCGCTGGCCATGGAGGAATGCCGGCGCCTCCGGGCAGAGCTGCCGGAGCTCCCGGCCGACGTGCGCGAATTCGTCGCCGAACGCCTGGGCGGCATCGCACTGGCCATGGGCCGACCGGTCGAAGCCGGCGAGATGTTCGACCAGCTGACCGACCCGCAGCGACGCCACGAACTGAAGGCGCGCGTATTGTTCGCGAGCGGCGAAAAGGAAGCCTGGGGCCAGCACCTCTCGCGGGCCGCCCGGCTCGACGATCCGTTCACCGTCGTCTTGCTGGCGATGGCGGGACGCCCGGCCGAAGCCCGGCGGGCGTTCGAAGGACTGGAGCGGGACGCGCTGTCGCCGGCCCAGCTGGCAGTGCTCGAGGCCGCGCTCGACTGGCAAGGCGACCGGCACGGCGCCGCATCGGAGCGCCTGGCGCGGCACGTCGGGCAACTCGCGCCGGCCGATCGCGAATTCTTTTTCCTCGGCCTCGACATGTACGCGCGCCTGCTGAAAGACGCGGGCGAACTGCCGGCCGCGATCAACGCGCTCGAGATCACCGCGGTCAAGCAGCAGGTCGCGGCCTTCAACGACGCCGGCCTGTTCTGGATCAAGTGCCAGGAGAGGCTGGCCGCCTTCTACGCGGCCGCCGGTCGCAGCGAGGAGGCGGCTGCGGTGCAGCGAGAACTGGAACGCATGCTCGTGTTCGCCGAGGGGCGAGACGCCGCCTAGGGACGGCCGCCCCGCGAGCACGCCCCTCCGAAGTCGTCGATTTTCTTGACAGCCGGGAGACGGTCTGCCTGTAACCCCCTGATTTTCCTTTAATTCCTAAACGGGCACGGAACTTGGATCAGTAGCCTGCACAAGGACAACCCTGCTGATCGCACGGGGGATGACATGGAAAATCGCACCACTTTTCGTTCGCTCCTGCTGGCCGCCCTGCTGCTGCCGGCGCTTGCGTTTGCCGGCCCGATCATCATCGAGCCGATCCCGGGCGCCAGCGATGGCGGCTCGCTCGGCGGCTACGACATGACCCCGTTCGCGGCGCCGGGCACGACCGGACCCGGCGAGACGATCACCGAGGTCGACTCCCCGCTCGGCGGAACGCTCGAGTTCACGGACCAGGCCGGCGATCCGCTCGGCATGCGGGCCTCCGATCCCGACTGGTGGCAATACGATCACGGCAACGTGTACGTGACCACCGTCAACTGGGTGGAGATCCTGCTGCCGGCCGGCACGCGCGCCTTCTCGTTCTGGGTCGGTGCGTCGTTCCGCGGCACGGCCTGGATCCAGGCTTTCGATGGCAGCGAGTACTCGACGGAGCGGGTGTATTTCGGCGTCGGCCGTAACAATACCTCCGGCTACGGCGCCTACACGACCGATGCCTGTTCGTCGATCACGCGCATTATCGTCGAGCCGTCCGACTGGGGCATGGGCAACTTCTCCATCAACCAGGGATCGGGCGGATGCGCCGAGGTCCCCGAGCCCGCGCCGCTGGGACTGCTGGGTCTCGGCCTGCTCGGCATCGCGCTGAGCCGCCGGCTGCGCGCCGGCTGAACGACCTGCCCGGTGCCGCCGGTCGGCGGCACCGGGCCACTTCCGACCTGCCGGCCGGCCGTCTATGATAGGAGAGGGCCGGCCGATCCTGTCAACCGGGCTTCCCGACGCGCGTTTCAGGAGCCGGACGCGCCTCGGGCACCGCTGACAAGGCCTGTACGGCGCGCAGCCCCCGGAATTCATTTGAGTCGCCCCGCATGTCGATACCCACCCGCCTGATAGCCAGTCTCTTCGTCGTCCTGTCGCTCGTCGCGACCGCAGCCTGCTCGTCCGGTTCGTCCGGCACGACCGGCGGCGCTCCGCCGGTCGGCGGCAGTCCGCCGCCGCCACCGCCGCCACCGCCGCCGCCGCCCCCACCTCCTCCTCCGCCGCCGCCTGGCGGGGGCAACTACAAGGCGATCCCGGACGTGCCGTTCGACTACCAGCGGCAGCCCGGTGCGGTCACCGCTTCCGGCCAGTTGCCGGCGACGCTGTCAGCCGGCGAGGTGTTTGCGCTGACCGACCAGAGCGTGGGCACGGACCTGGCGATGACCTGCGCCGGCACCGAGCAGAATCCCGCGTTCGTCACCGGCGGCACGCTGTCCGGGAGCAACGGCGTGTTTACGATCAGCGGCAGCTGGTGCATCTTCGACGGTACCGTGTTCGACAACATACAGGTGCGTACCTCGGGCATGTCGAACGTCGTGTTTCGCAATATCGAGGTCACCAACAGCAACGACAAGAACGGCATGAATCTCGGCGGCAGCAACATCGTCGTGACCGACTCCGAGATTCACCACAACCAGGGGGACGACCGGCACGGGATCTTCGTGGCCTCGGGCTCCGACGGCGTCTGGATCCTTGGCAACCACATTCACCACAACGGTGGCGACGGCTTCCAGGCCTGCCACGAATGCTCGGCCGATCCGCCGGTCAACGTCTATATCGGCGGCAATGCCTTCCACTCGGATCGCGAAAACGGCATCGACTTCAAGTACATCGAGAACGTCGTCGTCGAGGGCAACCTGATCCACAGCCTCGTCTCGGCGCCGGCCGGCGTCGAATGGTGCTTCGACGACGGCTCAGGCTGCGGTGTGTTCTCCAGCGGCTCCGACGGTTCCGCCATCGTCGTTGGCTCGGACGGCGGCCCGACGAACGTGACGATCATCGACAACGAGATCTACGGCACGGTGCACGCGGTGCGCATCGAGGAAGGCACGCAGATCACGGTAACGGAGAACCTGTTCCACGACATCGAGGGCCACTGCCTGCAACTCGACAAGGACGGCTTCGACACCGTTTTCACGTACAACACCTGCCGCAACGCCAGCCGCGGCATTTTCCAGAACTGGCGGGAGAACTTCTCGCTGGCGGTCGAAGAGAACCTGTTCGAGAGCGTGACCGGACCGACGATCGAGTACGAGTCCTCGTCCGTCTGCAACGACAGCACGCTGGTGCACAACACGTTCACTGACAGCGGCGCGGTGATCTGCGGCGGAACCACGGCAACGACAGAGTCGGAGATCAACGCGCTGCCCGGCGCGCACGACAATATCGTCAATTGACGGCGCGGCGGCACCGCGCCGCGCTCGCTCAGGCGGCGGCGTCGCGCAGGCCGTGGACGACCCGTGCCAGCGAGTTCACGCTCTTGAAGGTCTCGCGGTTCAGCGAGTCGTCGTCGAACTCGATGTCGAACTGGTCCTCGATCGCGAGCATCAGGTTGACCGTGTTCAGCGAGGTCAGGCCGGCGTCGTAGAGATTGCTGTCGTCGCCGAGCGTGCTGATGTCGACCTTCAGTTTCGCGCTGCCCGCGATGATCTGCCGAATAGACTCTTTGTCCATGCCGTCCGCTTCCCTGTCCTCAGTCTGCGCGTCGAATTTTTCCTGAACCGGCCGGCAAGTATACGGAACTCGCCGGCCGCTGCCTGAGACACAGCTCTCAGGCCGGTACGTGACCCCCGCCCCGCGCTAGCCGGCGGCCGCCCGTGCCGCAGCGACCTCCAGGTGCTCCGCAAGCGGCGCGTCCGGCGAGGCCAGCCCGAAGCGCATGGCCTGCTCGAAGTCGCTCATGGCCGTCTCGCGGCGCGCCTCGCTGTCGAAGATGCCGAGGTTGAAGTCCCATTCCGCAGTCATCCCGTCACCCTCGTTGAAGTGGTGGATCTGCAGCCCGACGAACTCCTGCGCCAGGTAGCTGCCCGACTGCAGCCAGGTGATGCCGGCCTTGCGGCCCGCGAAACGCGGAAACGTCTTGTTGACGAAGTTGATCGTCACGTCCCAGACGCGTCCGCCCGGCTGCGCCACGACCGGGTGCCGGTAGTGCCGCAGCATCTTGCGGTACTCGCGCGCCACGCGGTCATACAGCGTGCGGAAGGTATCGTCCGGCTCGAAACGGACACGCACGGCCGAGAACACGAAGAACGGGCCGATCGTCTGCTTCTCGCGCGGCGTGCGCCGGTGGTGCAGGCAGACGCCGATCGCGAAGAGGTCGTTGCCGCTCGCTAGCCGGAGCTGCACGACGAGCGCCGTCAGCATCATCAGGAACAGGCCCTGGTCGACCGAGAATGCCGGGAACACGCGCGCCTGCACGGCTTCTTTCATGCCGTTGATCAGTTCGGGACCGAGCGCGCGGTGCACGCGCAGGAAATCGGATGCGCCCGCCTCCTCGCCGACGCCGTACATCGACAGGTCCGGCAGGCTGTGCTCGGCGACTTCCTCCCAGTACTGGCCCGATTCCGCAGCCTCCTCGCCCAGGTAGTAGTCCACCTCGCGCTCCACGAATTCGCCGAACGCCGGCAATTCGAACTCGCCGTTGTCGCCCGCTTCCAGCTGCGCATAGCGATCGCCGACCGACATGATGAAGTTCGACGTCGACCAGCCGTCGCAGATCAGGTGGTGCTGGCACAGGTACCAGGCGAAGGACTCGGGACCGGTGCGCAGCAGCGCGGTGTTGAACAGGCGCTTCTTCAGGTTGATCGGCTTGACGATCTGTTCCTGCATCCAGCCCGCCGCTTCCTGCGGTTTGCCCGAGAAATCGAGTACCGGGATCTCGAACTCGATCGATCCGGGTGGCTGCACCTCGCGTCGCGGGCCGCCGTCGACGTAGCGGAATACGGAACGCAGGATGTCGCTGGCGTCCACGACGTCGCGAAAGGCCCGGCGGAACAGTTCCGGGTCGAGGTCCGCGTGAATGTCGATGCGGAAGCCCATGTTGTAGACGGGCCGCTTGCCGGACAGCATCTGGCCGGTCCACATCATCAGCTGCGTCTGGGTCATGTTGGCCTGCGCCAGCACGTCTTTGTCGAGGCTCATTCCCTGCCGTCCTTGCGTCGAGATTTTTTACATATTATCAATGTGTTACACGCCGAACCGCAGGCTGACGCGAGTTTCGGACTATACCCCAGGGGCCGGGCCCGGGAAAGGCCGTTGCGACTCAGCCGCCGCGCCCGTGGCGCGCGATCAGCTGTGCCACGAAGCGCTCGCTGAAGTCGTCGCGACAGCGCTTCTGGATCAGGGTGTGGTCGCCGTCCTCGATCTTCGTGACCTGCACCCGACCGCTCTCGATCAGCCGCTTCGCGACGCCCCCCGAGGACTCGAGCAGGACGCGATGCCCGGGATCCCGCGTCGAGAAAAAGAACGCGAGCCCGTGCCCGCTGTCGACGAAGCGCGTCAGGTCATTGCCGAGGCGCGTGCCGCTGTCGCGCAGGAGCAGCCTGCGGCAGGCGCGTGCGATGCCCTTGCCCAGCAGGCGCAGGCGACCGCGCAGGAACTGTGCCAGCTTGCGGTAGTCAATGTCGCCACTCAGCAACCGCCGCCAGCGCTGTGGGTCGCGCATGGCCCTGGCGTAGTAACTCGAGCGCCGCATGACGAGATTGTCGTCCTGCTGGCCGGCGTGTTCACCGTAGAAGACCTTCGGGTTCACCATGATGACGTCGCGCAGCGCCGAATCCTCGCGCTGCGCCAGCGCTGCGTGAAATGCCTGGGTCGCGCCGGAGCAGAAGCCGGTCAGCACGGCCTGGCGGTGGCCGAGGCCGTCGCGGACGAACTCGAGGACCTCGGTGATGCGTTGCACGGCGTCGCTCGGGTACGGGATGTTGGCTTCGACGTGCTCGTAGGTCATCCCGTCACCGATGTTGGCGAGGTCGTAGCGCACGGACGGGATGCCGGCCCGGGCCAGGCGGCGCGCGAGCGTGACGTACAGGCGGCTCGGCCCGACGTGGTAGACGGAGCCGGCATTGCCGAACAGCACGACCGGGCCCTGCCCCGCCGGCATCCCGGCCGGCCGGCAGTAGAGGCCGAACATGTGCGACTCGCCGATGTCGAGCGGCTCCTCGACGATCGCGTCCGGCCCGGAGCCATAGGTGGCTTCCCCGGCAGGCTCCTCCGGCGTGACCGGCGAGGCCGCCGCCGGCGGCAGGCCGGCGAACCAGGCAACGACAGCAGCGATCGCGGTCTCCGGAATCTTCGTGTGGTGCGGCTCGACCAGCATGTCCTCGAGCCCGTCCGCCGGCTGCGAATGCACGGCGACGCCGGAGTCGTCGAGGCTTCTCGCCAACCGCGTGTCGGGTTGTTCCCGGCGCGTGACCAGCAGGACCGGTTGGGTGAAGCCTTCCAGCGCCTTGCCGACGTCGAGTGCAGCCAGCGCCTCGAGCATGCCGGGCGTCCAGGCCGTGCCGGCAGCCTGCAACAGCGTCGGGTCGGAGCGAAAGTAGGCGAGCCGGCTGTTGGCTTTCAGTTCTCGCACGAAGCGCTTGCCGGTTGCGACCGGATCCCAGAGCACGAGCGCCCCGCCCGCCGCGGCCGCGGAGCAGGCGGCCGGCAGTGCGCCGCTGCGAATGCCGACCAGGTCGACGACCTTGCCGCTGGCCGCTTGCTGGAATCGCACGACCGCCCGGACGTCCTCCAGCCAGTCACCGGCCAGGCCGTCCGCCGGCTGCTCGCCCTCGGAGTCGCCGGTGCCGGTGTAGTCGAAACGCAGGACGCTGTGCCCGGCGCGCGCGAGTTCGTCGGCGAGCCGTCGCACGGAACGGTGCGCATGCACCTGCTCGTGACCGAGCGGCTGGCACAGGACGATGGCACGGCCATCGGCACCGTCGCGCGAGGCCGGCTCGTGCCGCCACGCGAACAACTGGCGCGAGCCGCTCCTTATCCAGGCCGTCCGACGCCGCACGTCCGGGTTGTGGCGATCGTCGGCAGACGACGCTCTAGTCTCTGTCACGTAACCAGTTCCTGCGCCGGAGCGGTCGTTGCCGGCGTGCCGCCGTACCCGCCTGTTACGGGCAGGACGGCACGTCGTTCTGTTGTTGTTCGGCGCGCCGGCCGGGTTGCCGCGGCGGGCCGGGTCACCCGGGCGCTCGCGTGTCCGGGGGCTGTCCGGCGCCTGCTGACGGCGAAATGGTAGCAAACGCGCCGGGCGGCGTCGCGCCGCGGACCGGCTGTCCAGGCAGGGATTGATCCGGATTGTCATGCGGCGATCAGCCCGCTGCGATCCGGCCATCGGCATGAGGGCCACGCTCCCGGTCGGTGCGGATTGATCTTCAGTGCGGTGACAGGAGGCGCTGTTCCACTGGCCCTGTTCCGTGGATCCGGCACGGGGATTGACGGCGGCCATCCATGGCCGCCGCCGCTGCGCGGCGCGCTGCGCGCGTCCCGACCGGCTATCCTGCCGCTCGGTGACGGCGGCCATCCATGGCCGCCGCCGCTGCGCGGCGCGCTGCGCGCGTCCAAAACGGCAGTCCTGCCGTTTTGTCGAACCGGGGGGCTCGTCTCCGCCACTGGGGACGCCATACCCATAAAAAAGCCCGCTTGCGCGGGCTTTTTTATGGGTATGGCGTCCCCAAGGGTAATCACAAGTAACCCCAGAGCCGCCAAGAATCAAGAACATACAACAGCCGGGTCCAAAAGGGGGCCAAAAAAGTGAAGATTCCGGCTGTCTCAATTCAGACCCGCTATCGCGCTAACTGTCTCATTTTGGAGTCCCAACTGAGACACCGATTAGACACGCTGCTCAACCGAAATCTCACCGCGACCCCAGGAATCGGTTCCGCGCACCTTAGGGTCTTGTCGGTTCTGATTTCCGTGATATCCCTTAGCCAGGTCACCCAAAACCTATTCCGACCGCCCAATCTTACCTGAGGACATGTAAGGAATGGAAAGAACAGTTCAGATCCTGATGGTCGCTGCCGCATGGCTAATCATGAGCTCAGTGCTCATCTGGACGCCAGCTTGGTGGCTTTACAACCACGTCGCTGCTCCGATCTTCGACTTGCCTCACCTCACGTTTTCCCAAAGCGTGGGCATGTTGATTCTCGTTTGGCTTGTTGCCAACGGAATGGCCAAGATTTCCGTCAAGTTTGGACCCAAAAACCAGACCTTCTGAGAGTCTCGTCATTAAAATGAGGATGCAAACATGATTAGCAAGAACCCCAAGCAGCCGGTGCCTCGGCACGACACGATCGAGATTCGGCTTCAAATCGACATCATTACGACTGATCGCAGTGACAGAAATGGCGAATCCACTCTCTCTGTCAGACAAGAGTCGACAGGGCGAGAGAACACCTGGAATAACCGCCGGCGCATAAACTTCTAGTCTGCTGCGAATGTGTGCGCTACTGTCGGCCTAAGGGCCACAAGATGGGCTGTTACACTGAAAGAAGAGTTAGGAACACGAGAACGGTGAACTGTGAAGTATCAGCCGTTAGAGCATTATCTGAGAGAAGTGCCTCCAGACAATCAGCACGTGTCGCTCAGCTTCGAGCAAGTTGAGAAGATCCTCGGCAAGAAACTGCCGAAGTCTGCATTCACGTACCGGGAATGGTGGGCCAATCAGAAAGGTGGCTCGCGCGCCCCGCACTGGCGCGCGGCAGGATTCAGCGTGGAAGCGGTAGACCTGTCAAGCAAGATCGTACGCTTTGCGCGAACCGGAAAAGCGAGGCAGCCCCCAGTGGCACGAAGGGCAAAGAAAAGAAAGGCAAAGCCACGCACCACAGCGACAAAGCCAATGAAGGCGGAGAAGCTCATCAATGCCGGATTCAAGAACTATGGAGGATGGGAACTGACGGAAGACCGAATCCATTTCAAAGGCAAGCTGCCGCGTGAGCCCGGCGTCTATGCGCATATCGTTGACGGAGATGTCTACTATATCGGCAGAAGCCTGAAAGGATTCAGGCACCGCATGGGGCATTACAAGAAGCCCGCTCCAACACAAAGCACGAGCATTCGCATCAACGGCCAGATCAAGTCCGCGCTCCAATCCGGCAAGAGGGTCGAGACCCTCGCCGCCTTTCCGGAACCAACGACATGGAACAGCCTGCCGGTCGATGTCGTAAGCGGTCTTGAGACCGGGCTTGTTGCCCAGGTACGTCCGCCCTGGAACAAGCAGGGTGTGTCAGGATGAGATAGCGCGAGGGATCGACGCCGAATGGCCAAGACCGCAGGCACGGGCTTGGTTCTCGAGAGCCCGGTCCCGTTAGCGCCGTAGACGCAGGCGCAGGCGTACGGACGCGTCCACAAAAAAAAGACAATCTACTTCCCGGTAATAGACCGCCACAGCCACGCCCAGAAGCCGGTCCCGGCCTGCCCCTCGCCGTACTGTCTTTGCTTCGCGATACGGTCCTGCTGCCGGCCATATCTGATTTGCGCGTCCGACCACTGCTCCGCCCACCTGATCTGACCGCAATTAATCCAGTAGTGCGACCTGCAGGGGAAGTTCCAGTTGCCGATGGAGGGGTAGACGCTGACGGCACCGCCATCGACCGTCACCGACCAGTCGGTCGGCCCGAGCGGCGTTACGACCTCCTGCCCGCAGCCGCAGCAGCACTTGTGCACGGCTGTACCGTACGCGGTCGAGACATAAAGGACACCGTCCGTAATCGTTACCGGGATGGCATCAACATATTCGGCCCTAATCGATTTGATTCTGATCATCCTTGATCATCATTCGCTGTTGCGTTTCCGTCAATGGTGTATGCCGCGAAGTGCTCGCATTCGAGGTCGGCGTAGAAGCCGAACAGCTTCTTCCACCTGATCACCGCCATCATTGCGTTCAGCGCATTCAGGTCCGCAACCTGAATGTTCGTGGCGTAGACGGCATCGGCATCACCGCCGCCCATCGGAATCCGGTTTTTCTCCCAAACATGACCACGTTTTTCAGGCGTGCTGGTCGTCACCCGGACGATGCCGCGAATGCCGGCATCCGAATCCTCGAGTCCCATCCCCGTGTCGATGAAGGGGATGCCGAACTCTTCGAGCTTCCGCACCACGATTTCCTTGCCGGGCCGCGCATCCATGCACAGAAACACGAAATCGAAATCCTTGAGCTCACCGATGTTGGTCTCATCGACATAGACCGCGTGTGGCACGATGCCACGGTGCATCCGCGAATAGAGCTCATGGTAGTAATCGACCTTGCGCAGATGCGCCCGTAATTCTTCGATGCTTGCCGCACCGGGTGACCGAAAGGCCGTGTGCTGGTCAAACCAGTCACCGTCATACAGGTGAATCTGCGCCACAGGCGTCTTCGCTGCCTGGTCGAGGACATAGGACCCGGTGCCGCCGAGACCGATGATCGCGACCTTGCCGAGCGCGAGCTTAGCGGTATGCGCCTCGATCCCCGCGCGGGCGGACGCGTTATCAATGTAGTTGAACGGTGAATCCGGATCACTGGCCTCAATCACCTGACGGGTCTGAGCGGTGACATTCGGATCGACCTTCTGGGCATGCCGCGAGATCATCGAAACGTAGGTCGTCATCTTGTGGTGATAGTCGTCATACCTTCCGCTCGGTTTCGGCTTGCAGGAGAATGACCGGTCCATCACGAGCCCGGGCCTTATCTGCTGGTTGTTCGGGCTGTGGTCGAGATGCGGGACCTTGTTCCCGTCGTTATCACACGGATGCTCACCTGCGAACAAAGCGACATGGGTTTTCGGTGGCCCTGTCGTATCGCCGTTCAGACTGTCCAGAACCGAGACCAGCGTGCCGAGCCTGATCACCCCTTTAGCATTCACATACGGAACACTGTGGATGATCAGGTGGCCGCCAGCGATCTCGACTTCATACCCGTCATCAATCAGCCGCTGCAGGTCGGGGCTACGACTTATCAGTTGCTGTGACATTGAAGATCATTCCTTCCTTGGCCTTGACGGACTCGCCTTCTGCCAGCGTACCCTCGGGCTTGTTCCCATGGCCCTTGCGGTACGTGATCGTGAAACAGATGAATTCGCCGGTCGGGACGGGGTTGAATGCCAGTGCAACCAGCTCATCGAAGCTGAGATCGTCGTTCTTCGGGACTTCCTTTTCACGCCCGTTAACAATGATCGTCACGGTCTGGTCGTGATGCGGATGATGTCCCCTGTCTTTGCCGGCCTGTTCCGGCTGCGTTACGTCTTGCATGTTACTGACTCCTATGCAGATTTTGCTTCGAAAAAACTTTCGTCATGCTATACTTGACGAAATCGTCTAGTTGACGACCAAAAAAATAGGGGGTGGCCCTATGTCATACTCGTCACCTTAAACTATACGAAACCGTCAAGTAGGAGTCAACCATTGTCAGAGAAAATTTTTTCACAACGATTACAGCAACTTCGCGAAGATCGCGACCTGAGCCAGGAGCAATTAGCCAAAAAATCCGACCTGCAGTCCACCGCTATTTCGCACTTCGAGACCGGTGCGCGTAAGCCGTCCTTCGACAACCTGCGCAAGCTCGCAGACGCGCTGGAAACCACAGTCGACTACCTTATGGGGCGTACAGACGCGCCGGACGCTGCCCTTGCTACCGGCGATCAGCTATATCGTGATTTCGAAAAGCTGACCGACCACGATCGGGAGATTGCCCGGGACTTCATGGCATCGCTCGCCAAGCGATCTAAAAAGGGAGCTTAATGTCTAAGTGGCTCTGGCAAAGGATTGCTGGTGGAGAAGCCGAAACGCTCGTCCGCGAACTCGGCATAGCGGCGTTGCCAGTGTGCCCCTTTTCGATCGCCGAGGAACTCGGCATCGAAGTCCAGGCCCTGCCCGCTGATTCGAGAAGCGGGGTTTCCGGAATGCTGCTCAGGCAGCGAAACCTCTTCGGCATTCTGTACTCGACATCAATCGACAGCGATGGGTTCCAGCGCTTCAGTGTCGGCCATGAGATTGGTCATTACCGCCTGCCAGGACACCCTGAGTGTGTCCTGCAGGACGGGGCCCATGCATCACACGCAGGATTTCGATCGAAAGACCGCTACGAACTGGAAGCCGATCACTTCGCCGCCGCGCTGTTAATGCCGAGCACGTTATTCGACGCCGAACTGCGCAAGGCCGGCGACGGCATTGCCGCGATTGAGCACCTCGCCGGTGAGTGCCAGACCTCACTGACGGCGACAGCAATCCGCTTCGCGCAGCGCTCACCTGATGCTGCAGCAATCGTGGTTAGTAGCGGAAAGCAGGTCGAATACTGCTTTATGTCGGACACCCTGAAAGAAGCCGACGGGCTGGACTGGATTAGGAAAGGCAGTTTGCTGCCACCGAACAGCGCGACCAAAGAGCTGAATGCCGACCCGAGGAACGTCCTTGATGGCGAACGGATGGAGGCAGAAGGAGCAATCCAAGACTGGTTCGGTGGGGATATCGACGCGATGCTGATCGAAGAGACGATTGGGCTAGGTGATTACGGCAAGACTCTTACTGTTTTGACCGTCAACGACCTGCCTGATGCCGAAGAGATCGAAGAGGAAGAGGAGATGGAGGAGTCCTGGACGCCTCGCTTCAAGCGGTGATATGTAGCGCTTGTTCCCCGAAACTTAGAACCGCTCTTCAAGCGAATGGCGCTACTGGATCCGCAATTCTTCTGACGACACTTTGCTAGCATGGTAGTATCCGATTTTCAAACGACTAGTGAGTACCGTTACTCGTCAGTACGGCTTCTCTAAGCATTTTGTCAACGGCTTGCCATTCTGGCGACTGCTGTTCGCGAATTCCTCGAGCCAACTCTTTCTTCAGCTCGCGACGATCTCGATTCACTGTGTATTCTCGGAAAACTCTTTCCAACAAGACCTTGCCGTTACACTTTAGGCGCCAATCCGAGTCCCAATCTGAAGCTAATTCGGCATGAACCTGCGAACACCGCGCCAAAAATTCGTTGTTCCATGCGTTCAGATCTAGCGTAGATACGGCCCCCTTCAGTTCACCCAGCTTATCACTCAAGATATCTGCCATTTCCTGAAAACTGTCGCGAACATCCTCATTTGTTAGTCCGGGACTGACAGGGCGATCGGGCTCGTACGCTTGGCGAGCAGCCAACGGCATCAACTGTTCAAGCGCCAGCTCCTTCACGCGAGAATTGAATTCGCCCCGATCTGGCAGCTCCCCGTCCTTCGGTGCCGCGTTCAACACGTCATACAAGACCTGAATATTGAGCAAGTAGTTCTCCAGACAATACCGATCCCACTGTATGACCTTAACTAGATTTGTCGAGCTCAGGTTGGTGATGCTCCTATCCTGGTCAAATATGAAGCAATGTAGTCGATCAAGCCTTCCAGCACTCTCTGCTGCTTGGAGGTTTTGAATTTCTGCCTCGACGGCCTTTCGCCCACCCAACGAGCTGACCTGACACCTATCGCCGAGCGTCCCGCGAAACCCTTCCTCCATTACGTCTTCATCATCGGGTCCTTCGACAAATACGTGCTGCTCATAGAAGAACGACTCCGCTGGGGTAACGCCGAGTCGGCCTAAGGCCTGGAACATCTCATCAAAGTCGCCACGATATATAGGAGTTGCATTGCTGGCATTCTTCAAGTGATGAATATCGCAATCATCTCGCTCATAGGCGCTATTCAGAATTTCCGCAGAATGGGTACAGATAATTGCCTGCAAGTTATGAGGCTTAATACACTGGTCGATCAAGAAATTGAGAAGTTTTCGGCACACACCTGGGTTTAGATGCAGCTCAGGCTCGTCGATCAATACAATTCCACCGTGAGCAACAGCTCGCCGAATGAGGAGAAAAGTAAGAATCAGGCCCTTTTCGCCGCTGCTCAGACTGTCAATATCAAATGGCCTATCCACTCCTTCTTCTTTAATTGAGACACGAAAATTCCCTATTGGCCCAATTTGCAGTCCAGCCAGCGCTTTACCTGGCAGCACTTCATCAAATATCACTTTGAAGTCGTCCGCTACATTTTGCTGCAGAAGCGTTGAGTTTGCGATGCTAGTTTTTAGTCGCTGAAATTTGATGTTTGGTTCGGCGATATGGCTCTTCATCTGATTGTCCGCATCGCCCCCACCCAGCTGTATCGCGGCTTCGCCAGTTGGAAGTGCTCTATCGGCAGAAAAGTAGCTGAAGAGCCCAACTTGTGGGGGTAGTGAGCGCTCAAGAAATCCACAGACAATCTGCGCAGCTGCGTCCAACCCTCTAATCTGTCCGTTTGGCGAAATTTCCACTGCAAGGACCAACGGATCGGACGTATTAAGTCCCGAGACAAACGACGAGATTTGCGCCTCTGCTTCGGATAACTTTGCACGCCCTTCGTTTGAAGACAGAAACTGAGTCATAGAGGCTTGATCCTGCTGAATCTGACTCCCGAGGTTTCCGCGCAAGAAGTCCAGCGCAAGTTGCTGAAGGGAGCCATTAATCTTCGGTAGCTCATGAGTCTCGAGTTGCACTTCCATTCGAACCAGAATATTCGAATCTGGATCACGAGCTATGGCAGAAAAATCGAAATATCCGCCTCGCAACATTATCTGATTCGGATTTGTCGTTGCGCCTAAAGCATGGAGCACCGCCTGCCCTTCTGAGGGATAGCGATTGAGTAACAACGCACGATTTAGGCGAACTGCCTCAAGAACCGTGGATTTTCCTATTGCGTTGGGACCGGCGATCAGGCAAGTATCCTCTTGGAACGCTAGTTCAACGTTCTCCAAACCGCGGAAATTACGAATCTGACAACGTTTGATCTTCATAGGACCTACCTGCGAATTGGAAACACGAGCGCTTGGGCTTCCTTATGGTTACCCAAGTCTCGCAGAAACCAATAGAACCAAAAGACTAAGCGAAAAAAGCCCACAGTAACAGAAGGTTAGTTACTACAGGCTCTCTTCATAATTGGCGCGCCCGGATACATTCATACTCCCGTCCGCGTGTTTCGTAGCCAATCGAAGAGAAGGCTCATTGATAGCCACTGACCTCTCGCTAACGCGTGGCGCCGCGCCTAAGAAAGCGGAGGCTCTCAAGTCTTCGCAACCTCGCTGCAGCCTTTGGCGGAAGAAGATCACACAGGATATCTGTAGACGCCATGTAGCCCAGGCGATCGAGCAACTTCAGCTTTGCTACCGGACTAAGCTCACCTAACCCGTTTCGGGCTTTCGATATCATACTGGGACTTATTCCGAGCGACGCCGCTATTTGGCCATCTGAGATGTTTTTGGATGGCGTCTCTGAGTTTTTCTTGATCAGTGTCTTTAGGTCGTCCAGACATTGGATCCAAAAGTCACGTTTAGCCTTTCGTCTGCCAGTCGGCTCGTAGACTTTTCTGAGCAATGGGCAAACATCCGGACGAATCTTGCTTGGGAAAATTGCCTCGTAGGCTTCCGCGGAAATAGGCTCGCCAAGCCTTCGCAGGATTTCCGCTTTTACCTCGCTAGAGAGTTCTTGTCTACCGTTCCGCGCGTCAGCCAGTTTCTGTGGGCTAATTCCGAGGTCTCGAGCAAGCTGAGCAAAGCTAATGTCTTCGGAAAGATTCGCCTTTTCGTGCAGCCTCTCAACCGCATCTGCCCAAATATCGTGCACTTTTGTCATTGCCGCCTCTTGCAAACGGGGTTACGACATGATAAACCTTTCCTCGAAAGGTACGCATTCCTTTCGCGGAAAGGCCAATGCAGCATACTATGCCACAAATCGGGGATTGGGTCACCACCAGTTCATTGACGTCTACAGAATTCAAGACGCGCACGGACTATGTACGCACGAAAGACGTCCCTGCTCTGTACTCGATAATGGCCATCCGTAGGAGCCAAGACGGAGACGACGGAACAGACGGCACAATATTTACACCGTTGTCACCTCTCCTGACTAAGATGAATGAGGACGGTTCCTTCGCCGCAATTAGCGATATTGCAATAATTGAGCCGGAGGCGAGGCGATCCGCGGCGACCTTCGTTCTAACGACCATATACGAATTCGATCCTGAGAATCGGCAGAACGAAAACAATCTCAGAACTATGTTGGCCCGCGTAGTGGGTGCACGCCAATCGAGGAGCATCAAGCAGGTCGTAATCGACTGTCTGAGAGGCAAGCTTGATGACTTGGTCAAGTTGTACGCCGGTGACGGCTCGAACCCAAGGTTCTTTGGGTCGTTAAAGAATCTCCTGTGTTTCGGTCAATTAAAGCGCTCAACCTACCAGGCTGAGCGGAAGAAGTTTCTCCCAGACAATTCAGAGACTCCGGAGCAAGAGTCCGAGACTTCGCCTAACGAGGGAAATCGAGGATGCGACCCCGAAACTCAGGCGGAAACAGAGCCTGAGCAATCCCCTGAGTCAATAAGCTCACACAATCACGACGGTAATCGCGGAGAGCAGTATGAACTCTTCCAAGACGAAGAAGACGAAGTCGAAAAATAGGCCTGCTGCATTTCCGAGCAATGTCTTTCGGGATACTTGTGCCGCCTTGCTCGAGTTTGCGGTCTCCGACGACGAGGAGCGGGCAATCGGCAAGGTTGTTCAATCGACCATTCCGCCTCCTTCCCTAGTCCTTATCGAGCAAATGGCAGCTGTGCTTATAGAAGTTGGGCTGCTGACAGCATATGACAAACAGCGTATCTCTAAGTATTGCGAGCGAAATGCCGGAGAAACGTCTCTCACTCGTACCTACCACGAGAAAGTCTATCCGGTTCCTTTTGCGTTAATGCACTTGCAAGCAGCCGGTGCTAACGAAGTACAAGTTCGCAATTGGGCAATCAAGTCGCTAGTTCGGTTTGTCAAAGAACCACGCCGCGATCGTTTCTCGGGACATGTCGCTTACCGACATACAATTGCGTTTCGCGATGTACTGCAAGACTTCTTCGATTCACGAACTCTGATACGCGGCCACTCAGCGAACTCCGCGTCGATTGAAGACGTCGATGGTTTTATTGCCAGGCAGAAACAAAGCCCTCTGTTGACGCCATACACGATAGGAAAATACGAGACTGTCGTTGCGCTCATATGCGGCGGACTGCAGCTTGGGGAGCGACAGAAGCGTGGCGGTTCGAGCAAGAGACCTCGCTCCTCGATTGGCACAGAGCTAGCCGTTTCTCCCGAACATCTGGATGAGCTGACTGAGCCGAATTTTCTTCAATCCGCAGAAGTCGGCGACGCATTCATGGACGAAGACGGGCTTTTCGTTTCGATTACGCATCCACCGCACGCGTCTCGGTGTGACCAATACAAGGTCGACAGGTTAGCCGAGAATGGATTCGCCCGTAGGAACACGCCATCGGTCGCCGACATGAATATCTGCAGCAAGGCGACCTTCAGTGAATATATGACCTGGGCGTTCCGCTCGTTGCCAAAGCCAGAGTATGGGGTGACATGGCTCCTTGCATTTGCCGGACTTGATCTCGCCCGCCCGTTACGAACGGCCGTTTGCAAGAGCGACGAGCCACAAGGCGACGAACTCTTATTAAAAGCCCAATCCAATTCCTTGGACTACCACGTGCTGCGAAGAGTGGACAAAGAGGATCCAGAAACGCATGAGTCAGCGGGAATCATGTCGACCCCTCTTCCGGACACAGTCTTCGAAGGTCTGACTAGCATTCATGATCGGGCAATGCAACATGATGTAATCGAGCGTTGTCGGAAGGCCGCGAACGGCTTTTCACGGCATCACACTGGGCTAACGCCAACTCCTAATCGCCTGAGGGCTTCGTCTGCTGTTCTTGTTCGATTGCGCAAAATGTCAATGCTTGAACAATGCGGTGTTGCCGGTCGAGTTCTACCCGCCCTCAAAGGGATCAGCGCGTATTATCGGACATCTGTCTCGGCGACCGTTGAGCAATTTGCCTCGGCCTACTCGGATTCAGTTGCTCAGCTGCAGATATGCGCGCCGGCATTGGATGTTCCGAAGACGACGGAAAAAGGCGAAGACAAAGACCTCTTTTGCCAATCGGCTATCCAGGTCGACGCTGTCGGGACGCTAGTTGAAGAGCTGGCAAACGCTTATCGAGCGATTCAAGAGAGAATCGATTCAAAGGGGCTCCTGTGTGAAATCAACGATGTACTTCTCGCGGCAAATCTCCATGAAACCGCCCGATACGTTGTTCAACAGTCAGCCCTTGGAATCCGTCCGGTCGGGAAAGTCGCCAAAGTCTCCTTTGCCGAGCAGCTTGGCGCTGTTGTCTTCGACAAACGATCGCGCCTGTTCGCTGAGCGCTCCTTCGCGCCGGTCCCGGCCCTTTACCTGGCGTTCGACGATTGTTCTGCGCTCAATCGCTCGGTTCTTAAGCAATATCTGCGGAATTCAGGGATATCGCTCGAGACAGACGGAAACATCTTCGATTTGGCGGCCGAATTTCGGCGTTGCAGCTCCGACGCAAAGGTGCTCCGCACTCGCCTTACTAACGGTCACTTCCGGCACGAGGCTCCGATAGCTTCAAAAATCGTCGACCTGAACTTTAAGCATAACTGGCTGCGACATGCGTCTATTCGGCACCTGGCCGGCCGATTCCCACAATGGATCGCAGATGAGTTTTTCGGCCATCGCAGGATTGGCCGTGAGCCTCTGGCAACGTGGTCAACCGCGGGGACCAGCCATTTCGGGCAGCTTCAGCGAGCACTTCAAGACTGGCTGAGTTCAATCCTCCCGGGAGAATTGCTGAAGCCGATCCGAATTCGCAATGTGAAGATTCAGGACGGGTGACAGGCTTGGCCTCTTCGACCTCAGTATCTAAACCACTTCGGTGCAACTCGTATCTGCCGAAGTCACCTGCGAGTTGGAGAAAGCTTGACGACCTCGTTGCCTGGTATCGCGGACTCTGGTTGGGCGACTGGGCTGCGAACGAGGCCGGTCATATCGCTCTCCTTCGTGCCTATGCGGCGCTTTTGATTGACAACGCGCTCCCGCACAGTGCCGCGCTCGACGTGTTGACCAGTTTTGCAGGCGTTAAGAACAACGACGCGTCCAACGTAGCCATACCCATTCATCCCTCTGACGCCACAGAACGGCACGTAGATCTCTCGCTCGCCGATGTCCCTGCGCTCGCGCTGCGTTGCTGGCGACAACGTGAACGGCACCTTGGAAAAGCTCATCAAGCGAGCCGCGAGAGGATCGAAATAGAGATCCTGGAGGCGTTTCCAAGCTCCCTTATCCATGGAGACACCGAACTAGACCTCGCAGTCCGAGACGTTCAGGCTCTAGCGCCGATTATCGCAATCCACAATGGCGCCGAACCCTTCATGATTTCCGCGCTCGCTGCGAAGGTCCGCCCCACTAGTCAGTCTATGTTCGACCCCTACTACATCGGTGATATCACCAAAGAACCCATGGCGTTTCTTGTCGAGACAATGTCGGACAGCTCATTACGCGCCCAAAATCTCAAACCTGCCACTATTGAGCTTCTGAGTTCGCACAAGATTCAAGCCGATTGGATTGCAAGAGGCAGGAAGCTCTTGCGGGACATGTGTAATGAACTAAATTCCGCACACAGCAAACGCATCAAGACTCCACTTCAGCAAGAGCGTGCCGAATTGATATTGCGTCGATACCGAATGCAAGCGATCACATTCTGCCCCGAGGACTCAGTCGTGGTGCTCGCAATCGACTATTCGAAACAACACTACATCCGGCGCGGGACAATTACGGCGCGATCTTTGCGAGACTATCTCGATCGAGCAGTCATGAATGGGCTAATGGACAGCGAATCATCGGACTCATTGTCATCGTGGGACCCCGACGACTTTGAGGAAAACATCGAAGAGAGAATCTCGAGCCCCAACCTAAGTATGGAAAGCAGGCGCCTGATACTCAATGCGTATGCACCAATAGTCAGATTCATAGCCCATAAGCTGAAGTTGCCGGCAGTATCAATTGCCCATCTCCGCGAGACTTTTGTGACGGGGAGCGGACAATGGGGGCTCATTTCACCCCATGTCATCGACAGAGTCATCCTAGACCTTTACGAGAGTGATTCTCGAGAGTACAGGCAAGTGGCAATTGTCATTGCGCTGGCATTCTACGGCGGATTGCGCGCGAGTGAGATTCGGCGCCTACGTCTCGACAACATCGTCTTCAGCGATGTTATTGAGTGCCTGGATATAGAGATACTGAACGGCAAGTCGGCGGCATCACGAAGAAGACTGCCCTTTCTCTGTCTGGCCCCACCAGAAATCGTACATGTAATCGTGGATTATGGCCGATGCCGAAGGTCAGAGTTTTCGAGTCGCGCAGTCTTGTCGAAAATTGCCGCATTTGGCCCGCTCAGAGACAGACAGGGCTACTCTCACAACTCTCTGACCAGATTCTCGAGAAACATGCTGAAGAGCATACTCGGCGATCGAGCAACTCTTCACTTGCTTCGCCACTGTTTCTGTTCGTTCTTGTTTCTTCGCTGGTACGCGACACGGTACCCGGACGTGCTCGATGACATCCGCTTTCGGTCTCACCCGTTGTTTCAGCCATCGCTGCTTGAGAAGCTCGATGACTACTTCGCATGCACGAGATATGAAGACGGCGACATTCGACCATTTGACTTGATTTCCATGACCAAATTGACGGGACACGCATCGCCGGAAACTCTATTCCAGTACTATGTCCATACGTACTCGATCGTTCAGGCACATGCCGCAAAGCGGATTCGATCGGTGGTCGACGATCTCGTGCTCACATCCGAATGCGTGTCTTGCCTTCTCCCCCGAGCCAGGAGTTCATCGACGATCGCAAAGACCTTCAGAGCGCTAGACAACAAGACTCTAGGCGCATTGGCCCGCCAGAAAATTGCAAACTATTCAGTCAACAAGATCGTAGGTTTGGATGCCCGAGATTAGGAATCGAGAAATGACATTGGAAGAACTGACGGACGTCGTGATTCAAGCCAGAAAGAAAGGCGCCGAGGCGTCGTCAGCAGTATACGAACGAATGTGCGACAAAAATCCGCGGCGCGGAAATCTCAGAGGCCTATGTGGTGGTGCACATATTATGATCAAACTCGATGGCAGAACCCGGCTCGCTCGCCTGCTCAAAATGGCGTCGCAAAAGATCGATGATTTTAGCTTCGGCCCATCATACGAACGGGGGATCAAATTAGTACACATCCGCGGAATGCACGACCGCCAAGAGCGAGAAGTCGACATAGCAGCGACAGGGGCTGTTTTGGCCGTTCTGATGGAAAAGTTGCGCGTCTTTGGCTACTTAGAAACGTATTACTCCTAACTAGTGATTATTTTCGTGCGACTTGTGCGACGATACACCGAACGGAACCATGTCTTCAGCGCGGGCAAGAGTACGCTAGAACGCCGGGACCACTACAGACACCTACGTGATTGCCGGCACCTGACATTGCAAAGGGTGTACGGCAAAGTCGCACCCCAACTGAACGCCGACTGCTCGTGGAATACCCGGCGTTTATCGATTGCAGGCGGCAGAAGAGATCAATACTTGCCACACTGGAAAGTATGTAGACATGATTCTTTCTAATACTTTTCGATGATTAATTCGGTGCGGGATTCGCCGCAGCCAGATTTACCCAGCGAGACAGTTAATAACTTAAAACTAGCACGATCGAAGTATATGTCCCAATGTGCACCCTGCGAAAACTTACCCAAGCAGATTCGAAGAAGCGGCGGCACGTACACAGATAAAATGACAGACATTAAGAGTGTTGCTGCCCAATGTGAGAAGGCCTGTTCAGCTATACTCCAACGGGAGGGACGACTCTGTGTGGCGTCACCAAGCGCTTCGTTTCGCGCAGCCAGGAAGCCCTGTCGGACAATAGGCCGGTCTAATCTGGGTGTTCTCCTTGAACGACGGCGGTGTGTGTCCTGGCCTAATTGGCTCCACAGTCGATACTTTCACATCGCTCGCGGCAAAGGATGATGTTCGACCTGGGCGCAGAAATATCCGTGATCGTCATCTGCGCATCGCAGTTCGCTAGACAGGTCAACCGTTCGGCCTCGCACATTTGCTCGGAATCTTCCTGTCTATCGCTCCCTACGGCTCGCAAGTCGTGTTCGGGACAAGGCGAGTATGAGGTTCCTGCAGGCACAAGATTCTCTACTCTAAACCACCGCGATCCAGATGACACTGCGATCTCAACCATTGGCGGGCGAATATCAATTACGTATCCGCACTGCGTACTGTCACCGATCTTCAGGTTCGCGCGAAACTCCTGTTGACGGCGCTCTTCGGCCGCCTTTTCAGCAGCACGCGTCTGGCGCGCTGCGTCTCGTGCATCCGCCTTCCGCTTGTCGTCAGCTGCCTTGGCTGAGGCATACTGGGCTGCAAATTCGGTATTCTCCGAGCGAGCGTGCGCCATTAGCGACTTTAATACATCGCCGTGAATCACGATAGCCACATATTTGCCAGTTCCTTGATCAACGTATTTGGCTGAGACGATTAGCTTCAGCCGTTCACCGCCGTCAGCAGATGCACCGTCGAGTTTGAAGCATGTATGTGCGATGTCGCTCTTCTTGTAACCGCCTCGGAGGGTCGGATCGTCAGATTTTGTGGCCAACGCAAAACCGCTCTCATTCTGGACATCAGAGACAACGCTCTCTATGAGTGGTCGGAATTCCTGAAGGTATTCGTCTCCATTATCCGAGACAAGGTTTACTACGTGCCCGGCCCCCATCATAACCACCCTGTGATCTAGCTGGATCCGACCATCCGAATCCCGATATCGGCCGCCGAACTCTGTCGCGCAAGCGGTACTGAGGAAGCGACCGATTTCCGAAACTTGCGGCGAATAGCTGCTTCTTGACTGCTTATCCCTTACTCGGACGAGAACAACATCGCCATCGTAATACGACTCGTAGTTCTTCTTGCCGTATTCTCGTCGTACCAGTTCCAGCCCTTCCGCAATCGTTGGCGGATCGAGACGACTGTGAAATTCACTGGCGAGAGACCTTTCCGGACCGGCGAAGACTGCTAAAAAGGCGACCCCAAGAAAAAAAGCCAAACGCATATTCTCACCTCCAAGCGAGCGAATTCCGATTCATAGACTGTCGCCGAGCACCATTGCCTGACAAGCCAAAATGCTACTTATCGTCTGTCGACTTATCGTCATCATACCTGAACGATCGTCGTCATGGCGAAACGAGCTTCAGGTCGTCGAGTTCTGGCACGAAACATGCGCAAGATGCGACATTCGATGGGCTGGTCCCAAGAGGACCTTGCCGAGGCAGCTGGCCTACACCGCACCTATGTTGGGGCTGTAGAAAGACAAGAACGAAACGTCAGCATAGACAACATAGAGCGGATTGCCATTGCATTGGAAACGTCTTTATCCGACCTGCTAGATGAACGGACTTAGGTCAGTCTTCAATTTCCCCATACAATAGCGAATGGTCTGAGAACTGATCGATCCAGTTCCTCTTGGCCTGCTTTGTGGATTTGTTCACCCAACCTACAACTTCAATCTCGGCATTCCCGAAGCTCTTGAATTGCAGGTGATCGGCGGCGAAGACGTGGTCCAGGCTTGAAGGATCCCAATCGTCTGAACCGTTCCACCAGGTATTCTCATGCGTTTTGGGCAGGCGCCGCATGCCGTTGACGGAGGCATTCATGCGGTTGTCGACAAAGCCGAGCTCTTCTGCGCCGGTCATGTCCGAAACGTTGTTGTACTGCGCCTTCATACCCATCGTATTCACGTCTCCAAGGGCAACGAAGTTAGCCTTCTGACCGCCTGGTGTAACCTTATCGATCGCCCGTTTCAAGCTGGCCACGTGCTGGAACATATCGTCTCGTAGGCCCCAGTCCCTCGGATTGGCAAAACTCTTGAAATGCAGAAACAGAAACGAATAGTTGTCAGAGCCAAGAGTAATCGTCGCCAGCGCACCCGGTCGCAAGGTGGGCACTTTTGACTGGAGTTCATCTTTTTGGGTAACAAAAGCCGTCAGACCGGCCTTTACACCCACCAGTATCTCCGGGATGCCGGGGCTTTCGGTGATGGTAAACGTGTATCCAGGCATCCTCGTTGTCATCGCCTGAAATACTGCGGCCCCCTTGACTTCGTAGATACCGAACACATCGGGGCTTTTCGATGCAATCAGATCAACGACGTCATTCACTCGGTTGGGTTCGTTGTGGAAGTTCTCGACATTCCACGATAGAAACGACAGTACCTTCGCCATTTGGGCCCCCTTTATCTATGCGTATCGACTGGATTTGTCGATTGGTCGGACTGACGTAAAAGGCCAATCTACCTTCATGTTAGTCAAAATCTACGTCGAAGCACTCTTGGTAGACCCGGTCTTAGCCGACGAAATCTGGGCGTTGTGGCATGCGAGGCTGATTTCAGATGAGGTGGCCGCTCGAGCGTGGCGAGTTGTTTCCCAATTGTGAAGGGAGGTGCAAAACGGGCCGAATCACGCTCTTCCTGCCGCCAAACTCGAGATTTTTTGTCCACCGATGTGAAGAAACGTCCCGCAAATACGTTTATTAAATGCATTCGTTCTGAATCGGAGGGACATGATGCCAAGGTCAAAGGACCAATCTACGGGACGTCCGGATGAGATCGATCTCGACGATCCCGAGTTCATCGAGTCGTTTCTCAAGAGTGTCGAGGCGCTGGCCGCCGAGGCGGGCGATTGGCGCGAGCATCTTCCGTATGACGCGCTCATTGGCTACCGCCACGATGCCGCTATCCGCGCGCGCTTCAAGGCGCATTTCACGGCCTGCCCGTATTGCCAGGAACTGGAAGCGACCCTATCGCGCCGCAACAAACCGCGGCCGTGAGTCCTGCCCATTAGCTGCCTGATCGTCCAGGCGGCGACGCCGGCCGCGTCGAACTAGCGCTTGTCCTTTTCCCGGCTGGTATCGAGCTTGTACCGAGCTCGGCCTGAGCTTTGTCGGACGGGGATTGTCGGAGCGTCAGCATCCGGGTTGGCCGGCGGGAAATAGTCGTCCCAGGTGCCGGTGTCGCGAAAGCCGGACAAGGCCGACTCCAGGTCCGCGAGTTGGATGTGGACAATGGGTCCGTCTTCCGTGAGTACGATTTGTGGGCGACGATCGCCCGGCGGCAATTGCTCCGAGGCCTTGCGCATCGACAATTTGCGACTGGCCAGCAATCGCGCCGTGCGTGGGTATTTTTCGGCAAATTGATCGGGACTCACGACGTATCTCCTGGCGAGCTTGAAATCTCTTTGAAGATGGCCGTAATTCTACCAATTGCTTCACTAAATAGGCAGCTGACTACAGTTCCTAGTTCCTTCCCGAAAAAAGGAGCTGAACGATGTTTCACAAGACAACAAAAACCGCTGCCCGGGTGCCCTGGAACAAGGGAAAACTGATGGGCCAGAAATCGCCGCTGTCCATGCACAATATCTGGTCCATCCGCATGAAATTGCAGAATGAGGCCCGGCTTCGTGATTTAGCCCTGTTCAACCTGGCGCTCGACAGCAATCTCAGGGCCTGCGATCTGCTGAATCTGCGCCTGTCGGACGTCTCAAGCGGCGACTCGATAAGTAGGCGGGCCACTGTCCTGCAGCAGAAGACGGGGCGGCCTGTCCGATTCGAGATCACTCGGAAAACCAGAGAGTCGCTCGCTGCCTGGGCCGAGCGTGCTGGCCTCAGTGGCGGGGATTACCTGTTTCCGAGCCGTAATCGCGCCTCCCGGCATTTGTCCACGCGACAGTACTCGCGAATAGTCTCAGCCTGGGTTGCCGATATCGGCCTCGACCCGACATCTTACGGTACGCACTCGATGCGGCGAACAAAGGCCACCCTGCTCTATCGCCGCACCAAGAACCTGCGGGCGATACAGCTTCTGCTCGGCCACTCGAAGCTGGACAGCACGGTTCGCTACCTTGGAATCGAGATTGATGATGCGCTCGAGATGTCCGAGCAGATGGATGTCTGAAAAAGCCAAGAACAGCAACTTGCACCACGATTCAGGCAGGAGGATACAAGGGATCGGATTCCGCTGAGCGGAGTCCGATCTTTGGAACTCGCGGACGGTGTGTTCTATGCTCCCGAGCGGTCAAAGACCTCGAGTGGCGAAGGCTGCTTCGACCTCAACACCAGCCGCTCAAGCGGCCGCTTTCGGGGTATCATCAACTTCCGTTAATGACCCATACCCGCCGTTGGACGAAGCCTGTTTGTCTCGCTCAAGGAGAAGTCGATATGTTGCGAACGTTGACCGCAATTCTGACGATTCTTGCCGTCTCAACAGTCGTCGCGCAGAGCGATGATCGAAGCACTGCTTTGAAGGCATTTTTCGCAGAGCTAGGCGCTGCCGCAGAGGCCGGTGACAGGGAAGGATATGAGGGCGCGTTCAATTCTGACGCTGTGATGTTCCTGCCGCATAGACCTCCTCTTCTCGGACAAGAATCAATCGGCGACTGGTTCGACATTTTCACGAAGCAGTTAGAACTCCAGATCGATTCTTACGAACAACAGCAAATTGACATTATTGGCGATGTTGCGATGGTACGCTCTCACGCGACCGGGCATTTCAGGAACAAAAAGTCAGGTGAACGGCTTCCCTTTGACCAGAAATACTTGGACGTCCTACGCTTCGAGGATGGCAGATGGCGGTTGGCGTACCATGTAGCCAGTAGCAATTCATCCGCGCCGGGCCTATGGGAATCGGACTGGGAAGCCCATTGAGCGAGAACCTGTTTCTCGCCGTGAATAGCTGCCCCGGTAATCCAGGCTAGAGTTTCCGCTACAAACCAATGCGGTCGGCCACGGGCTATTGATTTGGAGACCTACGTTGAAGAGGATCGACATCGGCTACACGGTTGCAACAATTGCAAATATTGGCGTCATAGTTGGCCTGGTATTTCTGGCATTCGAAGTTCGCCATTCTCGTATCGCCACCGAACTACAGACTATTGCTGATGTAAGGAGCGGGTGGTTTGCACTGAACGATGTCGTCGCCCGTGACACCGATGTGTCCCGAATCGTCATGACGGGGTTGTACAAGCCCGACGAACTCTCAACAGTAGAGGCAGCACAGTTCTCAATGTACCTTAGGATGTTCGCGAACCAAGCCGAACGAGTTTGGAAGCATTACGAACTCGGGCTTATCCCAGAGGAGGAATACTTGGGAATGGTGGCCGAACTCGCGGCACTGATGAATACGCCGGGTGGTAAGAAATTTCGCGAGGCGGAACCGAGATTCGACGAGTGGTGGCTTGAGGACATTGAACCATTCTTCGGCCAAGAACCACCGATGAACCTTCTACTCGGCAGAGCCCCCTCTTCGATCGAATGAGCGGTTGGCTGCTTCTGGCCGGAAACAGCCTCTAAAGACGCTGCGGGTGACAGGCGACGTTCGGTGGGGTTTGGTTAGAATGACCCGGCTCGTCGGAAGCCGATTTGAACGTCAATACTGATTCGGCGGACTCGTGGACTAGCTCAGTTTTCAATTCGTGGAATGACATTGCGACGCAGACAGGTTCTACAAGCATTGGCGGGAACGATGCTACCGTGTACGCTCGCTGCGTGCGACTCGAAGGAACCAGACGTTGTTGTTGTCGGTGCGGGCGCGGCAGGTCTCTCGACCGCGCGAACTCTCCTGGGCGCGGGGCTATCGGTCATCGTGCTGGAAGCGGAGGGCAGAATCGGTGGGCGCGCGTTCACGGAGACGAAAACGTTCGGCTTCCCGTACGATCGTGGTTGCCATTGGCTGCATCATGCCAGCACAAACCCGTGGATCGCCTATGGTCTCAATAATGGCTTTGATGTGCACCAGGACAACGGTGAGTCCTTCATTCTCGAAGATGGCCGTGCGTACCAAGGCAAAAAACTGAACGAGTTCGAAGAGGCGCTCGCATCGATTCTTGAGTCGGCTTGGAACAATTCTCGTGGTAAGCCCGACGCGCCGTTTTCTTCATATTTCGACGACGAAAACGTCTGGTCGCCAACCATAGAATCAATGATTGTCAACGATTGGTACGGGCTGGAGCTGTCGGATATTTCGACGGAATACATCATGCTGGAGGACGAGGACAATGACTGGCTCTGTGCTCAAGGCTTCGGTAGTCTTGTCGCACACTATGGTCGGAACCTTCCTGTCCGAACGAGTGTAGAGGTTAGACGAATCGACTGGAGTGGAACTGGCGTAAAGGTCCACACGACTGACGGGCTTCTAAGAGCGCGTGCCGTTGTTGTTACTGCGTCGACTGGAGTGCTGGCGTCGGATCAGATAGCGTTTTTGCCATCCCTCCCAACACAAAAGGTCGAATCATTTAACGCTTTTCCGATGGGTAGCTACAATCATATCGCGTTGCGCTATTCGAACGATGTATTCGAGTTAGGTCCAAATGCTTACGTAGTTCCTTTCGCGACCGATAAACGAGAGGCCGGACTACTATCAAATGCAAACGGACGAAACCTGGTAATGATCTATGTCGGTGGCGATTTGAGCTGGGAATTAGAGCGAATGGGCGTCGATGAGGCCATCAGTTATGGCGTCGATTACATCGACACACTGCTTGGAACTGACACACGAAAGAACTTCGTCAACGGAACGTTCACACTTTGGGGTCAAAATCGATGGACACTTGGCTCCTACGCCGCCGCCGCACCGGGTGGCTTATCGTTTCGTGAGGTCTTGAGGCAGCCTGTCGGTAACCGCATCTTCTTCGCCGGGGACGCCTGCCATACTGAGGGATCGTCAAGCGCGGCGCGCGCCTATGAAACCGGCATCGAGGCAGCGGCGAGTGTACTCAACGCAATACGAGTATAGCCACTGACGAGCGGCCGCTATTGGCCGGACTGAGCCGTTCGCGCAAATCGCCCTATGATTTCCTCTACAGGCCCATTGCAGACGTTCGCGACTAAGTTTGGGCTCGCGGTAGTCCCGGGTCTGTAGTGGCGACGCTCGGGCGATCTTGGATGTCCTTCCACCACCGCGACAACGAAGATCGTCCTGAAAGGACAGCGCTACCTTCGGATGTCATCGCAAAGTAAGACATCATTGGCACCAGGTGGAAATCGCAAAGCGAAAGACGATCGCCAACAAGGAAATCGTGATCGCTGGACAGCTGTTCTATTGCATCAAGGACGCGTTCGGACTCCTTCAGACCGAGTCGCAATTCGGTCTCGTCCACGGGCTCCCCGAATCGCTGCCGGAATAGTCGCTGTGAGGCAACCTGCCGTACCATCGGCCAGTAGCCATAATTATCGATCACTGAGATGATTTGGGACATTCTGGCGCGCTGACGGGGGTCGTCGGGCTGAAGAGGAGAACCGCTAAAGTATTCATCGACATATCGCGTAATTGCGGACGTTTCGTAGAGGATGAAATCGTCGTGTACCAGGGCAGGCACGCGCAGAAACGGATGGAGCGCCCGGTACTGATCAGGGACGGGCTCCTGGAATGGGTCAACTTCAATGCGCGTGAACTTGACGCCTTTTTCCAGCAAAGCTATTTGCGCAATCCGGGTATATACGCTGTACCGATACCCGTGTAGCTCCACAGTCACCCAGGACTCCGGTCGACAAACTAAGGATGGCCTAAATACTACAGTGAAAAGTGGTTGATTGCTTCGGCTCGGCAGCGGTTGCGTATTCCACTGATTCCGGCCACCTGTTCCAGCTGAAGCCGGCCACTTGTTCC
>CALALV010000004.1 GCA_937925605.1 uncultured Woeseia sp.
CAGACCTGAGGTTTGCGCGGACCGAGCCACCGGGGCGGCGTCGAGCTAGCGCGCGGCGCCGACCTTCCTGTTCCTGAGCTCCTCCAGCAGCCCGCGGGCTGCGTTCTCGACCAGGTCGAGCACCTGCTCGAAGCCGGCGGCGCCGCCATAATACGGATCCGGCACCTCGCGCTCGCCGGCGTCGCCGTATTCGAGGAACAGCCTGAGCGTCGCACGGGCGTCGGCGGACGCCAGCTCACCCAGGATCGCGAGGTTGTCCTCGTCCATCGCGAGCACGTAGTCGAAACGCTCGAAATCCTCGGGCGCAACGCGCC
The DNA here is from genome assembly GCA_937925605.1 of uncultured Woeseia sp. Lineage (GTDB taxonomy): Bacteria > Pseudomonadota > Gammaproteobacteria > Steroidobacterales > Woeseiaceae > Woeseia. Next base: position 315 of record CALALV010000004.1, read on the forward strand.
GCGCCTTGATGCCCTCGAGGCTGTAGCCGCGTCGCGCGGCCGCGGCCGCGGCGCGCCGGTCGGCGGGCTCGCCGACGTGGTAGGCATGGGTGCCGGCGGAGTCGACGAGCACCTGCCCGGCGAGACCGGCGTCCTCTACCAGCCGCCGGAACACGCCCTCGGCCGTCGGCGAGCGACAGATGTTGCCCATGCACACGAAAAGCACGGATGTTTGCACGTGTTTGTCGTTCATGTCCTGACCGTCATTGGCGGCGCACAAGCTTACACGGATCGACCTCGCCCTGCTCGCTGCGCCGTCGGTACTCGGCGACGACGAATGCGCCGGCCGCGAGCTCGCCGTGCGCGTGCAATTCTTCCGGGTACTGGGCCAGCACGGGTTCACTGAGCCACAGCCAGCGCTCCATCGTACCGCTCATGTCGTGCAGACAGCGCGCTCTCCGGTCGGCCTCGCCCTCGCCCACTTGCACAGCCAGCCGCTCTTCTCCCGCCGCGGCCCGCCCCGTTCCCCGGCGAAGTATCGCGCGCCCGCAACGGCGTGCTGTTTCTCGACGAATTGGCGGTTGCACGCACGATCGCCGATCCGGGCGAGTCTGAGCGGAATCTCGCGACACACGTCGCCGAGGCATTGAGTTCAAGGGGGGTGGCGCAGAGGCTACCCGAGCGGCTCGTTAAACGACCGGTCGCTGAGCAATATCTGCAAACAGACAGCTTCTCGACAAATTGTCATTCCACGGCTATGCCGAACACGCAGACACAGCAGACTCTCAGGCACCGATCACCCGGGTAGCTCGGTCAAGGGGGGGCATGCGAGTCTCCCTGCATTGCCCCAAAGAGATCGATCTGAGAAGGCCGCGGCCGCCATGCTAGTTCGCAGGCGTCCCGCGCACCGAAAAGCGCATATGGTACTCGACGTTGAATCGTTCCCACTCGGAGTCAGGCTCGGCAAGCGTTGAATAGAATGCCCTGATCAACGGCATCGGCAGATCGCCGGGCGGTGCACCGACGGTTTCGAAATAGTTGTACCACCCGTCACCCGACGGGCGCTGTTCCGCCGTCCCGAACAGGCCTGCGCCGACAATGATCGCGTAGGCGCCCGGACCGAGCGTGACGTCGGTCTTCACACAATAACTGCGACGATCGGTAAGCTGAAACGTGCCCCAGACGATGGCGTTGTTTTCGATTCGAGCGGGCGGAAAGGCGGGCACCACGTCGTCACCCGTCCCCGGCATCGGTATCACTGCGATGTACATCTGAACGTCTTCGCTCGGAATCCCGTTTTCGCCGCCCATGACGCCGATACTCGTCACGTGATACGCCTGCTCGAGCTCGAAAGTCGTTCCGTGCGCGAGTCCGGTGACACTGTCCCGGTCCGGGCTGGTAGTGCCATCCGGAATACCCGAGGTTTCGATGATGAAAGGGCCGCGACAGGCGCACCCCGACAGGTAAGCCAGCGATAATAGAACGATGGCAAGCATCGCGCTCGACGACTTCGTCTGGCCTTTCATAGCCCCCTCCTGCATACCAGACATTACGCGGCCTTTGCTTCCCGTCATGCCAGCGATCTTGCCCAAAGTGTAGCCGGAATTGCGATCGAGAGCCGAAGCGCGTACCCGTCGGCGAATAGTACGGATACGAGGCCGTTATCTCAGGACAGACGCGGTTGGACCGAGCTGAAACCTGCTGAAACCGGGCTGACGACGGCAAATCGGGGCCACCATCGGGCGCAGCCGCTATTGCGGCGCGCGCTGGACATCCGTCATCGCGACTGCCTTGCCGGCCATCCGCTCGTTGCCAATACGCAGGCGGCGCTGGGCCGGAATCTTGCTGCACTCGGCCGCAAGGACGAGGCGCGCGCTGCTGGAACAAAGCGCCGCTGCACTGCGCGCGCACTACGGTGCGAAAGACGACGCGACGGAACGCGTCGAGGGCTGGCTGCAGGCGCTTTAGCCCGGCCTCAGATTGGCAGGTCGAATTGCCCGGGCGACAGCGGCTCGCGCGTACCACTCCAGCTGCTGTCCCACTGCATATCGAGACCGGCATTGCGCAGCCCCTCCATGATGTGGTGCGCCAGCCCGGGTGACGCGAACATCCAGTTCTTGAGCCCCATCTCGCCGTATTCCTGCTCGAACCCTGGCCACACGGCAAGCAGGTCGGCCGCGGCCGCCGCAGCCGCCTCCGCGTTACCGAGCTTTCCGTGTGCCAGCGTGCGCGCGAGTCCGTCGCCCCAGTAACCTGGCATATTGATTCGCTGCGCGATCTCGAGCGCCTCGGCGTAGTTACCCCGGTGGTACTGGTTGAAGAACGTATTGAAGTAGTACCAGCCCGGGTGGTCCGGGTTCAGGTCCATCGCGCGCGTCGTCAGTTCGACCGAGTGCACCCAGTCGCCGCCATAGCCGAGCAGGATCCCGAGAAACGCAAGTACTTGCGTCTCGTAGGGGTTGAGTTCGACGGCTCGCGCCATCGCCGCGCGGAATGCGCCAAGGTCCTGGCGGAAATACTGCACAGCGGACAGCACGTAGTGAGCGAGCGCGCTATCCCGATCGAGCTCGAGCGCACGCTGCACAGCAACGAGGGCACGATCCATCGGCTCGGGCTGCGTGTTGTACGCGCTGATGTACTCTTCCATGTAAACGTGACCGAGCGCGGCCCAGGCGTCCGCGTAACCTGGCTCCAGCTCGACGGCACGTTCAAGCGCGATACGGCTCCGCCGGTGCGACTCGGCGCTGGCGCTCTGCCTGTTCTGCGACCACATCAGCATGGCTTCGTACGGCGTCATTGCCTCGGGCGCCTTACCGCGGATGCGTACGGCGAGTTCGCGCATGACGACGCCGGTGACGTCGCCAACCGTCGCGACGATGCGTGCCGTCAGGTCGTCCTGCAGCGCAAACAGCTCGGCCTCGCTGAACTGTCGCTCGTAGCGTTGCGTCCAGACCGTCGCACCATCGTCCGCGCGTACGAGTCGGACCGTAGCGCGCAGCGTATGGCCGCCCTGCCGCATGCTGCCTTCCATAACGAAACGCGCACCGGTTGCCTCGCCGATCACCCGCACATCGCGGCTGCCGCTGGCAACGTCTTGCACGGTCGAACGGGACAGGACAAGCAGGTGCGAGTAGCGCGACATGCCGGACGTGACATCGGCGCTCAACGCCTCGGCAAACTCGGCCAGCAGGGCATTACTATCCGGTACCTCGAACGGCAGCACGGCAATCCACGGTGCGGAATCGATTTCGGACTGTTGCAGGACCGCAGCTTTTTGCGCCTCCGAGCCCGAGATCACGGCATCGTCCGATACATCGACCATCGAGATGCCGACGCCGCCGATACCGACAATCAGGCCGATCAACAGCACCTCCGTACCGCGAATGCGCTGCTCGCCCTTCTCGCCGTGGTACCACGCAATGACCAGCGCCACGAAAAACCCGATGACGAGGACCATATCGATCACGCGCGCGGCCGCTGTCGATACGCCCCATCGCGTACCGAGCACATCAACAAGCTGGGTAAGTAGCCAGGCCGTGGCGAGATAGGCCACGCCCCACTGCACGAGCTTTCGCTCCTTGAAGTCTTGCAGAAAATTCATCGCGCGGGCCGGTCGTCCTTGTAGTTTTGTGTCTTTTTGTACGCCGTGCGGGCCTCAAGTAGAACATGCAACACAGGGGTGAACCAATGTGAATCGACGCTGTTGGCGGCATTGGCTATGATCGATCGCGAAAAAACACGAAGAATCGCACCCTGACCGGACTCCCGGGAGGGAGGCGCCGACTTGATGGCGAAAAACCGCTGCTGCCGCTGCGGCCACGAATGGATTGGCCTGCCCATGGGCTTCGCGCGGCACATGCACCGCCCGAATTGCGCGTCGCCGAACTGGAATTGGCTGGGTTACAAGGACGATTCGACGATTGTCGCTGCGGTCAATCCTCGAACGAACGATGGCTACGAGTTTCAACGTGTAGACAGACTTGAGCCCGAATCACCTGAGCCTCTGGCGCACAGGGCGAAAAGAGTCACTGCCCTTACACACGAAGAGCACGGAGTTTGCAGGCGTTCGTCGTTCATGTCAGGACCGTCATTGGCGGCGCACAAGCTTGCACGGATCGATTCCACCCTGCTCGTTGCGACGCCGGTATTCCGCGACGACGAATTCACGCGCCGCGAGCTCGCCGTGCGCGTGCAGTTCTTCCAGGTACTCGGCCAGCACGGGTTCACTGAGCCACAGCCAGCGCTCCATCGTACCGCTCATGTCGTGCAGATAGCGCGCTCTCAGGTCGGCCTCGCGCTCGCGTACCTGCGCAGCCAGCCGCTCTTCTCCCGCCGAGTCGTGCAGCGCCGCCTGCAGGCCGGTGCCGACCAGGATTTCCAGCAGCGAACTGCCCTCGTTCTCCAGCCGCGCGGCGTAGGCGAGGCAGGCCTGCCCGTGAGTCGCGAGCACGTCCGGCTCGCGGCAGGCGAGCGAGGCGGCGGTCGCCACCGGCAGCAGCGCCGCGGCCGTCCCGAACGCCACGCCGGCACGCTCGGCGAGCGTCAGCCCGGTCGAGGCAGCGAGCCCGCGCTCGACCAGCAGCACCAGTTCGCTGAAACCGGAGTCGAACACCGGGGCCGCCGCCGCACGGCGCAGCGCGGCGAAGCCGGCTTCGACTTCGCCACGCCGGAAGTGCCGGTCGGCCAGCAGGCTCCAGACGACCCCGTTGTGGCCTGCCTGCCCCACGGCGAAGCGCTCGTCGCGGCCTGCAGCGCAGGCCGGATCGTCCCGGGCACGTTCGCACAGGCCCAGCCACAGGATCGCGGCGAGCGGGTGTTCCGGGCGGCGTGCAAGCGCGCGCTCGAGCGCAGCGAAATTCGCCGACGCGGCGTCGAATGGAAGCCGTCCCAGCGCGGCGGCGGCCAGCCAGTGCTCGGGATCGTCCGATGCGAGCAGCACGTCGCCTGCCGGCCCTATCGCCGCCGTCAGGGCCTCGGCATCGGCCCACGGGTCCGCGGTATCCGCCAAGCCCCGCCTCG
>CALALV010000005.1 GCA_937925605.1 uncultured Woeseia sp.
CCCCTGCGGGGCGCGCTGCGCGCGTCCAAAACGGCAGTCCTGCCGTTTTGTCGAACCGGCTTGTTCAATGTCGCGGGTTCGAGCCTGAGCAAACCTCCAATAACGAGAAAGGGGCATGCCCCTGCGGGCATGCCCCTTTCTCGTTATTGGCGGAGTGGACGGGACTCGAACCCGCGACCCCCGGCGTGACAGGCCGGTATTCTAACCAACTGAACTACCACTCCTCGGAACCTGGTGGGTGCTGACGGGATCGAACCGCCGACCCTCGCCTTGTAAGGGCGATGCTCTACCAGCTGAGCTAAGCACCCGGATCGGGATTTCCCCCAATCCTCGCTACCGCGCTGTTACGAAAGGATTTTCTCAGCCTTTCGTCGCACTCCGGCTGCGAAGGGCGCGCTAGTTTACGGCATCCTTCAGGGCTTTGCCAGCCTTGAAGCCGGGAACCTTGCTGGCCGCAATCTGGATGGTTTCGCCCGTCCGCGGGTTGCGTCCCTGGCGAGCCGCGCGCGACTTCACCGAGAACGTGCCGAAGCCGACCAGCGACACGCTGCCGCCGTGAGCCAGGGTCTTGGTGATGCTGTCGAGTACCGCATCTACCGCCTTGGTTGCGTCCGAACGCGAGATATCGGCCGACTCGGCAACCGCCTCGATAAGTTCTCCCTTGTTCATGCATTCACCTTTGAGATTGAAGAAGTGTCGAATGCGGACCGTAGGTTGGACTGCTCCGCACCCCCGTCAACCGAACGCCGGATCCCAAGCGCGAACGATTGCCCTGCTGGCTGTCGGCCCGGCTTCCCCTGCGGCCGCTGCGACCGACGCGCCAGCGGCTGGCGGCCGCCGGCGCGAGCACGCGTAGCTTATACCAAGCGTCAAAATGAGCGTCAACAAGCCTCCCGGGCTGTCGACGCGTACCGATCAGTGCGGGCGAACAGCCTCGCCGGATTCGCTTTCAGCCTCCGGTTTGGACTCGCCGGACTTCCCCTTCTTGCCCTTCGCGTCCGGTACCGGCATGTGCACGAGTGCGTATTCGAGCACCTGGTCGATCCATTTCACCGGAACAATCTTCAGCTTGTCCTTGATGTTCTTCGGTATTTCCGCCAGGTCCTTCTCGTTCTCGTGCGGGATGAGCACGGTCTCTATGCCGCCGCGGTGGGCCGCCAGCAGCTTTTCCTTGAGCCCGCCGATGGGCAGAACCTCGCCGCGCAGCGTGATTTCGCCGGTCATCGCGACCTCGCTGCGCACCGCGATTCCGGTCAGGGCCGATACCAGCGCCGTGCACATGCCGACGCCCGCGCTCGGCCCGTCCTTCGGGGTCGCGCCCTCCGGCACGTGCACGTGCACGTCGTTCTTCTGGTGGAATTCCTCGTCGATGCCGAGCACCTTCGCGCGGCTTCTGACCACGGTCATCGCCGCCTGGATCGACTCGGTCATGACCTCGCCGAGCTGGCCCGTGTGCGTCAGCTTGCCCTTGCCGCCGACCACCGCCGCCTCGATCGTCAGCAGCTCGCCGCCGACCTCGGTCCAGGCGAGCCCGGTGACCTGACCGACCTGGTCGTTGCCTTCCGCCTTGCCGTAGCGATAGCGACGCACGCCGAGGTACTTGTCCAGCGACTTCGGCAGGATGCGTACGGCCGACTCGCGCGGCTTCAGCAGCAGGCTCTTCACGACCTTGCGGCAGACCTTCGAGATCTCGCGCTCGAGGTTGCGCACGCCGGACTCGCGCGTGTAATGCTGGATGATGTCGCGCACGGCACTCTCGGTGAAGTCGAGTTCGTTCTCCTCGAGACCGTTTTCCTTCATCTGCTTCGGAATCAGGTAGCGCTGCGCGATGTTCAGCTTCTCGTCCTCGGTGTAACCCGGGATGCGGATTACTTCCATGCGGTCGAGCAGCGGCGCCGGGATGTTCAGGCTGTTCGCGGTGCAGACGAACATCACGTCGGACAGGTCGAAGTCGACCTCGAGGTAGTGGTCGTTGAAGGTCGAGTTCTGCTCCGGGTCGAGCACTTCCAACAGCGCCGACGAAGGGTCGCCGCGGAAGTCCATCGCCATCTTGTCGATCTCGTCCAGCAGGAACAGCGGGTTGCGGACGCCCGTCTTCGACAGGTTCTGGATGATCTTGCCCGGCATCGAGCCGATGTAGGTGCGACGATGGCCGCGGATCTCGGCCTCGTC
>CALALV010000006.1 GCA_937925605.1 uncultured Woeseia sp.
CGCCAACGGTGCAGGAAGATCGCCGAGCCCCGGCCGGGTTGCGCCCGGGGCCAGCTCCAGTCCGTCAGCCGGGCCAGGCCCTCGTCGCTCGATTCGACATAAAACTCGGTGCGGTTGCAGGTCGACAGCACCAGCGCCTCGGCGATGCCGTCCATGGACGCGAGCGTCTGCAGCGCCCGTGTCGCCTCGTCATTGGCGAACACCACCTGCTCACGAATTTCCACGGGGGCCGTGTTATGGTTCAGGCCGAGAATTCTCAGGGGCATTGCAAATGGCAGGCGGTCGGGGTGAAAACTCCGCGTATGATAAGCGAACTGATTCCGCAGTTCCTTGTCTGTGTCCTGCACGCGCCGCAGATCGCGGCACGCACCCGCCGGCGCAGGCCGGCCACGCCTGCACGGATCCGGAATGACCGCCACGCCCCGCCGCTCGATCCTGCCGACTCCTCGCACCGCCCGCCGCCTGCTCCTGGCGGCGCTGATGCTCATTAGTACCGCGATCCCGCTCGCGCAGGCCGACAGCGAGCGGGCCGGCGAGCACCTGCGCGCTGCCGAGCTCGCGCTCGAGCAGCACGAATACCGCAAGGCCGCGGTCGAGTTCCGGCGCGCCGCGAAGCTGTCGGGCAAACCCGGGATCGCCCGGCAGGCGACCCGGATCGCCTACACCTACGGTTTCAACGACGAGGCGCTCGAGTCTGCGCGGCGCTGGGTCGAGCTGGACCCCGGCAGCGACGAGGCGCTCCTGTACCTGGCCCAGGTGCAGCTGCGCCTCGGCGAAATCAGCAAGGCGCGGCGCAGTTTCACTGCGCTGCTGGAGCGCGGCACGCAGCCGGTGGAGGCGCGCCTGCTCGACCTGCTCCCGATCCTGGCGCAGGAAGATGCGAAGAACGGCTACCGGGTCATGAGCCAGCTGGCGCGGCGCTACCGCAAGACGGCGGAAGCAAACTACGCGGTCGGCGTGATGGCGCTGTCGGCCGGCGACCACGCGGAGGCCATCGAGCGCGCGGAGCGCGCGATCGAGATCGACGGCGACTGGATCCAGCCCAAGCTCCTGTACTCCCGGGCCTTGCTGCTGGCCGGGCGCGAGGACGAGGCGATCGACTACGCGGCCCGCATCGTCGGCGACGATCTCGACCCGGACCCGGAGGCGCGCCTCGAGCTCGCCGTGCTCTACATGTCCGTCGGTCGCGACGACGATGCCCTGAGCCAGGTCAACCAGGTATTGCTGGAGCAGCCCTCGCGCAGCGATGCACTACGGCTCATGGCGATCATCAATTTCCGGCTCGAGCGCCTCGACGCCGCACAGGCGGATTTCGAGGACCTGCTCGGCAGCGGGCAGTACACGATGGACGCGCTGTATTACCTCGCGCGTCTCGCCGACCTGCGCGGCGACACGTCGCGTGCGCTCGGCCTGTACATGCAGGTGACGAGCGGGCAGCACGTGGTGCCCTCGCAGCGGCGGGCGAGCGTCATCATCGCCCGCGACGCCGGGCTGGACGAGGCGCTGGACCACCTGCAGAGCTTCGGCGAGCGGCACCCGGCGCACGCCATCGACATGATTCTCGCGCAGGCCCAGCTGCTCGCGTCGCGGCGCGAGTACGAGCGCTCGCTCGAGATCTACGACCGCGTGGCAGGCTACCGCCCGGAGGAAGAGCGCGTCATTCTCGGCCGCAGCGAGGTGCTGCTAGGCCTCGGGCGCACGGACGAGGCCATCAGGGAGTACCGGCGGGCGGTCAGGCTGCGGCCGGACAGCGCGCTGGCGCTGAATGCGCTGGGTTACACCCTGACCTACCACGGCGACGACTACCGGGAAGCGGCCCGCCTGATCGAAAAGGCGCTCGAGCTCGAGCCGGGCAATGCGGCCATCATCGACAGCTACGGCTGGGTGCTGTACCGGCTCGGCCGCCACGAGCAGGCGCTGACCGAGCTGGAGCGCGCCTGGGCGATGCTCCGCGACCCGGAAATAGCGCTGCACCTGGTCGAGGTGCTGGCGGTACTGGGCCGCTGCGACGAGTCGGCCGAGATGCTCGACGAGGCGATCGCCCTCGACCCGGAACACCCGCTGCTCGGCGACGTGCGTGACTGGCCCGCGAACTGCAGCGACTAGGCCGGCGCTGGCCGCGCTCGGCTGCCTCGCGCTGCTCGCGGGCTGCAGCACGCTGCCGCGCAGCACGGACCTGCCGACGCTCGACGACTGGCCCCAGCGGGTCGCGGTGCTCGGGGCGCTCGACGACTACGGGTTCAGCGCGCGCATCGCCGTGCGCGACGGTGACGAGGGATTCAACGGCAGCCTGCGCTGGGAGCAGCGTCGCGACTACTTCGACGTGCGCGTGTCCGGGCCGCTCGGCGCCGGCACCGTGCTGATCGCCGGCGACCCGGGCGCGCTCGAGGTCACCGACGACGCCGGCGAGGTGACGGCGCTGGACGACCCGGAGCGCGACCTGCGCGAACGCTACGGCTGGCGCATCCCTGTCGGCAGCCTGCGCTACTGGGCGCTCGGCATCCCGGACCCGACGTCGCCGGCGGAGACCGTCGTCGACGAGGGCGGCCGGCTCGAGCGCCTCGCGCAGGGCGGCTGGGACGTCAGCATCGGGCAATATCGCGAGGCCGGCGGCCGCCAGATGCCGCGCAAGCTGACCGCGACGCAGGGCGAGAGCCGCGTGCGCCTCGTCATCGACCGCTGGACCTTCTACTGACGCGCAGTCCGCGGCCGCGCGGGCCGCTTCGTTGACACCCCGCAGCCCGCAGCCCACAATTGCGCGCGAAGCATCGCCGAATGCTGCGCTCGATCCGGGAGAGTGCCGGTCATGACCACTGGGGTGTAGCCAAGTGGTAAGGCAACGGGTTTTGATCCCGTCATGCGCAGGTTCGAATCCTGCCACCCCAGCCAACTCCCGTGCGCGCCAATGTACGCAAACAATGAGCCGAACCAGGTAACGAGAGGGGCGAGTACCTTGGATCCGACGACGATGGCGATCTTCTCGGGGAACGCACACCCCGCGCTGGCCAACGACATCGCCCGGGTCCTGCACGTACCGCTGGCAAAGGCCTACGTCGGCCGCTTCTCGGACGGCGAAATTTCCGTCGAGATCCTCGAAAACATCCGCGGCCGCGAGACCTTCATCATCCAGCCGACCTGCCCGCCGGCCTCCGAGAACCTGATGGAACTGCTCGTGATGGTCGACGCCTGCCGGCGCGCGTCGGCCTCGCGCATCACGGCCGTGATCCCGTATTTCGGTTATTCGCGCCAGGACCGCCGGCCGCGTGCCTCGCGCGTGCCGATCACGGCCAAGCTGGTCGCCAAGCTCATCGGCGTCGCCGGCGTCGATCGCGTGCTGACGGTCGACCTGCATGCCGACCAGATACAGGGCTTCTTCGACATCGCGGTCGACAACGTGTATGCCTCACCGGTGCTGCTCGGCGACGTCTGGAAGCAGAAATACGACAACATGGTCGTGGTATCGCCGGACGTCGGTGGCGTCGTGCGTGCCCGGGCGCTGGCGAAGCGCCTTGATGACGCCGACCTCGTGATCATCGACAAGCGTCGCTCGAAGGCAAACCAGTCCGAGGTAATGAACATCATCGGCGAGGTCAGGAACAAGGTCTGCGTGCTGATCGACGACATGATCGACACGGCCGGCACGCTGTGCAACGCCGGCAGCGCGCTGAAGTCCCACGGCGCGCGCCGCGTCGTCGCCTACATCACGCACCCGATACTGTCGGGGCCGGCCGTCTCCCGCATCAGCAACTCCGAGATCGACGAGATCGTCGTGACCGACACGATCCCGCTGAACGAGGAAGCGCAGGCCTGCAGCAAGATTCGCCAGCTGTCGACGGCCGAACTGCTCGCCGAGACGATGCGGCGCATCTCCGACGAGGAGTCGGTCAGCTCTCTCTACGTCGACTGAGTCCCCGGCCGCCGGCGGCGGCCGGGCGCTGCCGGGCTGCCGCCGGCCGGCGTTTCTTGTGCGGTCCGCTGCCTTTCGCTATGATCCGCCTCCCTGTCCGGGCTGGTCGCGGCCCGGAACCGTTGAAAATCAATAGTTTACTGGAGAATCCCATGAGTCAGGATTTCGACCTGATCGCGGAATACCGTGACGACCAGGGCAAAGGTGCGAGCCGCCGCCTGCGTCGTGACGGCAAGGTCCCCGCGATCATCTACGGCGGCGGTCGTCCCCCGCGCCCGCTCGCGTTCGACCACAACAAGCTGCTGCACGAGATGGAGAGCGAGTCTTTCTACTCGAGCGTGCTGAACGTCAAGGTAGGCGACAAGAGCCAGGCCGCGATCGTCAAGGACATCCAGCGTCACCCGGCCAGGCGCCAGGTGCTGCACATCGACCTGCAGCGGATCGTCGAGGACGAGGAAATCCGCATGAACGTCCCGCTGCACTTCGTCGGCGAGGAGACGGCGCCAGGCGTCAAGGCCGGCGGCACGGTGTCGAAGCTGATGACCGAGGTCGAGGTGACCTGTCTGCCGAGATACCTGCCGGAGTACTTCGAGATCGACATCAGCGAGCTGCCGCTCGACGAGATGCTGCACCTGTCCGACATCAAGGTGCCGGAGGGTGTCGAGATCGTCGAACTGACGCACGGCGAGGGCCACGACCAGCCGATCGTCACGATCCACGTGATCAAGGCCGCGCCGGTCGAGGACGAGGCCGCCGAGGAGGAGGAATCCGCCGAGGTGCCGACCGTTGCCGAGGACGAGGCCGGCGACGAGGGCGACGAGAAAAAGGACGACTGATCCGGCCGTCCGTCCCTGGCGAAGAAGGCCGCCTGCGTGCGGCCTTTTTCTTGGGCGCAGCGCGCCAGCGACATGGGCGCGGACCTCGAGGACCCTGAAACATGAGCCAGCACGTCACGCTGATCGCCGGACTCGGCAATCCGGAAGCCCGCTACGAGCGCACGCTGCACAACGCGGGCTTCTGGTTCGTCGACGCGCTCGCGCGTGAAAAGAACGAGTTCTTCCGCGCCGAGAAGCGCTTCGACGCCGAGACGGCCCGGGTCACGATCGCCGGGAGCGACGTCTGGCTGATCAAGCCGCAGAGTTACATGAACCTGAGCGGCGGCCCGATTCGCGGCATGCTCGACTACTACAAGCTCGAGGTGCAGCAACTGCTGGTCGCGCACGACGAGATCGACCTGCCGCCCGGCACGGTGCGGCTCAAGAAGGGTGGCGGGCACGGCGGCCACAACGGGCTGCGCGACATCATCCGCCACTGCGGGGCCGATTTCATGCGGCTGCGGCTCGGCGTCGGCCACCCGGGCCACAAGGACCAGGTGACGGACTACGTGCTGAAGCGAGGCAGCGCGGACACGGAGCGCGCGATCGAGGACAACATTCGCGACGCGCTCGGCGCAATGCCGACGCTGGTCGAGTCGGGGCTGAACGCCGCCATGAAACAACTGCACACTTCCAGGAAGGGCGACTAGCATGGCAATCAAATGCGGCATCGTCGGCCTGCCGAACGTCGGCAAGTCGACGCTGTTCAACGCGCTTACGGCCGCCGAGATAGCGGCCGAGAACTATCCCTTCTGCACGATCGAGCCGAACGTCGGCGTCGTGCCGGTGCCGGACCCGCGCCTGCAGGTACTCGCGGACATCGTCGAGCCAGCGAAGATCCTGCCGACGACTATGGAATTCGTCGATATCGCCGGCCTCGTGGCCGGGGCCTCGAAAGGCGAGGGGCTCGGCAACCAGTTCCTCGCCAATATCCGCGAGACCAACGCCATCGCGCACGTCGTGCGCTGTTTCGAGAACGACGACGTCACGCACGTCGCCGGCAGGATCGACCCGCTCGGAGACATCGAGACGATCAATACGGAACTCGCACTCGCGGACCTGGAGTCGGTCGAGCGCCAGCTCCTGAAGGCCGAGAAGAACGCCAAGACCAACGAAAAGAAGGCCATCGCCTACCGCGACCTGCTGAAAAAGGTGAAGGCGCACCTGGACGAAGGCTTGCCGGTACGGACGCTCGACCTGGACGAGAACGAGCGCGCGGGGCTCAAGGAGCTGCACCTGATCACGGCGAAGCCGGTCATGTACATCGCGAACGTGGACGAGTCCGGCTTCGCGAGCAACCCGCATCTCGACGCGGTGCAGGAGCTCGCAGCGAACGAGGGCTCCCAGGTGGTCGCGATCTGCGCGGCGATCGAGGCCGAGATCGCGCAGCTCGACGATGCGGACAAGGCCGAGTTCCTGGCCGACCTCGGCCTCGCGGAGCCGGGCCTCGACCGCGTGATCCGCTCGGGCTACGCGCTGCTCGGCCTGCAGACCTTTTTCACGGCCGGGCCCAAGGAGGTCCGCGCGTGGACGACGAAGATCGGCGCGACCGCGCCGCAGGCGGCCGGGGAGATTCACACGGATTTCGAGAAGGGCTTCATTCGCGCCGAGGTCATCGCCTACGACGACTTCGTCGCCGGCAACGGCGAGCAGGGCGCGAAAGAGGCCGGCAAGCTGCGCCTCGAGGGCAAGGACTACGTCGTCGCCGAAGGCGACGTCATGCACTTCCGCTTCAACGTCTGATCAGCTGCCGCTGCCGATCCGCGGCAGCGACAGGTGGAAGACGATGCCGGCGCCGCGCACGGCGAGCCCGACCAGGACACCCGCGACCAGCGCCGGCGTGCCGCCGATGCCGAGCCCGTCCGCGACGATGTAGGCGACCGACGCAGTGAAGGCCGCGGTCGCGTAGATCTCGCGGGTCAGCACCAGCGGGATCTCGTTGCAGATGATGTCGCGGATCATTCCGCCGACGACGGCGGTCATGACGCCCATCATGATCGCGACCAGCGCGCCGGTCCCGGCGTCGAGCGCGATGTCGGTGCCGAGCGTCGCGAACAGCGCGAGCCCGAGGGCGTCCATCCAGACCAGCAGCTGGCGGCGGAAGCCGGGCCGGTCGGCGAAGAAAAACACGCCGAGCGCGGCTATGAGCGCCATCGTCACGTAGCTCGAGTCCTCGATCCAGAACACCGGGCGGTCGAGGATCATGTCGCGCAGCGTGCCGCCGCCGATCGCCGGCATCAGCGCGAGCACCGAGAAGCCGAACAGGTCCATGTTGGCGCGCGAGGCGGCGAGCGCCCCGGAGATCGCGAAGACGGCCGTGCCGAGCATCTCGAGTAGGAACAGGGGGTCCAGGCTCATGGGGCTCCGGGCGGCGAAAACGCCTGAAAAAACGGGCATTATACGGCCACGGCCGGGTCCCTTGACTTGGGCCGGGGTGCAACGGACAATTTGCGCCCCTCGCGGCCGCCCGGCCGCCAGACAGCGAATCCGGTGATGTAGCTCAGTTGGTCAGAGCGACGGACTCATAACCCGTAGGTCGGTGGTTCAAATCCACCCATCACCACCAGAACAAGAAGGGGCCCCTTTTCAGGGGCCCCTTTTTGCTCTGGCGCTGACGCGTCGATTCTCACCGAAGGTCCTGTAGTGCTTTGGTGATCGCACTAAAGGTCAATCCGCACCGGGTGGGAGTGTGTATTTCGGCACGGTGGGCGGATTGGGTTCAAATCCACCCATCACCACCAGAACAAGAAGGGGCCCCTTTTCAGGGGCCCCTTCTTGTTCTGGCGCCGACGCGTCGATTCTCACCGAAGGTCCTGTAGTGCTTTGGTGATCGCACTAAAGATCAATCCGCACCGGCTGGGAGTGTGTTTCCTGGCAGCGAGGGCGGATTGGGTTCAAATCCACCCATCACCACCGGGCAAGAAACGGCCCCTTCGAGGGGGCGTTTTCCCGGGGGCTCGGTTGCCACAACGCTGAACATGGCACCCCGCCGAGCCAGGTAAGAACGCACGACAGGCATTTTGCTATTCGCTCTGATCTAGCCCGGTGCTTGCAGCGCTTCTGGCGTGGCTACGGCATCCGCAAACTCGGCAAGCAGGAAATCTTGCATCGCAATGACGGCTTGCGGCTGACCCTTTCGGGATGGCGCCACGAGACTGAGTTGAGGAGCACCAGCATGCCAGTTCGATAAGACCCGTCGAAGCTGCCCGCGCTCAAGTTCTTCCCGGCATGTATAGGCGGGCAGGGCAGCAAGTCCGGCCCCGCCTGCTGCGGCACACTTGAGCGTGGACATGTCGTCGCTCTTCAGCCTGGGCGTGATCTTTACCATGAACTTGTCGCCAGATTGGTTCTCCAGGGTCCATTCTCCATGTGGCGATTGCCAGCCGAGCGCGAGCGTCTGATGGTTGTCGACGTCGGACGGATCCTTCAACACTCCGTGCTGATCTTCGTAGTCGCTCGCAGCGAACAACTGCCACTCGACTTGCGCGAGAGGTCGTTGAATAAGTGATGAATCAGGCAACGCGACTGAATGACCACGTATTGCAAGATCAATACCAGAAGCGACCAGATCGACATTCTGATTCGTCACCTGCTGAGAGACGGTGACCAGTGGATTCTCCGCAAGAAATCGCGCAATTAGTTTTTTCGTTGCAAACTGTGCTACGCCAACCGAACAACTGATCGTGACATTTCCCGACAGGCGGTTTTTCTTTCGCCGCACCGCGTTTTCTGCATTTTCCATTTCATCGACGATCGCGCGAGCGTGAGCGTAGAAAGTCTCTCCGAGCTCCGTGACATGGAATTGTCTTGTCGTGCGCTGAATCAGTCGCGCGCCCATTCTCTCCTCAAGTTGTCGGATGTGCCGACTCAACCGTGACTTAGGCAGACCCAGCGCCTCGGATGCCGCCGAAAACCCCCGCTTTTCGATTACGTGTACGAAGTAAAAGTAGTCATTCAGATCAGGATTCGGCATCTGATGATTCCAAAGCGATCCGTCTGGGATTCATATTGTTCCATTTATGCAACAGAGTTTTCAAATTTTTGATCTTCTGCTCGTTATTGTTCCGTTAGTACACTCATTGCAACATTTCCGACAAAGCTACGAGGCACGGCGTGAGCAAGGCAACAGATCCAGCTAGGAACACAGAGACGGGCAACAAGCAACGAGTAACTGGCCCGGTGGATGGTGAGTCGATAGCCATCAGGGCCGGCTTTTCTGCCCGGACTTTTCGTGCGCGGGACATAGGCCCAGCGATGGATCCCCTGGTGATGGTCGATCACTACGTCATGACCGAGGACACATTCGGCACACACCCTCACGCCGGAATGTCGGCGGTCTCGCTGATCTTGCCGGATAGTGAAGGGCGCTTTCACAACCGTGATTCGCTCGGCAACGACTTCGACCTTCGGCCCGGTGACCTTTACTGGTTGAAAGCCGGACGAGGCGCGATGCACAACGAGTTACCGAGAGCGGGCTCAAGAATTCACGGACTCCAGGTCTTCGTCAACGTCCCACGAATGCTCCGTTACGAAGAACCGTCATCGATTCTGGTACGGCAAAAGGACATGCCCTTGCTTAATAACAGCCAGCACAGCGTTCGTGTAGCTATGGGAGAGTCCAATGGAGTCGCAGGCGCCAGGTCTCCAGGGCTGCCTATGACAATACTCTACGGCCAACTGCATCAAGCCGGCAGCTTCGAGCACGAACTCACCAGGGGTCGAAATACCCTGGTCCTCGCGATTGATGGAGATGTCGACGTTGCCGTATCGGCGGACGATACGAGACTCCGCGAGGGTCAGGCGATCGCGATCGACAACTCCGAGAGTGGCAAACCAATCACCGTGCGCGTTTCCACCAGAAATCACTCCGCAGCTCAATTTGCCTTGCTGGAAGGGCAAGCAATAAAGGAACCATTCGTCCAGCGAGGACCTTTTGTAATGAGTTCGGCAGGCGAATTCGAGGCAATCAATCGAGCATTCGACGAGGGCCGGTTCGGATCGATTGATTGACCTGGTCGCCAACTCCCTGCGAATGCCTTTCCAATGTTAACCGAGGAGAAAGTAATGGCTACCAACTCACACAATCCCGAACCACTCACCGCGAGAAATGCAGCGGTGGTTTTCGTGGACAACCAGGTCGGCCTTCTGACGGGTATCCGCGACTACTCGATTGCCGAGCTCAAGCACAACATCGTGGGCTTGGCGAAAGCAGCGCGCGCGCTAGATCTCCCGATCGTGACGACGACCACGTCCTCGGAAACGCTTTGGGGTCCGGCTATTCCGGAATTGCAGGCAGCGCTTCCCGGGCAGAGCTTCATCGATCGAACCACTGTAAATGCCTGGGATGATCCGCGTGTGGAGGCCGCGATTCGCGCGACCGGCCGCACCAAACTGATTTTCGCCGGACTTTCCCTGGAGGTGTGCGCGGCGTTTCCTGCAATGCGCGCGGCAAGAGAAGGCTTCGAAGCCTACGTGGCCGTAGACGCATGCGGAACGTTCGACATGACCAAACGGGAAACCGGAATTGCAAGGCTCATACAAAGCGGTGTGGTTATAGCAGATGCATCCAGCCTGATGATCGAAATCCTCGGAGACAATGCTTCGCCCGAGGCACCGGAGGTATACGCGGCGCTTGGAATGGACTGGTCAATTCTGGTCAGTCAGGTCCGCGAGAGTGCAGCCGCATAGGTCACTCGAGCTCGGCGTTCGATTCTCGGGATGCGTCGCCGAAATGAAACGTATGGAGAATTCAATGCACATCGATAGTGGGAAGTCCAAGCAACCATGCGGGCAGCCGAAACGTTACAAGCAGGTTCTGCTGACGTTCGTCGGTCTGCTCGCCCCCGTCTACTTTGTACCACCTGCAATGTCGTCGGCGATTGCGGGTCCACGCCTGCTAACCGTCAGCGCGGTGGTGGCAGCGATTGTCGTGCTGATGACTTACGTAATCATGCCCGTACTGAACTACCTCACCGCCAGCTGGCTGTGCGAGCCGGTCAATAGGAGATCACAGGGCTTCATGCAGGACATCGAAACTGCCGCAATAATTGGGGGAAAGAATCATGAGTAGATCTACAGAAACACACGAAGAGCCGAGCGGGTTAACGCTGGTATTGGGCGGCTCGGGAAAGACGGGGCGACGAATCATTCAGCGCCTTGAATCACGTGGAATTCCGACACGAGCCGGGTCGAGATCCGGTAATCCGGCATTCGACTGGGCCAAACCCGAAGGCTGGGACGCGGTTTTGGATGGAGTTCGTTCTGTCTATATTTCCTACGCTCCGGATCTTGCTGTTCCCGGTGCCGCCGACTCGATTCAACAGTTTGTCGGCAAAGCCGTCGCCAGGGGTGTCAAGCGACTGGTGTTGTTGTCGGGGCGCGGAGAGGAAGAAGCCCAGGCTTGCGAGAAGATCGTTCGAGCGAGCGATATCGAATGGACGATAGTCAGGTCCAGCTGGTTCATGCAGAATTTCTCCGAAGGCGAGTTTCTCCAGATGGTCCTCGATGGCACTATCGCCCTACCTGCCGCAGATGTTGCTGAGCCATTCATCGATGTAAACGACATCGCGGATGTTGCTGCAGCCGCATTGACGGAACCGGGGCATGCGAATGAGATCTACGAGGTAACCGGACCTCGCCTTTTGACATTTACGGAACTGGCCGAGGAAATCTCTGAAGCCGCAAAGCGCGACGTGCAATTCGTGCAGATACCTGCCGAATCGTTTGCTCGAGGCATCGAAGAATCAGGGATTCCCGAAGATATCGCGTGGCTCCTGAATTACCTGTTCGATACGGTTCTGGATGGCCGCAACGCTTACCTCGACGACGGCGTCAAGCGCGCGCTCGGACGCGAGCCGGGCGATTTTTCCGCGTTTGCTCGCCGTATTGCCGAGCGTGGGACCTGGAAGGCTGGTGACAGCGAGGCGGCAGCATGAGCACATTACTGGTCATTGCCACCATCACTGCCATCTTGGGCAGTGCGTTGATCGGTGGTGTCTTTTTCGCTTTCTCAAACTTCATCATGAAAGCGTTGGACCGTATGCCACCCTCCGAAGGAACTCTGGCGATGCAGACTATCAATATTACGGTGCTCAATCCGGGTTTCCTCGGAGTCTTTACGGGCACAGCTTTGATTGGCGTGGTGCTCGCGATCGCGGCCATCGTCGGATGGGGTTCCCCTTATTCGCCCTACTTGCTCGGCGGGGCAGTGGCTTATGTTGGGGGAACCTGGTTCGTAACGGTCCTGGGCAATGTTCCGCTGAATAACAAGTTTGCGGCCGTAAAGCCTGAGGTCTCCGAATCAACAGAAGTCTGGGAACATTATCTCGACCACTGGACCAGGTTGAATACTCGGCGTGCGGGCGCAGCGTTGCTTGCAGCTGTACTGTTCAGCATCGGGCTAATCCACGCCTAGTTGCGCACTCAAGCCTGAAAATCCTGTAGAAGGCCTGGTTGAAAGTCGCCCGCAAGTCGGTCTCCTCAGGTGTTTTTCAAACGGCAATAACGGCTCGGCACAACCCGAAGAAAACTAGAAACTCTTTCAAAACAAATACGTGAGTTCAGATTGGTCAACCGGAGGATATCCTGCGCGATTGCTGGTGCGTTTCAAATCCACCCATCAAACCCGGCAACGAAGAGGGCCCCTGCTCGGGGCCCTGCTTGTTTCCACTCCGCGCGACATCGAGGCCCAGTCAGTATCTGCCGGTCACCGTATTCGACCGCACCGATTCCGATATATTCGTTCCGTCCGACCTGTCGCGCACGACCGCCAAGGCATAAACCTCGTCGCGCCCGGGACGGTCTTCGTTGAATCGGCGCCGCCAGGCCCAGGTACTGTCGTTCTCCCGAACCAGGGAAAAATCCGTTCGATCGGGACCGGCTGCCGTTACGGTCCACACCGAATGGTCGCCTTCCTCCGTGCGTTCAGACTTGCCTTTGACGATCCGGACGACGTTGTTGGCGAGCCGGTCGTCGTCGCGGGGATCCTGGCCGAAGAAGCTCACCCGTAGTTCGGCTTCGTTGCGACTTGCGTCGGACCGCTCCCATACGACGGACCCGCGCACGGTGAAAGTTGCATCGCGCCGTCGCCCGGCATCAGCCAGGCGCAGATTCTCGATTCGAGCCATCGTCTCTCCCGGTAGCAGGACGACTCAGTACAATTGATCAGACCATTTCATCGGCAAAGTCGAGTGGCGGCGCGCGCCTTCCAAGTCCGCCAGTCAGTCCGCCGGCTTCACGAACCTCAGCGTGAAGCGGTCGGATTCGCCGATCGCAAGGTACTGGTCGCGGTCCTCGTCGCCCAGCGCGAGCGAGGGCGGCAGCGTCCAGACGCCCTGCGGGTGCTCGTGGTCGTCGCGCGGGTTGCGATTGACGTCGGAGCGGCCGGCGAAGCGGAAGCCGGCGGCTTCGGCGGCGGCGATCGTGCGCTCCTCCGAGATGTAGCCGTTTTCCGCGCCCGGATCCTCGGTGGCCGGGTCGGGCCAGCGGTGGTCGACGATGCCGAGGATGCCGCCCGGCTTCAGCGCGTCGTACATCGCCTGGAAGCCGAGCGCAGCCGCGTTCGCGCCGTAGCCGTCCGCGAACCAGTTGTGCACGTTGCGGAACGTGACGACCATATCGGCCGAGCCGCGCGGCGCGATCTCGAGTTCGTAGGGCGACGAGAAATGCGTGACGACGACCTCGCCGAACACGTCGGGATGAGTGCCGAGCTTCGTCAGGAAGCTGCCGAAGTAGCGGCGCTGGTAGGCGAACGGCGGATTCACGCTGTACTGCGCGGCATACAGCCTGCCGTTTTCTTTCAGTGCCGGCGCCAGGATCTCCGTGTACCAGCCGCCGCCCGGCCAGATCTCGACGACGGTCATGTCGGCGCGGAAGCCGAAGAAGGCCAGCGTCTCCTTCGGGTGGCGGTAGCGGTCGCGGGCGCGATTCTCGTCCGAACGGTGACTGCCGGCGATGGCGGCATCGAGCGCGCGCTCGGTCGCCTCGTCCAATGCCTGCGCGGACGCCGGCGGAGGTCCGGCCGCAAGCAGCGACAGGACCGCGCAGGTGAAAGCCGCGAGGCCGGTGATTCGTGGCTGCATCGACTGTCTCCTTGCCATCAGGACTGGTATCCCAGTAGACCGGATGGCCGCGCAGCAAGTCAACGGGCTGCCCCGAGGTTCCGCCGCGACCTAGCCATTCAGCACGTACAACTGCCACAGGTCCTTGCGCGTCATGTGCAGGAACGGGCTCATCGCGAGCAGGCCGGTCGGGCCGATGCTCTTCTCCAGGTACTCGAGCTCGACGAACTTCTCCCTCGTGCGCTCGCCGACGTCGACGTCGAGCCCGTTTTCGCGCATCAGCAGCACGCCCTTCGCCCGCAGCGCGAGCTCGGTGTAAATGCGCAGGTAACACAGCATGTCGACGACCACGGGGCCGTCGAAGCGGGTCTTCAGGTCATTCAGGAAACGGCCGACACGGGTCTCGCGGAACTCGCCGGATTTGATCTGCTGCAGCAGGTGCGCATCCTCGTCGAAGTCGAGTTCGAGCCACTCGTGCATGTGCCGTGCGCTGCGCTCGAACACCAGGTACAGCAGGGGAGGGAGCGTCAGCAGGAAGGTCAGCGTCATCAGCATCGGCGGCAGCACGAAGTGGTTGAATACCGAATGCAGCAGGATTGCCGCGGCCAGCCCGGGCAGGAACGCGAGCGGATTGAGATGCATCCGGCGCTCGGTGAAAGTCTGCGCGAATATTGCGAATATCGCCGTCACGCCGCCGTGCATGATCGCGGTGCCGAAGCCGCGCACGATCCAGACGGCGATGCCCGTATCCTGCAGCGAGTAGAGGTAGTAGAGGTTTTCGACGACCGCGAAGCCCGCGCCGACGGCGAAGCCGAGAATCGCGCTGTCGACCAGGAAGCCGACCTGGTTGCGCCGGAACAGCGCGACGACGACCAGCGCCTTCAGGAATTCCTCGACGACCGGGGCGAAATAGCGCGTGTAGTTGGTCCAGTCGACCTGCACCAGGCCGAGCAATGCGCCGTTTGCGTGGTACGCGACCACCGGGGTGAGCGCGCCGGCCGCGATGACGCCCAATACCGTGCGCAGTGATACCAGCTTGTAGCTGTCGAGCCAGAGCAGCGCGACGAGGAAGATCAGCACCGGCAGCAGGCCGATCGGCGCGGTGATCAGGAACTCGGCGGACATCGGGCGGCAGGCACTCCGGGCGGTGTCAGCCGCAGTGTGCCCGAGAGACGCCGCGCTTCACAGTATCTTGAGCGACAGCATCCATTCGTCGCCGACGCGGTTGCCTTCGTCGTAGCCGGCGGCGTAGCCGACCGACAGTGTCATCGGCAGGCGGTGGGCGATCGTGAAACTGAGGTCGAGCTGGGCACCGACGCTCGTGACCGTGCGCTCGAAGGACTCGCCGGGATCCGCGACGACGGCCGCAAAGAAAACGGCGGGCCGCAGGTGCGACAGGAAGAAACTCGGCGTGCCGGCCTCGCGAAAGCGGACCGGCGGCAGGTTCCACTCGGCGACGGAGCGAATGAAATCGCCGGCCGGCACCTCGTCGATCTCGAATCCGGGCAGGCTCGAGTATTCGCGATAGCGCTTGACCGCGCCGTCGTCGACATAGTTGTTGCCGAAGCCGCCGAAGTAGAAACTCGCGAGCGGGTTCGAGCGCTCGCCGTCGCTCAGCCCCGCCGCGTTGTAGAACCAGATCGAGGAGTGTTTCAGCGGTAGCGCGAAGCCGAAATCGAATTCCGCGCGCGGCTGCCAGGCGCGGCCCAGGTCCGAGTCGGTCGCTGCGAGGTGTAGACCCCACTCCATGCCCTTTTCGTGGTCCACCGCGCCGATCGACTTTTGCGTGTGCGTGTACTCGAGGCCGATATCGAACGCGAAAATGTGCTCGATCGCCTGCACGCCGACGTTCTGGTTGCCGGGCAGAGCGTTCAGGCCGGTGTAGTAGGCCACGCTCGAGCTGAAGCCGAGTTCGCGCGGCCGGTCAAAAATCAGCGCGCGGTCGTAGCCGAGGATCCACGCATCGCCGGCGCGGCTGCGTTTCGTCGGGCCGAACAGGTCGTAGAAATCCGCGCCGTTGTGGCGGTACTCGGCGTGCCAGTTGAGGCCGCGGTAGGCGAGCGTCGCGTGCAGTGACTCGTCGGACGGCGTGTCGCCGTCGAGCGAGTAGCTGAGCGTCAGGTCCAGGTGATTGAACTGCGCGGGGTCGGTGAACTGGAACTGCCAGCCGAGCGTCTCTCCGCCGCGATAGCCCTCGATCACCGGGTAGCCCGAGTCGTACTCGAACTCGCGGTATGGCCGGTACTTGCCGCGCTTCGTGATCAGCGTTTCGTCGTCGAAGTCCGGCAGGGTGCCGACGACGTTCCACTCGCGCACCTGCGCATGCTTCGCCGCGATCTCGGTACCGAGCAACCGGATCGTGCTGACCTCGTCCAGGATACCCGGCTCGATGATGCCGGGCCGGAAGCCCTGGCCCGTGTACTCGAACACGAGCATGCGCCCGTCCCCGAGCAGCTGTGGGCGGAAGAAACCGGTCTCTGCGTTCGACAGCGCGTCGAGCTCACCGGTCTCGAGGTCGTAGCGCAGAATGTTCGAGACGCCCGTGTAGAACGAGCTGCCGTACAGGTAGCTGCCGTCCGGCGAGAACTGGAATCCCTCTGGAACGGCGGGCGAGAAATCGAAGCTCGAGACCGGCTCGGCACGCGCCTCGAGCAGGTCGGCCGTGCGGTAGACCTCCAGGTGCTGGCTGCCGTCGATCTTGCCCAGCGACAGCGACAGGAACTCGCCGTCGTCGGACAGGTCGAGCTCGTAGGCGACCTGGCCGTAGGGCCAGGTGTAGAGCTGGTTCCAGCGATCGTAGGGATAGGGAACGCGCACCAGCGACACGTAGCTGTTCAGGTGCCGCAGGCCCCACAGCGAGCGGTCCGCCGGGTTGTAGACGAGGTCGCCGATGCGCGCATCCTTCAGCAGCATGCGCTCCTTGCCGGTGTCGACGTTGACCGCCACCAGGTCGCGGAAGGCGAGGTTGTCGGCGGTATAGAAGAAGGTGCGCGTCGTCGGGTCCCAGGCAGAAGACGTGACCCGGTAGGTCATCGGGCCCTTTATATCGCTGACGCGGCGCAGCCGGCCGTCGGCGAGCGACAGCACGCCGACGTGCGCGACCACGCCGGGATAGCGGAAGGCGCCGACCAGTTCGCCGCGCTCCTCGTCGACGTAGGCGCGCGAGATCGAGCCGAGCGCCTGCCCGGAAAGCGGCAAGACCGGCGTCAGCGGCTGCGTGCGCACGCGTGCGAGATTTTGCTGCTGGAAACGCTTTTCGAAAGCAATCCAATCGTCCCAGGCGCTCTCCAGGTCCTTGCCGAACACCTTGCGGAACTGCTTCGAGTAATAGCGCTCGCTGTCTTCGCCGCGCTTCAGCCAGTCGATGACGTGCTGCGGCGAATACTCGTACGCGAGGTAGCTGACGAAGCGCGTGCCGTACAGGTAGGCATTCGCGCCGCCCTGGAAGTCGATCGCGACGCCTTCGGAAACGATGCCCAGGTTGCTGTAGAAATACGCGTCGTCGCGCACCATCGAGCGGAACACCATCTCGTCGTAGGCGCCCTGGGCGCGGCCGATGCCGCCCGACATCCAGGTCTCCATGAAAACCGCGGCACCTTCCAGGTACCAGCGTGGCGACGTGAGCCGCGGCACTGTCAGGTAGTTGTACAGGATAGACAGCGGGTGCCGGTCGGTCTGCCGCGGCTTGCCGCCGAACAGCCGGCGCCAGCGCCGGTCCACAGAGTTCGCCACGTCCATGTTCGCGACGTGCACTAGCTCGTGGTTCATGATCATGAATATCCGCTCGCTGCTCGGCATCGTCTCGAGCGTGCGGCTCGCCGGCGCTACGTAGATCGACACCCCGTTGTACGGCGACGCACCCGCGCCGGCGTTGCCGTAGTCCGCGAGATCCGTCAGCACGACGGTCGACTTCTCCGCCGGCTCCCAGTCGAACACGCGTCGCTGGAATTCCAGCGAGTTGTGAAAGTTGCGCACGACGTGCGGCACGAGGTGGGTCTGAAACGGGTCGAAATAGAGCAGCCGGACCTGGTCCGTCTCGACGACGTCGAGTTCGAAGGGCTCGGCGCCGGCGGCTGACGCGGCGAGCAGGGTAGTCGCGAGCAGGCTCGCGAGCGGCGGCGTGTTCTTCTTGTTCAAGGCCGTCCCGTAAAGAGAGGGACCCGTCCGATTTTGCCGGACGGGTCCCCGCGGAGCTCCGGGCGAATTGTCAGCGCCGCTCAGTTGGTTGCGCGGGCGGCGTCACCGATCCGCTGCGCGGCGCGCTGCGCGTCGCTCATCAGCGCCTGGCGAAAGCTGTCGCTCGCCAGCGCCGCCGAGAACGATGCATTCCTCATCGCGTTCAGCATCGCATCGCTGCGGAAGGCCCGCAGCGCCGCGTCGCTGCGCAGGGCCGCGACCATGCTGTCGCTGCGCATGGCGTCGCGCAGGGCGTCGCCGCGCAAGGCGGCCCGGAAGCTGTCTTGCGCCAGTGCGCTGGCGAACGCCTCGTTGCGCAGGGCATCGAGCATCGCGTCGCCGCGCAGGGCATTGCGGAAGCTGTCCTCGCGGAGGGCGGCCCGGAAGGCCTCGCCGCGCAGCGCGAGGGCCATGGCATCGTTGCTCAACGCCGCCGACAGTGCGGCCGAGCGCAGCGCCGAGCGCGCCAGGTCGCCGCGCATGGCTGCCCGGTACGCGTCTGCGCGCAGGACCGCACGTGCGGCGTCGCTCGAGAACGCCGCCCGCAGGTTGGCGTCCCTGGCGAGCGCTTCCGCCAGCGCGGCGTTACCGCGCAGGGCATCGTAGAACGCGTCACCGCCGCGCGCAGCCGCCGCCTGCGCCGCGTCGCTCAGCATCGCCTCGCGGAACGCAGCGTTGCGGTACAGGTCCGCCATGGCTGCCTCGCGGAACGAGTCGGCGAACGCGGCATCGCGCATCGCGTCCATGAAGGCGGCATCGCGTGCCGCGGCCCGGAACGCGTCGGTCATCGCTGCCTCGCGGAAAGCGGCATCGCGCGCCGCGGCCCGGAACGCCTCACCGCGCATCGCGGAGATGGCGGCGTCGTTGCGGAATGCAGCCAGCGCGGCGTCGTTGCGCAGCGCCGCGATCGCCGCATCGTTGCGCAGCACCGCGAGAAATACCTCTTCGCGCGCCGCGCCGCGCATCGCGTCACCGAACAGGGCCTCGCGGAAAGAGGCGTCGCGCATCGCTTCGGCAAACGCTTCGTCCGCGATGATTGCCTGGTAAATGTCGGTCTGCATGACCTGGGCGACGGCTTCGTCGCCGAGCTTGACGTCGTCGGCGTCGATCTGCTCGCCCCGGTAGCGCTCGGCCGGCGCTATCGTGCCGCTCGCGCCCGAATCCGGTTCCGGATACTTGACGCCGAAGTAGGCGACCACGCCGATGGCTATGGCGAACACCGCCACGATCGCCGTCATTCGTCCCCTGTTGTTGTCGTTGCTGCTCATCGCCTTGCTCCTGTGATCCCGGGCGCGCGCCGGCCTGGCCGGCGCCGCCCCGTCAGCGAACGGGCTGCTGCAATGCTCCCTGCTCCAGCAGCTCGCCTTCGCTCGAAAAATCCAGCCGTATCGGTGCGGCGGCTTCCGCCTGCGACGCGGATTCCCTGCGGCGCAGTAAGACTTCCAGACGGCGTCCGCCGCGCACGCTCAGGTTCAGCGAGTCGGGACGGATCGACAGGTTGCCGAGTTCGCCGTCGACGCCGGCGAGGCCGTCAACGAGGAGACCGGTGCCGTCGAGTCGCACGGCCACGTCCAGCGGACGCCGGGATTCGAGGTCGAGCGACAGCGCCAGTCCCGCCGCATTCGGACGGAGGGAAACGAGCGACTCGAAGCCCTCGGCCGCGAAGCGGCGCGAGACGACCGGGACGTGGGCCTGGCGCACGTCGGCCGGCGCCATGCTGCCGCCCAGCTGGTCCACCCGGCCGGCGCCCGGGACCGAATCGGCGTTCAGCACCGCGAGCGTGGCCAGTGCGCCGGCACTCGCGGCGACCGCGTAGCGCAGGCCCGGGAACAGCCACTGCCAGCCCTGCGCCCTGCCCGCGGGCAGGCGTGCCTGGCGCCTGATCGCTGCTTGCAGCGCTGCCGGGGGCGCGGCCGCTTCCACGTCTTTCAGGAGGTCGTGCATGGCGGCATAGGCCTGCCGGTCCTCGCGGCCGCCGCTTTCCTCAAGCAACGCGTCGAGTTCGCGGCGTTCCTCGTCGTCCAGGTCGTCGTCGAGCGCGGCGCTCAACAGTTGCTCTCGGCGTTCGTTGCTCATGGTGAAAGGATTCCGTGACGCTGCAGGCGCCGGCGCATGTCGCGTCGGGCGCTGAACAGGCGGGACTTGACGGTCGACTCGGGGATGCCGAGCGTCGCGCCGATATCGCGGTAGTCGCATTCCGTGAAATAGCGCAGCACGATCACGGCGCGCAGGTCGGGTTCCAGTTCGAGCAACACGGCCTGGATCTCGTCGCCGACCTGTTGCTCCTGCAGCGACTCAGCCGGTAGCGGCGTGTCCGCTGGCGGTTCGGTGTCCAGCGGGACGTCGTGCCGACGGCGTTTCAGCTGGTCGATCGACTCGTTGATCGCAATGCGATAGATCCAGCTGAAGAAGCGGCGCGCCGGGTCGTAGCGCAGGATGTTCTCGAACGCTTTCAGAAATACCGTCTGGGTGACGTCCGCTGCGTCCTCCGGGTTGCCGAGCATGCGCAGCGCCGCGTTGTACACGGGCTTTTCGTAATGCGTCAGCAGGAGTTCCATCGCGTGTCTGTCTCCCTGCCGGCAGCGCCGGACGAGTGCCTGTTCGTGGGTCCTGTCCATAATTACGGCGCAGCGGCCAAAAAGTTGGCGTTTTTTTTCAAGTCCGGGTGGCCTCGAACTAATTTCAGTAATTTCAGCTTCTTGCGTTGCCATCCGACTGGGCCGGCACGATCTCGAACAGCCGGTCGAACCCGGAATAGGCGAAAATATCGCAGAGGTGCGCGTTGACGTTGACGAGTTTCAGCCCGCCGCCGTCGGCCAGCAGGCGCTTGTGCGTCCGGAGCAGCACGCCGAGTCCGGCGCTCGATATGTACTCGAGCGCGGACAGGTCGATCACGCAGGCGCCCTCGATACCGTCGAGATAGTCCTGCGCGCGCGCAGCCTGCGCGGCGTCGAGTCTCCCGGTGGCGACCACCGTGCCATCGCTCCTGCGTTCAATGTCCAGCATTCTTGTCCTTCCGATCGGCAATGAAGGTGATCTTGCTCACCCGGTCGCGGTACTCGTAGTGGACGGCGTTGGCCATCTTCATGACCAGGTACAAGCCGAGCCCGCCCGGCTCCCGTTCGGCAAGCGGCGCGTCGACGTCGACCGGCGGTGCGTCGTGCGGGTCGAAGCGCTCGACGTCGAAATCCGTCAGGCTGACTCTGACCCCGCTATCCTGCGGGCCGATCTCGATCAGGATGTCCGCCACGCTTTCCCGGTTGTACCTGAGCATGTTGACGAACAGCTCCTCCACGCACAGGTCCACGACGTTCTTGAGAGACCGGTCCGCCGCGCCGGATTCGAAAAAGCGCCCGGTAAACGCGACGATGTTGGCGAGTTCGTCGAGGCTGCGGCCGAATTCCTGTCGCATTGCACCCTCCACGGGTCAGGGCAGGCGCCGCACCAGCACCAGCGTGATGTCGTCCGCCTGCGGGGCGGTGCCGCCGAACGCGAAGGCCGCATCGATCATTCGCCGGGCGAGCTCCGCCATCGGCAGCGAGCGGCACGCATCGACGACCTC
The DNA here is from genome assembly GCA_937925605.1 of uncultured Woeseia sp. Classification (GTDB taxonomy): domain Bacteria; phylum Pseudomonadota; class Gammaproteobacteria; order Steroidobacterales; family Woeseiaceae; genus Woeseia. Next base: position 21,580 of record CALALV010000006.1, read on the forward strand.
CGCGACACCGCCTTCGCCGAACTGCACGCCTTCCGCGTTCGCATACTCGTAAATGCCGTCCGATACCAGCGCGAGGATGTCGCCGGGCTCAAGCTGCAGGCGCCGCGCGGCATCGGTGTCCGCGAGCTCCATGGCGCCGACCGGGAAACTGCTGGGCTTGTGCCAGTCGCAGCGGCGACTGGCGGCACGGTAGTGCAGGATCGGGCCCTGGCCGGCCGAGTGGTAGCAGACCTCGTGACTGGCCGGGTCGAGGAAGCCCATGAACGCGGTGATGAAACGGTCGTCCGGCAGGTCCTCGGCGAGCTGGTTGTTCACGTGCCGGTAGGCCGTGTCGAGATCGGCACCGAGCCGAAACGCGACCCGCAGCATGGCCTGCATCTGGGTTGCCGACAGCGCCGGCCCGAAGCCGTGCCCGGTCGCGTCGCCGAGCAGCATGAACAGCCGTTCGTCGAGCACTACCAGGTCGAACAGGTCGCCGCCGGTATGATCGGTCGGCAGGAAGCGGCCGTGCAGGTCGTAACCCGGGACCCGGGGCATCTCGCGCGGCAGCGTGCTCTGCTGGATCTCGCGCGCGACGGCGACCTCGCGCCGCAGGATCGCATCGGCGAGCAGCTGGTCGGTGAAACGCGAGTGCTGGATCGCGATCGCTGCCTGCGCTGCCAGCGCCGGGGCGATCCACTCGTCGTGGCGATCGAACTGGCCGGGCTGCTCGCCCAGCCACTGCATCACGCCGAGTATCGAATCGTCCTGGCCGAGGATCGGCACGCTGAGCACGGAGCGCACGGCGGCGCCGTCGATCGTCGCGGGCAGCGGCCGCGGCAGCCGCGCGCCGCCACCGTCGGACAGGTTGACGATGCGCCGCGCACTTGCGGCCTGGCCGGCGAGCCCGTCGCCGAGCGGGCAGCGCAATGCCGGCTCGGCCGAGGGCACGACGAGCACGAGTTCCCCGGCCTTGCGTTCGTGCAGCCACAGCATGCCGGTCTCGGCGACGATCGCGATCCGGCCCACCTCGATGATCTCGCGCAGCAGTTCCGGCAGCGCCTCCGGCGCCGCCAGCCTCTGCATGATCTCGAGGATGCGCACGAGGGAGTCGCGCGTGATTTCGCCGGCCCCCGCCAGCGGGCCTTCGGCAGCGAGCGCCTGTGGTTCCCTATGCATAGTTATGGATTCTTGTTGTCGCGCCGGGGACGACGACCGCTGTCGCGCACACCCGGCGCCCGCCAAGGTATATCACAAAGCGCCGCCGGCGGGGCCGCGCGGGTGGGTTCGCGCTGCAGGATTCACTATGATGCCGGACTTGCCACTTCAATCGAGCAGCGAGAGGCAGCATGGCGACAGGGAAGCAGGTAAGCGCGGCGCCGGTATTCCGCGACTTCGTGGAAAGGGACTTGCTGCCGGCAATCGGCATGGCGCCGGACCGGTTCTGGAGCGGGCTCGCCGCGATCGTCGAGTCGCTGACGCCGGAAAACCGGCGACTGCTGGAGACGCGCGAGCAGCTGCAGGCCGCCATCGACGACTGGCACCGGGCGCATCCCGGGCCGATTCGCGATCGCGAGGGCTACCGCCGCTTCCTCGCCGAGATCGGCTACCTCGAGCCGGCGGGCGAGGCTTTCAGCATTGCGACGGACAACGTCGACCCGGAAATCGCGACCGTCGCCGGCCCGCAGCTGGTCGTCCCCGTCAGCAACGCACGCTTCGCGCTGAATGCCGCGAACGCGCGCTGGGGCAGCCTGTATGACGCGCTGTACGGCAGCGACGTTATTCCCGCGGACGACGGCCGCGAACCGGGCCGGAGCTACAACCCGAAGCGCGGCGCCGCGGTGATCGACTACGCGGCCAACTTCCTGGATCGCGCGCTGCCGCTCGACGGCGCGCGGCACGCCGAGGTAACGGCGTACGAGTTGGGCGACGACGGCCGGCTGACGATTCGCGCCGGCAGCGGCGTGACGCCCCCGGCCGACCCGGCTGCTTTCGTCGGCTGGCGTCGCGAAGGCAGCCTTACCGGCCTGCTGTTCCGCCACCACGACCTGCACGTCGAGATCGTGCTCGACCCCGAGCACCCGGTCGGCAGATCTGCGCGGGCAGGGGTCGCTGACGTGATCCTCGAAGCTGCCGTCACGACCATCCAGGACTGCGAGGACTCGGTCGCCGCCGTCGACGCGGAAGACAAGGTTGCGGTCTACCGCAACTGGCTCGGGCTGATGGACGGCACGCTGGCGACCCGCTTCGACAAGGGCGGCCGGACACTGACCCGCGAACTGGAAGCCGACCGCGAGTTCACCGGCACCGACGGCCAGCCGCTGATTCTGCCCGGGCGCAGCCTGATGCTGGTGCGCAACGTCGGCCACCTGATGACGACCGACGCGGTGCTGGACGCAAACGGCGACGAGGTGTTCGAGGGCATCCTCGACGCGGTCGTGACGACGGCCTGCGCGCTGGTCGACCTGCAGCAGAAAGGCCGCTACCGCAACAGCCGGACCGGCAGCGTCTACATCGTCAAGCCGAAGATGCATGGCTCGGCCGAGGTCGCGTTCGCCGATACGCTGTTCGCGCGCGTCGAGGACCTGTTCGAACTGCCGCGCAATACGCTGAAGATCGGCGTCATGGACGAGGAGCGGCGCACCAGCCTCAACCTTGCGAACTGCATACGCGCCGTGCGCGAGCGGCTCGTGTTCATCAACACGGGTTTCCTCGACCGCACCGGCGACGAAATCCACACGAGCATGCTGGCCGGCCCGGTGAAGCGCAAGGAAACGATCAAGAGCGAGCCCTGGATCCTTGCCTACGAGGACCGCAACGCGGACGTCGGCATCCGCTGCGGCCTGCCGGGCCGCGCGCAGATCGGCAAGGGCATGTGGCCGAAGCCCGACCTGCTCGGGCAGATGGTCGAGACCAAGGCCGCGCACCCGCGCGCCGGCGCCAACTGCGCGTGGGTGCCGTCGCCGACGGCCGCGACGCTGCACGCGATGCACTACCACGAGGTCGACGTCGCCGCGCGCCAGCGCGAGCTCGCGCACCGCGAGGAGGCGTCGCTGGACGCGATCCTGACACCGCCGCTCGCGGCAGACCCGCGCTGGTCGGCCGACGAGATCCGCGCCGAGCTCGACAACAATGCGCAGGGCATACTCGGCTACGTCGTGCGCTGGATCGACGCCGGTATCGGCTGCTCGAAGGTGCCGGACATCGACGACGTCGGCCTGATGGAGGATCGCGCGACGCTGCGCATCTCGAGCCAGCACATCGCGAACTGGCTCGCGCACGGCGTTTGTAACGAGGCTGAAGTGCGCGAGACGCTGGAGCGCATGGCCGCGGTCGTCGACCGGCAGAACGCGCACGATCCAAGCTACCGCCCGATGGCGCCGGACTTCGACGCGAGCATCGCGTTCCGGGCGGCCTGCGACCTGGTGTTCGAGGGGGCGCGCCAGCCGAGCGGCTACACCGAGCCGCTGTTGCACGCCCACCGCCGGCGCCGCAAGGCGGCCGGCTGACTCAGTCGGCGCGGCGCACGCGGGTCGAGCGGCCGATGCGCGAGACCATCCGGAACGAGTTGAACGGCCCGGGCCGGATCTCGACCCGGTCGCCCGCGTCCAGCGGGAAATAGCGCGACGGGCTCAGTTCTTCCCAGCGCTCGCCGTTGTCGAGGGTGACGATCAGCTCGCCCCGCGGCTTTTTCGCGACCGCTACGACGGTGGCGGTGTACTCCTCGGGTTCCGGCTCGGGTTCCGGCCCGGGTTCGGGCTCCGGTTCCGGCGCGGGCGCGACTGCCGGCGCCGGGGTGGCGCGCGGCAGCGTTCCGCTCGCCGCTGCAGCCTGCCGGGCGTCCTCGCGCCCGCTCACGCGGTCGTAGCAGGCGAGGCGCGCGGCCGCGGCCTCGAGGTCGTGGCAGGCCAGCAGCTCTTCGGGAAGCTCGCTGTCGGCATGGGCCTGCGGCAGCAGCACGCAGGCAATCAACATGAATCGATGCATGCGCGGAGTGTCGCAGGAATGGCCGTGCGATGAAAAGACGCGCTGCGCAAATGAAAAGCGGCGGCCCCGGCCGGGGCCGCCGCCGTCCGGTCCGCCTGGCCGGATTACTCGAAGGACAGCTTGACGCTGAACGAGTAGGTGCGGCCGAGCGTGTCGAACAGGCTCGGGAACGTGTTGCCCGAGTTGAACGCCGTCGAGCCGGTCTCGTTGCCGAGGATCGGCGGGTCTTCGTTGGCGAGGTTGGCGATCAGCAGGTTGAAGCGGATGTTGTCCATCATCCGGTAGCCGAGCGTCAGGTCGAAGTAGTCCTGTGCGCCCACGCTACGGAACGCCGGGAACAGCGCCGATGCCTCCCCGCTTTGCGCGTCCATGTCACCGACGTGGCGCCACAGCAGCGACGCGTCGAGGTTGTCGCGGAACCACGCGGCGCGCAGCGTGTGCCGGTACTCGGGCACCGGGTCGCAGGACGTGCCGTAGCGGCCCTTGCAGTCCACCACCGGTGACGCCGCCGTCGTCTGGAACTCGTTCGTCAGGTAGCGATGTGCCGTCAGGTTGAACTGCATTTCGCCGAAGCGTCCGATGTCCAGGCCGGTGATGACCGACAGGTCGAGACCTTCCGCCGCGAAGCGCTCGAAGTTCGTGAAGAACGCCGGCGCACCGGTACCGGTCTCGCCCAGCGCACCACCGATGCGCACGATGCCGCCGCAGGCTGCCGGGTCCTGTAGCACGTAGCACAGGTCCAGCGCTTCCTGGCCCGACGGCTCGTCGATGTAGTCGCTGATCTCGATCTCGTAGTAGTCGAGCGACAGCGTCGTCGCGCCGAGCGTGTCGGAGAACAGGCCGTCGGTCTCCCAGACGAAGCCGAAGGTCGTCGTCCGCGCCGTCTCCGGTTCCGGCAGGTTGGTCGGGTTCGTGCCGTTGAAGACGTTGACCTGGCCCGCGATGATGTCGGGCACCAGGCCGACCTGGGTCGGCAGCATGCCGGTCTGCACGCAGAGGTTGAACAGCGTCGAGCCCGGCGCCGGCGGGTTCGGGTTGCCGATCGAGCAGGGGTCGAGCGTCGCGTTGTCGAGGCCGGTCGTGATCGGGCTGAACAACTCGCCGATGTTCGCGACGCGCACCGCCTTCTGCTCCATGAAGCGGAAGCGGAAGCCCTCGACGACCTCCCAGGACAGGCCGGCCTTCCAGGTGTCGGTCGAGCCCTGGATGCTGAAGTCCGAGCTGCGCCAGCCGGCCTCGATGCTCAGGTTCTCGGCCCAGGGGCGGCCCTGCACCAGCGGGTAGATCGTCTCGAGGAAGGCCTCGTTGACGTCGTACTTGCCCTTGACCGGCAGGCGATTGCCGCCCGCGCCGCCCTGGCAGCTGGCCGGGGCCTCCTTCAGGCACTCGTCCGGCGAGGACTGCGCGAACTCCTCGCGGTACTCGTAGCCCGCCGCCAGGAACATGCCGTCCTCCGCCCACGGGTTACGCAGGCCTTCGATCATGCCGTCGACCGAGGCGTGGTAGACGGTCTGCACCGACTGCCGCAGGTCGCTCGCGATCGCGATGAAATACCCCGACTCGCGCTGTGCGTCGGTGATCGAGCCGACCGGTCCGAACACGTTGATCGGGGTGCAAGGCGCGGCCGTGACGTTGCCGAGCGCATCGATGCACTGGTTCGGATCGACCGTGTTGATACCCGCCTGCAGGTTGTTCAGGTTCGTGAAGCCGTCGCGGGTCTCGACGAAATCCGACTCGCCGCGCTGGTAGGACACGTCGAAGTTCCACGTGTCCGTGCCCGGGATCTCGCCCCGGACACCGACCACGTATTGCGAGTAGTCCGTGTCGAACACGCCGGTGCGCGGGCCGAGCTCGAGCGTGCGCCGCCGGGCGGTCGACGTGAACGCGTCGTTGGCGTCGAAGACGCCGTCGTTGTTCAGGTCCTGGATGCCGACGGAGCTGAAGCCCATCGGGTCGGCGGCGAGTGCTCCTTGCGCCGCGTCGCGCGAGTCGAGGTCGTCCTGGGTCGGGTTCGGCAGGTTGTTGACCCGGTCGATCTCGTCGTTCTGTGCCTGCACGAAAGCCGCCGCGCCGGCGTTCAGGTCGTTGACGATCGTCGTGCGCGTCGCGTCCGTGAAGAACGGGTTCATGACCGGGATCGTGAACGCCGTACCGAAGGTGCCGCTGGGCGCGATCTGGAAGTCCGAGCGATTGGCCGAGAACGAGGCGCGCGCGTAAACCTCGATCTCGTCGGTGACGTCGTAGGTACCGACGGTGGTGGCCTGCCAGCGATCCTGCGGCGTCTGGTAGTAGTTGAACGGGTTGAAGTTGAAGCGGGCGCATTCGCCGGCCTGCAGGCTCATGTCGTCGCGGAACTGGTAGCTGTTGCCGCTGCGCAGGTTCAGCGTCGCCGGGATCGCCGTCGTCGAGCCGACGCCGGTCGAGTGCGCGGTCGTGAACTCCGTGTTGCCGGTACAGTCGGCGGACGGCCGCTGCGGCTGCGAGCCGAGGCCCGAGCCCGTGGTCGAGGACACGCCGAACAGGCCGAAGTCGCGCTCCGCCAGCAGGATCGCGCCGCGTACCGTGCGCCCGCCGCCGAAGGTCAGGTTGCCGCGGTCGTCGTCGAAATTGACGCCCATCAGGCCCATCACGTAATAGGTGTCCTCGCCGCCCTCCTGCGTGTCCGAATAGCCGAGGTCCAACTCGACGCCCTCGAAGCCCTTGCGCAGGATGAAATTGACGGCGCCGGACATCGCGTCCGAGCCGTACACCGCCGAGGCGCCGCCGGTGACGACGTCGACGCGCTCCAGCATGTTCACCGGGATCACGTCGGTCGAGACGATGCCGTCGATGTCGTAGGGCGCGAGCCGCTTGCCGTCGATCATGATCAGCGAGCGTTCCGGTCCGAGGCCGCGCAGGTCGAGCGTCGCCTGGCCGGCCGTGCCGTTGTTGACGTTCTCGCCGTCGCCGGGAATCGTGATCGGCAGGTCGCGGAACACGCGCTCGATGTTCGGCGTCTGTTTCAGCTCGATCTCTTCCTGGCCGATCGTCGTGACCGGGCTGGCCGCGATGACGTTCTGGTTCTGGATGCGCGTGCCGGTGACGGTGATGACGTCGATGGCCCGGTCGTCCTCGTCGTCACTGTCCTGCGCGAGCGCGAGGCCCGGCAGGGCGGTGATGATGCCCGCCGCGAGCGCGGCGAGGCCGCCGCGCGCCGCGAGCCGGCCGCAGGCCCTTCCTGCGAATGCTGCTGTCTTCATTTGCGCTACTCCCTCGAGTGATCGGCGGCCGCGGTTGCCAGGATGGAAGTCTAAGGAAAGAACTGCGGCTTCGCCGGGGGGCCCGGCATACAGAACAGAA
>CALALV010000007.1 GCA_937925605.1 uncultured Woeseia sp.
CGGCGCGCTGGGCGCGCCTGCCGTACGAGTTCCTGGAGCACGTCAGCTTGCGCATCATCAACGAGGTCGACGGCATCTCGCGGGTCGCCTACGACATCTCCGGGAAGCCGCCGGCGACGATCGAGTGGGAATGACCGGCCGGCCGGCTCCGGCCGGGCCGCCCGGCACGCCCGTTGGCCGGGCTAGCCGCGTCCATTAAACTTTTCGCCGGCGGGCTGTCCAACCGCCGTCCGCCCCGACGGGGGCTCGGGTGGCACCGTACGGTGCCCGGGAAAAAACAGATGAACACCTCGCTTCGTCGTAACGGCCTCGCCGTCGTCGCCAGCCTGCTGGCGGCGGCCGGCTGCGAAAAGGCCGAACCACAACTGGACCTGGACACGATCGTCGCGCGCCACACGGAAGCGCGCGGCGGCGCGGCGGCGCTCGAGGCCGTCTCGGCGCTGGAAGTCAGGCGCCGCGTGGAAGAGCGCAAACAGCAGTTCACGACGCACTACATCGCGACCCGCGACGGCCGCATGCGGCTGGACGTCTACGACGACGACCGCCGCGTTTTCTCCGCCGGCAACGACGGCGAATCCGCCTGGCAACAGGCCGGCTCGCTCGCCGAGGCCGAGGAGATGCCCGAGTGGGCGCTGACGGCGGTACGCCGGGCGTTGCGGCACAACCTGTACGCGCTGCACGAGCAGGTCGCGAGCGGCACGCGGCTGGAGCTCAAGGAGCGCGAGAAAACCGCGGGCCTGCTGCACTGGGTCATCGACGCGACCGACCCGGACGGCTACCGGCAGCGGCTGCACATCCATCCGTATTCCTACTTGATCAGCCGCATCCAGGAATTCGCGCCGGTGAACCCGGAGCGGACGACCGTCGCGACCGATCTCGACACCTATTACCTGGAGTTCCAGACGGTCGACGGCGTGCTGTTCAGTTTCAAGAGCGAGACGCGCAGCAGCGATTCCGGCGAGCCGGTGCAGGTGACCGAGGCGCTGGAAATCAAGGTCAACCCGGAACTGGACGAATCGGTGTTCGCTCGTCCGTCCGACGATGAGGGCGACCGACGGTGACGCCGGTTCCGGCATGAGCGGCGCCTGGTCGGAACGTGACCGGGCCTGCATGCGGGAGGCGCTGGACCTCGCCGCCGCGGCCGCCGCGGCGGGCGAGGTGCCGGTCGGCGCCGTGGTCGTGCGCGACGGGCAGGTGATCGGCCGTGGCGCGAACGCCCCGGTCACGACCCACGACCCGTCGGCGCACGCCGAGATCCTCGCGCTGCGCGAGGCCGGCGCGGCGAGCGGCAACTACCGGCTGCCCGGCGCCGAGCTGTTCGTCACGCTGGAGCCCTGCGCGATGTGCATGGGCGCGCTGATCCAGGCGCGCGTCGCGCGCGTCGTGTTCGGCGCCTACGACGAGAAGGCCGGCGCGGCCGGCAGCGTGCTGGACCTGGCCGGCGAGCGCCGCCTGAACCACCGCGTCGAGGTCAACGGCGGGCTGCTCGCGGAGGACTGCGGCCGCCTGCTCGAGGCGTTTTTCGCCGAGCGCCGCTAGCGGTCGAGCAGCGCCACGCGCAGGCCCAGGAAGACCAGCAGGCCGCCGAACAGTCGGTTCACGGTCAGCTGCCAGCGCTCGATGAAGCGGCGCAGGCCGGGGCGGTCCAGCGTCCAGACGAACACCAGCCAGAAAGCAGCGCTGACCGCGACGGTCGTTGCGATCAGCAGCAGCAGGCCGGCCGCGGACGTGCCGGGCTCGATGATGACCGTGAACAGGCCGAGGTAAAACAGCGTGCCCTTCGGGTTCAGCAGGTTGGTGACGAAGCCCTGCACGAACCAGCCGCGCCGCGCCGGGCCCTGCCGGCCGTCGGCCGGCTCCAGGCGTTCGCCGCGGGCGCGGAAACTGGCGAGGCCCAGCCACAGCAGGTAGGCGGCACCGGCGTACTTCAGAACGCTGAACGCGACGATGCTCTGCGAGATCAGCCAGCCGATGCCGGCGACGCAGTAGCCGATGTGCACGAGGTTGCCGGACAGCGTGCCGAGCGAGGTCAGCAGTCCGCCGGCCCGGCCGCCGGCGAACGTGTTGCGGATCACGAGCAGCATGTCCGGGCCCGGGCTGACCATGATCAGCAGCGTGACGCCTGCGATGATCAGCACCTGGTCGAGCATGCCGCCTCCGGCAATGACAGAAGACAGGCCGAGTATGCCGGCGGCGCGCCGCGGCCGCACTCCGCCGGTTGCCTTCGAATCCGTCAGCGCGCGGTCACGCTATTCGCTGCTGGCGAGTTCCGTCGCGTCCGTGTCCGCCTCGTCGCCATCATCCAGCTCCGTGCCCTCGGTGAGCCAGCGCATGATGTTGTAGTAGCGGCGCACGTTGTTGACGTACAGGACCGGCTCCCAGCCGCGCGCGTAGCCGTACTCGACGCGCGAATACCACTTGCGCTGGGCGAGCAGCGGCAGCGTCTTGGCGACGTCGACCCAGGTGTCCGGGTCGCCGCCCTGCCACTCGACGATCTGGCGCGCATCGATGACGTGGTTATAGCCGACGTTGTAGGCGGCCAGCGCGAGCCAGGTGCGGTCCGGCTCCGGGACATCGTCCGCGAAGCGCTCGAGCTGCAGCGCGAAGTAGCGCGCGCCGCCGCTGATGCTGCTTTCCGGGTCCAGGCGGTCTTCGACGTCGAGGAACGCCGCGGTCGCCTGCGTCAGCATCATGATGCCGCGCACGCCGGTCGGCGATACCGCGTGCGGCCGCCAGTGCGACTCCTGGTAGCCGATCGCGGCCAGCAGGCGCCAGTCGACGTTGTTCTCGCGGCCGGCTTCCTCGAACAGTTCGCGGTAGCGCGGCAGGCGACTCTCGAAGTGGCGGATAAAGGCGCGTGTGCCGACGTAGTCGAATTTCTCCGCGTGGCCATAGTAGCGGTCGTGAACCTGCGCCAGCGTGCCGGCGCGCCCCGCGCGGATCAGGTAGTCGTCTGCGACTTTGAGCAGGCTGTGGCCGTCGTCCTTGCGGAAGGCCCAGGCCAGCGGGTCGTCCAGCTCCAGGTCCAGCGCGACGCGCAGGTCGGGGTAGAAGTGGCGCTGGATGTTGAACGCGGTCGAGTCGGCGATCGTCAGGTCGATCTCACCGAGCGCGACTTTCTCCAGCAGGTCGCGGACCTCGAGATCCGCGTTCTCGCTGTACTCGATGCCCGGGTAGGCCTGGGCGAGCGCGGCCATCATTTCCGAGTGCGAGCTGTTCGCGACGACCTCGATGCGGCGGCCGGCGATGTCGGCGACTTCGCGCGGCCGGCCCGTGCCGAGGCGGTACACGAGGTGCATGTCGACGCTGTTGTACGGGTGCCCGAAGTCGATGTACTCGCGGCGCGAGTCGGTCGCCGACAGTCCGGCGGCGGCCATGTGCACGTCGCCGGACAACAGGTAGGGCACGACCTCGGCGACGCTGTCTACCGTGTAAATGGCAAGCTCGACACCGAGTTCGTCGGCTAGCCCGCGCACCAAGTCGTACTCCGGGCCGGCCGGCCCGTCCTCGCCGAGGTAGTTGGTGGTCGGCGTGTTGCGGGTGACGCCGCGCAGCTCGCCAAGCCGTTCGACCTGCTCCACGAGCGGCGGCGGCGACGAGCAGGTGCCGACGAGGAGCGCGACGAGAACGGTGCTGGGCAGGCGCAAATCGTTCCTCCGGGTGACCCGCGGCGGCCGCCCGCGAGGACGACAGGCCGGTCCTCCAGACTACTCCACGGCGGCCCGAAAAGCAGTGCCGGGAGCCCTTGATTCCGCGCCGCCGCTGGGCTAGCCGGCGCCGCCCGCCAC
>CALALV010000008.1 GCA_937925605.1 uncultured Woeseia sp.
GACAGCCCGCCCAGCACGAGCGCCGGCAGCGTGCCGGCACCGAAGGCCAGCATGACCGCCGCGCCTCCCTGTGCCGTGCCGGCCGTCGCCGCGAGCGCCGTGGCGCTGTAGACGAGGCCGCAGGGCAAGAGGCCCCACAGCAGGCCGGCGGCGAATGACTTCGCCGGCGTATTCGCCGGCAGCAGGAAACGGCCAAGCGGCGCGACCCGCCGCCACAGCGCGGCACCCGCGCGCTCGATGCCGCCGAAAGGCCGCCAGGCGGTCAGCAGCGTGAGCCCGAGCAGCAGCACGCCCAGGGCCGCCAACACCCGCAACCCGGCGAGGCCGGCATTGAAGTTGCCGGCCAGCCAGTCGCCGGCGCCGCCCGCGACGGCACCGAACAGCGCGTAGCAACAGAGCCGGCCCGCGTGCGCGGCGAGGCGCCGCCAGCCGTCGGCAGCCGGCGTCTCGAGCAGCACCACCACGGGGCCGCACATGCCGACACAGTGAGCGCTGCCGAGCAGCCCGGCCAAGCCGGCAGCGGACAGCAGCAGCATGAAGGTCACCGCGGGGCCTCTTCGCCGCACCGCGGCCCGGAGGTCGCCGCGGCGTCGCGGCGGCGCGCAGGCGGCGCCTTGTCGTCGTCCAGCACGACGCTCCAGGCCGGCGTGTCCATGTCGTCGAACTGGCCCTCGCGCACGGCCCAGAAGAACGCCCCGATCGCGATCGCGAACAGCAACAGGCCGAGCGGGATGAGCAGGTACAGGATCGTCATGCGGGTTGCACCCCGGCGACGGCCGTCCCGACCGGCTGCCGGCGCCGCGGACGGCGGCCGATGCGCAGCGCATTGACGACGACGACGAACGAGCTGAGCGACATGCCCAGCGCGGCCATCCACGGCGCGAGCAGCCCGCTCGCCGCGAGCGGCACCGCGGTCAGGTTGTAGCCGATCGCCCACGCGACGTTCTGCCGGATTACCCGGCGCGTGCTGCCGGCAAGCTCCGCCAGTTCGGCAACCGAAACGAGCCGGCGGCCGAGCGCGATCGCATCGGCGCTGGCGCGCGCGAGCGCGGTGCCCGCGTCCATCGCAATCGAGGCGTCCGCGGCCTCGAGCACCGGCGCGTCGTTGACGCCGTCACCGACCATGACGACGGTGCGACCCCCGGCCCGCAGCTCGCGGACGTACGCGAGCTTGTCCGCCGGCGAGAGCGCCGCGCGGAACGAGGCGATACCGAGTCGCGCCGCGACCGGTGCCACCGCGGCCGCGCGATCGCCGCTCGCGATCCTGAGCTCGCAGCCGGCGGCCGCGAGTCGCTGCACGGCTTCCGCGGCGTCCTCGCGCAGCGCATCGGCTAACTCGAACGCCGCGACGAAACCGTCCTCCGTGCCGAGCCAGGCCTCGGTCCCGCCGGCATGCCGGGCGCCGGCAGGCAGCGGGCCCGCGAGGCCGGCCACCCAGTCCGCACGGCCCAGGCGGTAGCGGCGGCCGTCGATGCAGCCCGCGACGCCCTGCCCGGTCACGACCTCGAGTTCGCCGGCGCGCGGGGTCGCGGCGTCCGCGACGAAGGCGCGCGCGAGCACGTGCTCGGAGTCCGCCTCGAGTGCCGCGGCAATGCGCCGGCAGTCGTCGTCGGACAGCTCGCCCGCGGCCGCGAAGCGGCGCGTCGCGACGACCGCCGGCCGGCCCGCGGTCAGCGTTCCGGTCTTGTCGAACACGACGGTGGCGCCGGGACGCAGCCGCTCGAGGATCTTCGGGCGCACGAGGAACGAACCGCGCCGCGCGAGTGCGCTGCCGGCCGCGGCGAGCGCCGCCGGCGTCGCGAGCGCGAGCGCGCAGGGACAGGTCACGACCAGCGTTGCGAGCACGACCTCGATCGCGCGCGACGGATCGACGAGCAGCCAGGCGCCCCCGGTCAGCGTGGCGACGAGCAGCACGCCCAGCGTGAAATGGCGGGCCAGCCGGTCCGCGAACACGGCCACGGCGGGCCGGTCCGCCTTAGCCCGCTCGAGCAGCCGGCCGATCTCGGCGACGCTCGTGTCGTTGCCGACCCGGGTCACACGCACGACGGCGCGCCCCGCGACGCTGCGGCTGCCGGCGAACACGGTACTGCCCGCCTGCCTCGAGAGCGGCTCGGACTCGCCGGTCAGGTGCGCCTCGTCGACACGGAGGCCGCCTTCCTCGACGACGCCGTCGACCGGCACGAGGTCGCCGGGCCGCACGCGCACGCGATCGCCGACGGCGAGCCGTACGACCGGCACGAGCCCGGCGCCGCCGTCGGCATCAATCCGCGTGCAGACGTCCGGCAACAGGCGCGCGAGCGCGAGCGACTGGTCGCCGGCGCGGTGGCGCGCGCGCATCTCGAGGAAGCGCGTGCCGCCGAGGAACAGCACGAACATGGCCACCGAGTCGAAATAGATCGCCCCGCTGTCGAGCCAGACCGCGCGCACGGACGCGGTGAAAGCGATCGCGAGCGCGAGCGCGACGGGCAGGTCCATGCCCGGAGCGCCGGCCTTGAGTCCGCGCCAGGCGCCGGCGAAGAACGGGCGCGCCGAGTAGAACACGATCGGCAGGCAGACCAGCAGGCTGATCGTGCGCAGGAAGCGCTCGATCGCGCCGTCGATGCCGAAGTGCTCGCCGGCGTACAGAGCGATCGCGAACATCATGACCTGCATGCCGGCCGCCGCCGCGACGATCAGCCGGCGCAGCGCGCCGCGGTACTCGGCCTCGGCGGCATCGTCGGCCTCGGCCGAGCCGGCCGGCTGCGGCCGGAAACCGGCCCGGGCGATCGCCCCGAGCAGCGCGCTGAACGGCAGGCGCTCGATATCCCAGTGCACGACCGCGCGCCGGGTCGCCGGGTTGACGTCGACGCGTCGCACGGCCTCGAGTCCTCCGAGCGTGCGGTCGAGCAGCCAGGCGCAGGCCGAGCAGTACATGCCGCCAATGTCGAGCACGGCCTCGGCGCTGCCCGCGCGCACGCGCACGTAGCGCCCGAGCAGCGCCGGATCGTCGAAAACCGCGTAGGCCGGCGACGCCTCCGGGCGCAGCTCGACATCGGCGGGCGGCGCGTCGCGGTGAGCGTAGAAGCTCGCGAGCCCGTTCGCGTCGATGAATTCCGCAACGGCGCGGCAGCCGTGACAGCAGACTGGCTCTGCTTTGCCGCCGACCCGGGCGACGATGTCGTCGCCCGGCGGCAGCGGGTCGCCGCAGTGGAAGCAGCCGGCGTCCACGTCAGGGCAGCGCCTCGCGCGGCGTGCGCGTGGCCGGCGTGCGATCGAGCACCGGGTCGCGCACGAGCGTGTCCGGGTTGCTGATCGCGAGCCAGATGGTCAGCATGCAGCCCGCCACGGTCAGGCCCGGAATTGCCATGACCAGCCATACCCACTGGTTCGTGTACCAGCGATTGTCTTCCTGCGTGTTGTCGTTCATGTCATTCCCGCTCATGTGATTGCAGCGCGCGTCACTGCTCTACCGGGCCGCGGAAGCGGCTCTCTTCCCTCACGCCGACCGACGGGTCGTCGAGGCTCCGGAGGTGAAATTCGATCGTGTTGCCACCGACCGCGGACTCGTGCGGCGCGGTGACCGACACCGGCACCGTCGCAACGGATTCCGCGGCGACCGCGACCTCGGCCGGCGTCGCGAGTTCGAGCCCCGGCAAACCGCTGACGCTCAGCCGGTAGGTGTGATCGACGTTGTGCTTGTTGACGATGCGTACCGTGTAGCTGTTCTCGATGCCGGCCCGGCCGATGTCGCGGTACAGCGTGTTGCGATCGCGGATCACGTCGAGGATCACCGGCTGCCGCAGCACCAGCGAGGCAACGAACGCGCTGGCCAGTGCCGCCAGGATCACGCTGTAGACGATCGTGCGCGGCCGCCACAGGTGGTAACGCCGGTGGTGCAGCGCGTTCTCGGTCGTGTAGCGGATCAGGC
Source organism: uncultured Woeseia sp. (assembly GCA_937925605.1). Taxonomy (GTDB): domain Bacteria; phylum Pseudomonadota; class Gammaproteobacteria; order Steroidobacterales; family Woeseiaceae; genus Woeseia. Next base: position 3,908 of record CALALV010000008.1, read on the forward strand.
CACGCGGGTACTGCATGCGGTCCATCACGCTGTCGCAGGCATCGATGCACGCGGCGCAGGCGATGCACTCGTACTGCAGGCCTTCGCGGATGTCGATGCCGGTCGGGCAGACCTGCACGCACATCGTGCAGTCGATGCAGTCGCCGAGACCTTTTTCCGCTGGGTCGGTGCCGCGGCGGCGCGCGCCGCGCGGCTCGCCGCGCTCCTCGTCGTAGGTGATGATCAGCGTGTCGTGGTCGAACATCGACGACTGGAAGCGCGCGTACGGGCACATGTACTTGCACACCTGCTCGCGCATGAAGCCGGCGTTTCCGTAGGTGGCGAAGCCGTAGAACAGCACCCAGAACACGGCCCACGGGTGCGCGGAGAATGTCAGCAGGTCCTGTGCCAGCTGGCGCACGTCGACGAAGTAGCCGACGAACGTGAAGCCGGTGAACAGCGCGAGCAGGATCCACAGGAACTGCTTCGTGGTCTTCTTGACGACCTTGTCGGCGGTCCACGGGGCGCGATCGAGCTTGATGCGCTGGTTGCGGTTACCCTCGATCGCCTGCTCGATCCAGACGAAGGCCTCGGTCCACACGGTCTGCGGACAGGCATAGCCGCACCACAGGCGGCCGGCCAGCGCGGTGAAGAAGAACAGGCTCACTGCGAGGATGATCAACAGCAGCGCAAGGTAGATGAAGTCCTGCGGCCACAGCGTCAGGCCGAACACGTAGAACTTGCGCGCCGGCAGGTCGAACAGCACCGCCTGGCGCCCGTCCCAGGTGAGCCAGGGAACCGCGTAATAGAGGCCCAGCAGCACGATCACGGCGGTGCGCCTCAGCGTCGCGAAGCGGCCCTTCACCTCGCGCGGATGTATTTTCTCCTCGCTGCGGTAGAGCTTGCCGTACTCGTAGGTGCCGAAGGAGCTCCTGCCCTTGTCAGCGGCCATCGGATTCGCCCGCCTCGTCGTCCTCCGGGTGCCAGCGCATCGGCCAGCGGCGCTTGCGGCGGATCAGGCGCACCGTGTACCAGCACGCGATCCAGGCGTTCGCCCAGAGGAAAAAGAACCCGATCGCGTAGCCGGCCTCGCGGCTCTCGATGGCGGCGACGTTCAGCGCGTCCACGATCACGAGCGGATCGAGGAACGCGAACAGCAGCACCGAGAAGCCCGCCGCCGCCAGGAACGAGATCCACGACAAGACCGCGAGTTTCTGCGTGTCGCGGTCCCAGTCGTGCGGCGCGTCGTCAGTCGGCGCGGGCATCGTCGTCCTGCCGACCGGACAGCCGGTAGACCCAGGCCGCGAGGATGCGGATGCGGTCGCGGCCGAGCAGGTCGAGATGCGCCGGCATTACGCCGTTGCGGCCCTCGACGAGGCTTTTCCGCACCGCCTCCGGGCTGCTGCCGTAGAGCCATACGTCGTCGTTCAGCGCCGGCGCGCCGAGCATGGCCATGCCGCCGCCGGTCGGGCCGTGGCAGGCGATGCACAGGGTCATGTAGCGCGCGTGCGCGGGCGAGTCCGTGTCCTGGCCGTCAGCCATGCCGCGCACGTACTCGACCATCTGTGCCACGCCCTCGTCGCCGCCGAGCGCCGCGCCCAGCGCCGGCATGATGCCGGAGCGGCCGTTGACCAGCGTGTGCTCGATTGCCTCCGGCGTGCCGCCCCAGTTCCAGACGTCGTCGGTCAGGTTCGGGAAACCGGGCGCGCCGAGCGCGTTCGCGCCGTGGCACTGCGAGCAGTAATTGGCATACAGGCTCGCGCCGGTCTGCATCGCCTCGTCGTTGGCGGCCAGCTCGACGACCGGCGTCGAGCCGTAGCGGGCGAACAGCGGGCCGTAGCGTTCCTCGGCGGCGGCCACCTGTTCGCGGTACTGCTCCTCCTGCGACCAGCCGAGCGCGCCGTCGTAGACCGTGAGCGACGGGTACAGCAGGAAATACAGCCCGCCCCAGACCAGCGTCAGGACGAACAGCCAGAGCCACCACATCGGCAGCGGATTGTTCAGTTCGCGGACGTCCTCGTCCCAGACGTGGCCCTCGGCCTCGGCGATCTCCTCGTCGCTCGCGCGCTGCCGGTTGGTCCAGACGATCAGCCAGAAGCAGGCCAGCATGCTCGCGATCGTGCCGATCGCGACGAACCAGTTCCATGCGCTGCTCATTGTTTCCCTTCTCCGTCGTTGTCGCGCCCGGCGTCCGCGGCAGCGGCCCGTGGCTGGTCGTCGTCGTCGAGCGGCAGCTGCGCCGCCTGTTCGAACTCGCTCCCGCGCTTGCGGCTCCAGGCCCAGAACACGATGCCGAGGAACAGCACCAGCAGGATCGCGGTCAGCACGCCGCGCAGGGTTCCGATGTCCATGCGGCCTCTCCGTCAGCGCGCCTGGCGCGCCGTGCCCAGGTACTGCAGGTAGGCGATCAGCGCGTCCATCTCGCTCGCACCCGCGACCGCGTCGGCGGCGCCGGCGATCTGCTCGTCCGGGTACGGGTCGCCGAGGCGCCGGAGCGCGCGCATCTTGCGCGCCACCAGCTCGCCGTCCACGGCCCGCTCGGCCAGCCACGGGTAGGCCGGCATGTTGGAGTCCGGCACGAGGTCCTGCGGCTTGATCAGGTGGATGCGGTGCCACTCGTCGCTGTAGCGGCCGCCGACCCGGGCGAGGTCCGGGCCGGTGCGCTTCGAGCCGAACTGGAACGGCCGGTCGTAGACGAACTCGCCGGCGACGGAGTACGGGCCGTAGCGCTCGGTCTCGCTGCGGAAGGGCCGGATCTGCTGCGAGTGGCAGCCGTAGCAGCCCTCGCGGATGTAGACGTCGCGCCCGGCCAGCTCGAGCGCCGGGTACGGCTCGATGCCCTCGAGCGGTTCGCTCGCGGCGCTTGATGCCATCAGCGGCAGGATCTCGACCAGGCCGCCGATCGAGATGACCGCGACGATCAGTATCGACATGACGCTGACGTTCTTTTCGATGCGTTCGTGTTGCACTGCGCTCTCCTTACGCCGGCTGCGGAACGGCGACCGGCTCGGGCCGGACGTCCGCGACCGTCTTCCAGACGTTCCAGACCATGACCAGCATGCCGCTGAAGAACACGAGGCCGCCAAGCAGCCGCAGCCCGTAGTACGGGTAGGTGAACTTCACGGTCTCGATGAACGAGTAGGTCAGCGTGCCGTCGTCGTTGAAGGCGCGCCACATGAGGCCCTGGGTGATGCCCGAGATCCACATCGAGACCGCGTACAGCACTACGCCGATCGTCGAGGTCCAGAAATGCACGTCGATCAGCTTCGTCGAGTACATCGCGTCCTTGTTGAACAGGCGCGGGATCAGGCAGTACAGCGAGCCGATCGTCATCATCGCGACCCAGCCCAGCGCGCCGGAGTGCACGTGCCCGATCGTCCAGTCGGTGTAGTGCGAGAGCGCGTTGACGGTCTTGATCGACATCATCGGCCCCTCGAAGGTCGACATGCCGTAGAACGACAGCGCGACGATCATGAACTTCAGGATCGGGTCGGTGCGCAGTTTGTGCCAGGCGCCGGACAACGTCATGATCCCGTTGATCATGCCGCCCCAGGACGGCGCCAGCAGGATCAGCGAGAACACCATGCCGAGCGACTGCGCCCAGTCCGGCAGCGAGGTGTAGTGCAGGTGGTGCGGGCCCGCCCACATGTAGATCGCGATCAGCGCCCAGAAGTGCACGACCGACAGGCGGTAGGAATACACGGGCCGGCCCGCCTGCTTCGGCACGAAGTAGTACATCATGCCGAGGAAGCCCGCGGTCAGGAAGAAGCCCACCGCGTTGTGCCCGTACCACCACTGCATCATCGCGTCGACGACGCCGGTGTAGATCGGGTAGGACTTCCACAGCGTGACCGGGATCGCCAGGTTGTTGAAGATGTGCAGCACGGCGACCGTGATGATGAACGCCGCGTAGAACCAGTTAGCGACGTAGATGTGGCGGATGCGCCGGCGCGCGATCGTGCCGAGGAAGACCACGGCGAACGCGACCCAGACCACGGCGATCAGCAGGTCGATCGGCCACTCGAGCTCCGCGTATTCCTTGCTCTGCGTGATGCCGAGCGGCAGCGTCACGGCAGCCAGCACGATCACGGCCTGCCAGCCCCAGAACGTGAACGCGGCCAGCTTGCCGAAGGCGAGCCGGACGTGGCTGGTGCGCTGCACGACGTAGTAGGCGGTGGCGAACAGCGCGCAGCCGCCGAACGCGAAGATCACCGCGTTCGTGTGCAGCGGCCGCAGGCGGCTGTAGGTCAGGTACGGCAGGTCGAAGCTCAGGCCGGGCCAGATCAGCTGGGCGGCGATGTAGAGGCCGACGAACATGCCGACGACGCCCCAGGCGATCGTCATGATCGTGAACTGGCGGACGACGGTGTCGTTGTAGCTCTCGTTGGCGACGGTGGCGGATTGCATGCGGTCTTCCCTGTGGTACCCGGCGGCGGCCGGCGGATTCTTCTTGCCAGGCGCGACGATAGGCGCGGCCGGGCGGCCGACCCATACGGGAATACCCTGATGGCGCTGCGGCTTACCCGGGTGCCGGGGGCCCGGCGTCGGGCGGGCGCGGGTCTTTCGTGACGCCCTTGAGGTGCCGCGGGAACGCGGCGGCGTCGATCGTGCGCAGGTAGCCGTGCCAGGCCGCGTAGCCGATGACCGGCAGGATGACCGCGAGGCCGACGAACGCCGTGGCGGCGCCGAGCAGGAGCCCGATGACGATCAGCGCGAGCCATACCGCCATGGCCAGCTTGTTGCGCAGGACGGCGTTCACCGAGGTCACGACGGCCGTCACGGTGTCGACGTCGCGGTGCATGATCATCGGCAGCGAGAAAGCGCTCGCGCTGAAGGTCACGGCGGCGAACAGCGCGCCGACCACGCTGCCGACGCCGAGGTAGGTGGCCAGGTCCACGAGCTCCGGCTCGCCGTCGGTCGGGAAGAACACGCTGACCATCGCCCCGGCGCGTGCCCAGACGAGGAAGATCACGAGCAGGACGATCGCGAACACGAGCTCGTTGCCGAGGTGCCGGCGCAGGGCGGCGCGCAGGCTGCGGCGCAGCGACGGCGGCTGGCCGCGCTCGAGCTGCGCGCTGATCGCGTACAGCCCGATGCAGGTCAGCGGCGCGAGGAACACGAAGCCGCCGAGCATTGCGAGCATGAGCCAGACGCTGCCGTACAGCCACGCGGCAACCGAGACGCCCGCCATCACGGCGGCCATGAAGCCGCCGTAGACGAGGCTCTGGCGCGGCGCCCGCCGGAAGTCGCGCAGGCCCTCGCGCAGCCAGCCGAAGGCCGCAAGCGGCGGCAGCTTGCGACACGGCGCGACGAAAGGCAGCGTCTCGCGGTCGGGCGGAACCCCGGGCGGCGCGCTCACGCGCGCGGCTCCGCGGCGTCTCCGCCGGCAGTCGCGGCGACCGCATGCTTGCGTCGGGTCGCGCGTCCGGCAAGAATGCCTGCCATCCGGCGCATTGCTGACAGTAGAACCGAGCTCATCGCGTGACTCCCGACAAACGCAGCATACCGACCGTGTACGTCGTTGACGACGACCATTCCATCCGTCACGCGATGGAGCTGCTGCTGAGATCCGTGGACCTCCCGCACCGTATTTTCGCCTCGGGGGCCGAGTTTCTCGAGCAATTCGAAGGCGGCCTGACCGGCTGCCTCGTGCTCGACATCCGCATGCCGGGCCTCGGCGGCCTCGAACTGCAGGACCGGCTGGCCGAGCGCGGCAGCCTGCTGCCGATTATTTTCATCACCGGCTTCGGCGACGTGCCGATGGCGGTCGAGGCGATCCAGAAGGGCGCATTCGACTTCATCGAGAAGCCGTTCCGCGACCAGGACCTGCTGGACCGTATCGCGAAAGCGATGAAATCCGACGAGGAACGGCGTGCGGAGGCCGCGGAGCTGCAGGACATCCGCGGCCGCCTGCAGCGGCTGACCGGCCGCGAGCGCGAGGTGCTGGACCTCGTCGTCACCGGCAAGGCCAACAAGGTCATCGCGCACGAACTCGGGGTCAGCCAGCGCACGGTCGAGATTCACCGCGCGCGCGTCATGGAGAAGATGGAGGCCCGCTCGCTGGCGGAACTGGTGCGCATGCACATGGCCGTCTGAGGGCCCGCGCCGCTCAGGCCCGGCGCTGCACGCGCTCTTCGTCCCGCGCGCACTCGATGCACAGCGACGCGTAGGGATAGGCCGACAGTCGCGCGGTGTCGATCCCGGACTCGCAATGCTCGCAGGTCCCGTAGCGGCCGCTGTCGAGCCGGGCCAGCGTCGCGCGGATCAGCATAAGCTCGCCGACCGCCTCGTTGCCGAGCGTGTCGACGACGTCCGCGTCCTCGAGCTCCTTGGCGCGCTCGCGCGCGTCCGGGTCGAGCCCGCGCGCGATGTTGTCGCGCACCCGGTCGAGCAGCTGCTCCAGTTCCCGGCGGCGCTCGCCCAGCCGGTCCCTGAGCTGGGCTGCTTCTGAAGCTGTCGACGGCATGCTGTCTCCCGGGCGTTCGATGGCGCCCGATTACAGCCTGTTCGCGCGCGCGTGGCCTATACGTACAAACCACGGGCCCTTAGGCAGGATGCCGTATACCGGCGTGACCGGGCCTTGCTTACCCTGATGACAGCCTCCCGCTGCGGGAGTCCCGACAGACCAGTCAAACGCAGGGTATCGCCATGAAAAACCTGAACCGGGTCCTGTGCGTCATCGACCCGACCACGGAGCAACAGCACGCGCTCGAGCGCGCCGCCTGGATCGCCGAATTCTCCGGCGCCGAGCTCGAGCTGTTCATCTGCTATTACAACGAGTACCTGGCCGGTGACCGCTTCTTCGACTCGCGCTCCCTGGTGAAAGCCCGCAACGAGATGATCGAGAGCTTCCGTGCCCGGCTCGAGAAGCTGGCCGCGCCGCTGCGCGAGCGGGGGCTCAAGGTCCGCACGGCGGCAACCTGGGATCACCCGCTGCACGAGGGCATCGTCCGGCACGCGGCCGCGGCGAAAGCCGACCTGGTCGTCAAGGACACCCACTACCACTCGGCGGCGGCCCGCGTGCTGCTCAGCAACACGGACTGGCAGCTGATCCGCACCGTCGCCGCGCCGCTCTGGCTGGTCAAGCCGCGTGCCATGCCGGAAAAACCCGTGTTCATTGCCGCGATCGACCCGATGAACGAGCACGACAAGCCGGCCGCGCTGGACGACGAGATCGTCATGCTGGCGAAGTCGCTCGCCGCGGGCTGCGGCGGCGATGTCCGGGCCTTCCACGCCTACGACCCGCGGGTCGCGGTGGCGACGGCCTCGGCCAATGCCTACCTGCCGGTGTCGCTGCCGATGGACGAGATCGAGGAGCAGATGCGCGAACAGCACGGCAAGCGCTTCCGCGAAATCATCAACTTTCACGGCATCGCCGAGGATCATGCCGACCTGGTCTCGGGTCGCACGCACGAGGAACTGCCGGCGCTGGCGACGCAGATCGACGCGGGCGTCGTCGTCATGGGCGCCGTTGCGCGCAACCGCCTGAAGCGGCTGTTCGTCGGCGCGACCGCGGAGCGCACGCTCGACCACCTGCCCTGCGACCTGCTGATCGTCAAGCCCGACTGGTTCGAGACGCCCGACGACATCCTGCACGAAAAAGAACGGGCCGCCTGAACGACGGCCGGCGGCAAGAGGCCGCGCTGCGACCCGGGCGCTCCCTGGCTCCCGGGTTTTTTTTGCGCGGCGCCGTTGCGCCGGGCGGGATACCGCGTGCGTCGCTGGCCGGCCGCCGGTGCCGCTACCAGCCGGCGGTCAGCATCAGCCAGGCCTTGCCGACGTCGGCGAAGGCCGGGCTGTCGGCGTCGAACAGCGCGGCCTTGAGCAGCAGGCCGTAGCGATCGCCCAGCCTGCGCGCGGCCGACAGGTCGAGCTCGCCGCCCCAGTCCGCGCCGCCGTCGGCGGCGCCGAAGTCGTGCCAGGTCGCCGCCAGCGTCCATGCCCCGGGCTTCGCGGTGACGGACAGGAACAGGTCCTCGACGCCCGCGTCCGGCGTCGCGAGGAACTGGTCGGCCCAGCCCTGGAACGCGTGCAGCGTCGCGAGCGGCGTGCGGAAGGCCTGCCCGGGCGTGTCGGCATCGCCGCCGAGCACCTCGTAGCCCGCCGCCAGCGTAAGCCGCTCGCCGACCGGCAGCGACAGGTCCAGCCGGAAGTAGCCGGCGTTGAAGTCGACCGGCGCATTCGCCGCGTCCGACTGGCGCGCGCCTTCGACCTGCACGCCCAGCCGCCGCCCGCCGAGCGGCAGGGAGCCGCCGAGCCGGGCGCCGACCGTGGCCGTCGAGAACGCCGGGACGTCGCGGTCGTCGATCCGGTAGCCGTAGGCGCCGAGCGTCCAGCCGTCCGCGATCTCGAAGCGCGCGTTGAGCAGCTGCGTGTTCGAGTCGTCGCGGCCCTGCGGCGAGCGGTCGCCGAAGATGCGGTTGACCCGGCCGATCCAGGCGTAGTCGAGCACCGCGCCGGCACGGCCGTCGTAGCGCACACTCAGCCCGTCGTAGGTCTGCTCGTTCTGGCGCCAGCCGACGCCGCCGACGAAGCGCTGGTTGTCGAGCAGGATGCGCTGCCGGCCGATGCGCAGCCGCGTGGCGGCGAGGCCCGTGTAGTCGACGTAGAGCTGGTTCAGGTCGCCGCCGTGCGGGTCCGCTACGACCGGGTACTGCGTCCGGTCCGGGCTCGTGCCGCCGCCGCTGTTGAACTCGTCGAGCAGCAGCTCGGCGACGTAGTCGAACTCGACGAACGCGCCGAAGTCGCGGTACGCCGCGGTGGCGTGGTTGAGCCGCAGCCGGAGCGTCGACGCCTCCGCGTCCTCGCCGATGCCGTCCTGGTCGACGAACTCGGCACGCCAGCGCAGGTCGAGCGCCGTGCGGCCGGCAGCGACCGCCTCCGCGAACGACTGCGGGGGCGTTGCGGGCGCCTGCGCTGGCGCCGTGCCCGCGAGCAGCAGGCCCGCGAGCACGGCGAGGAGCCGCTCAGTACACATCGTTCACCGTGTTGTAGATGTTGAACTTGCCGGTCGGCGTAACGATCTGCGGTCCCTTGATGACGTGCTTCAGCGTACGCGTCCGGTCGTCGACGACGACCAGCGCCGACTCCTCCTGCTGGCCGCTCCAGACCGAGAACCAGACCTCGTCGCCGGCCTTGTTGTACTCGGGCTGCACGACGCGCTTCGGTCCCGGCCCGAGCTCGGCCCACTCGGCGATCGGCAGCACCGTGAAGCCGGCATCGAGATCGTCTATGTCGAACACGGCGACGCTTTGCGAGATGCTTTCGTCCGGGTTCAGCGGCGCGTCGACCCACAGGTTGCGCGAGTTCGGATGCGACTTGACGAACAACGAGCCGCCGCCCATGCCGTCGAGCACGCGCACGGTCTTCCAGGCGTGCTGCGGGTGGTTCTCCGGGTCGGTGCCGAGGAACGTGACGTTTGCGTTGCCGAGCGCGCTCGTCACCCAGACCGGGCCGTACACCGGGTCGTCGAGGTTCGCCCCGCGGCCCGGGTGCGGGATCTTCTCGACGTCGACGAGCGCCTCGAGTTCGCGGTCGCGCGAATCGACGACGGCGATCTTGTCGGACTGGTTCGCGGCAGTCAGGAAGTAACGCTTGCTGCGGTCCCAGCCGCCGTCGTGCAGGAAGCGCGCGGCCTCGATGTCCGTGACGCTCAGCGCTTCGATGTTCTCGTAGTTGACCAGCAGGATGTGCCCGGTCTCCTTGACGTTGACAATGAACTCCGGGTATTCGTGCGAGGCGACGATCGCGGCCACGCGCGGCTCGGGATGGTATTCCTGCGTATCCACCGTCATCCCGCGGGTCGAGACGATCTTGAGCGGCTCCAGCGTGTCGCCGTGCATGATCGTGTACTGCGGCGGCCAGTAGGAGCAGGCGATCGCGTAGCGGACCTCGTAGCCGTGGTACTTCGACGTCTCGACCGAGCGGGCCTCGAGCCCGACCTTGATCTCGGCGACGATCGCCGGCGGGTCCATCCACAGGTCGATCATGTCGACCTTGGCGTCACGGCCGATCGTGAACACGTAGCGGCCCGACGCGCTCGGCCGGGAAATGTGCACCGCGTAGCCGGTCGGCAGGATGCTGACGATCTCCTTCGTGTCGCCGTCGATGATCGCGACCTGGCCTGCGTCGCGCAGCGTGACGGCGAAGAAGTTCTCGATGTCGCGATCGTGCTGCGGCCGCTGCGGGCGGTTCTCCGGCGCCACCATCAGCTTCCACGAGTCGCGCATTTCCTGCATACCGAATTCCGGCGGCTCCGGGGGTTCCTGCTGCAGGAAGCGGGCGAGGATGTCGATCTGCGCGGCCGTCAGTTCACCCGAACTGCCCCAGTTGGGCATGCCCGCCGGGGAACCGTAGGTGATCAGCGCCTTCAGGTAGTCGGTGCCCTTCTGCGTCGTGATGTCCGGGGTCAGCGGCTTGCCGGTCGCGCCCTTGCGCAGCACGCCGTGGCAGCCGGCGCAGCGCTCGAAGTAGATCTGCGTCGCGGCCTGGTACTCGTCCTCGCTGAGCACGGCGCCTTCCGTCGACATGACGGCGCGGGTCTCCTCCGCCGGGATCGGCGACGGCGTGCCCTGGTAGCGCATTTCACCCTCGGTCGTGCCGGTGTGCCGTTCGCCGGCGGCCCGGTCCTGCTGGCCGAGCTCGGCGCGCAGCGCAGCGACCTCCGCCTCGCTGACGGCGGGGTAGTCGTTGCCCCAGGCGTTCAGCACGTAGCTCAGGGCCGCCGCGAGATCCCCGTCGCTCAGGTAGCCCATGCTCGGCATGACGCCGTTGTATTGCTGCCCGTTCACCGTGATCGGCCCGGACAGCCCGAACAGCGCCGCCGCCAGCACCTGCTTGCGGTCGCCGTCCAGGTAGTCGGAGTCCGCGAGCGGCGGGAAAGCGCCCGGCAGCCCCTTGCCGTTCGGCTGGTGGCAGGCCGCGCAGTTGCCGAGGTACACGGATTCGCCATGCGCGAGCAGGGCCTCCCACTCGGCGCCCTGCCGCACTTCCGCATCGTGCACGGCCGTGTCGCTCTGCGCCTGCGACGCCGCGCTGCCGAAGCCCAGCGCCACTGCCAGCGCGAGCATCGCGCCGCTGCGGATCTGTCTGCTGTTTTTCATGCTCTTCTCCGCCCGTTACCAGGCCAGGTTGAATCCGAGGGTCAGGTGGCGGCCGGGACCGGCCAGCCACGGAATCAGGAGGTCGTCGGCGGCCAGGCCGCGCACGGACGACCAGTGCCAGGCGACGCGGTCGGTCGCGTTCATCAACGCCGCGCGCAGCACGAGCCGCTCGCCGACTCGCTGCACCAGGTACAGGTCGAGCAGCGCGTGGCCCGGCGGTTCGAACACGGGGCCGGCCGCACTGTCGCGGTCGTCCCAGGCCTCGACGGCCGTGACGCGCAGCGCGGCGCTGCGGCGGCCGTCGCCGGGTGACCAGTGCAGCCCGGCGGTCAGCCGGCCCGGACCGACGCTGTCGAGCGGCGCACCGCTGTCGCGATTCTCGCCGCGCGCGCGGTACAAAGAGCCGTCGATACGCAGCGACTCGGCGGGCTGCCAGGTCCAGCCTGCCTCGACGCCGCTGATCACGGCGCGCTCGATGTTCTGCGCCTGGAACAGCGTGCGGCCGCTGACCTCGTCGGTGCCGATGTTGACGCGCGAGGCGATGAAATCGTCGTAGTCGCTGCGGAACGCGCCGAGCTCGAACTCGAGCGCGTCGCCGTGCCAGCGCAGGCCGGCTTCGAGGCTGTCGGAGCGTTCCGAGCGAAGGTCGGGATTCGGCACCGCGCGGTAATTGAAGAACGGGATCTCGAGGCCGATGTTCGCGTCCTCGTACGGCGGCGCGCGGAAGCCGTGCGTGTATTGCAGGTACAGGTCCACGGCATCGCTGGCACGCCAGGTCACGCCGAGCTTCGGCGACAGGTCCGCATCCGTGATGCCGACCGGCTCCGCGAACGGATAGTTGTCCGCGTACATCGGGTCAGCCAGCGGCGCCAGCGAGTAGCGGTCCGCGCGCACGGCGGCGGTGATCGTCAGCGGGCCCGCGTCGACGACGTCCTGCAGGTACAGGCCCCACTCGCGCGAGCGGCTGCGCGGGAAATCGCGCAGCGGGAAGGCCTCGCCGAGGATGACGCTCGTGCTGGCGCCGTCCTCGAGGCCGGTCTCGGTGCCGTCGCGCATCTCCTCCGTGCGACGCTCGCGGAACTCCAGCCCGAGCCCGAGCCGGTGCTCGCTGTCGCCGATCGCGAGACTGCGACCGAGGTTCAGCTCGACGCCGTCGATCTCCTGCTCGAATTCGAAGTAGCGGTCGATCGCCACCGGGCGCGCCGCCGCGCCGCGCACGTCCTGCGTGCGCTGGCGGGTCAGCGACTGCTGGCGGTAGACGCGCAGCACGCCGTCCTCGACGAACTCGCCCGGCGCGCCGAACTCCCAGGCCACGCCGAGCAGGCGCAGCACGTAGTCGTCGTCGCCGAGCAGCGCGGTGGTCGAGCGGTAGCGACCGCTGCCCAGCATCGAGCGCAGGTCCGAGCGGGTGCGCGCGTCCTGGTAGAGCAGGCTGGCGACCAGACGGTCGCCGCCGCGCAGGTCGGTCGCGCCCTTCAGCAGCGCGCTGTGCCGCTCGCTGTCGCGGAAATCGAGCACGGCCCCGGCGCCTGCCGGCGGCAGTTCGTGGCCGTCACGGCGCGATACGCCGAACAGCAGCCCGCGATCGCTGTCGCCGAGCCCCGCGAGCAGCGTTGCCTGCAGCGCCGCGTCCGCGTCGCGCCAGGCGCCGCGCAGGCGTCCGCCGCTCCCGTTGCCGCCCACGAGATCGCCCGGATCCGGGGTCGTGGCCGCGACGACGCCGCCGATCGCCGCGCTGCCGTAGAGCGCCGACGCCGGCCCGTGCAGGACCTCGATGCGCTGCACCAGGCCGGTGTCGAGGAAGTCGCGCGTCGCGTTCGAGAAGCTGCCGACGTCGAACTGGTCGGACAGCGGCACGCCGTCGACCAGCACGGTGACGCGGTCGCCGCCGATGCCACGGATGTTCAGGCCCTCGCTGCCGAAACGGGTGCCGGCGTTTTCCGCGTCGATGCCGGGCGTGTAGCGAAAAGCGTCGTCGGCCGTCAGCGCCAGCAGTGCGTCCAGGTCTTCGTTCGTGATCACCGTGACCCGGGCCGCGATCTCGCGCCGTGGCCGCGGCTGCCGGTCGGCCACGACGACGATCTCGTCGATCGTCTCGTCGAGCGTCTCGTCGGCGGGCACGGCATCCGGCGTCGCCGCGGACAGCGGCGGAGCGAACAGGGCGAGCAGCGGTAACGCGCCCCGGAGCAATCCGGTAACGCGCTTCAGCGATCGCGGAAGCAGCATGGCAAATCCCTTGCGGAACTGTGGGCGATCGCACCACAGTGCCAGAGCCGCCGCCCCGGACCATACGTAGCTTCACCTATCGCGTTGCGCGCGATCTCAGGCGTTCGGAACCCGCCCCTTGCGGATTGCTTCCTGCGCCTGTGCCAGCAGGTTGTCGGTGTGTACCGGCTTGCTCATCAGCAGGCTGTTGCCGAGCCGGCGCGCGTCGTCGACGACCTTCGAGGTGTCGCCGCTTACGATGAACGCAGGGATGTCGTGCGCGAAGCGCGCGCGCAGGGCCTCGACGGCCTCGATCCCGTTCGAATCGTCGAGCAGGTGATAGTCGGAGACGATCAGGTCGGGGGCCCGCCCGAGTTTCTCGCCCGCGGCCGCGGCTTCGGCGGCCGAGCGCGCCGTCACGATCTCGTAGCCTTCGGCGCGCAGCAGCAGCGACCAGGCCTGCATCACGGCCGGGTCGTCCTCGACCAGCAACACCGTGCCACCGAGCGCCGGGTGACTGCCGGTGGGCGTTTCCTTGTCCGTCACTGCCTCGCCGGCGTGCTCGGCGACGACCGGAACGATGACGGAGAAACACGAACCCTTGCCGGGCTCGGACGTCACGACGATCTCGTGGCCGAGCAGGTCGGCCAGCCGGCGCACGATCGCGAGCCCGAGGCCGAAGCCCTCGTTGTTGCCGCCGTGGTTGCCGAGCTGGTGGAACTCGCGAAAGATCTCGTCGAGCTGGTGCCCCTCGATGCCGATGCCGGTGTCGCGCACGTCGATCGACAGCCTGCCGTTCACGCGCTCGAGCGTCAGCGACACCTGGCCGCGCTCCGTGTAGCGGATCGCGTTCGAGACCAGGTTCTGGATGATCTCGGCCAGCAGGTTCGGGTCGCTACGGATCAGCGTGCCGTTCGGCTCGGACACGAAGGCGAGTTCCTTCTGACGCGCCTGCCGGGCGAACTCGGCCGACAGCCGGTCGACGAGCCGCCGCACCGGGAACACCTCGAATTCCGGCGTGACCGCGCCGGCATCGAGCCGGCTGATGTCGAGCAGCGAGTTCAGCAGGTTCGTCATCGCGTCGAGCGAGTTCTGCTGGCTCTCGACCATCTCCTGCGCCAGTTCGTCCTTCACGGTCCGGCGCAGCGCGCCGTTCAGCAGCGACAGCGCCTGCACGGGCTGGCGCAGGTCGTGGCTGGCCGCGGCCAGGAAGGCCGTGTTGGCCTTGTGCGCGCGCTCCGCAGCCTGCCGCGCCTCGATCAGCTCCGCCTCCATGCGCTTGCGCTCGCTGACGTCGCGGATGACGCTCGACACGAAGCTGCCGCCCGCGGTGCGCACCGGGCTCAGGCTGATCTCGACCGGGAACTCGCTGCCGTCCGCGCGCCGCGCGCGCAGGTCCATGCCGGTGCCCATCGGCCGCAGCACCGGGTCGTCGACGTATTGTTGCCGGTGATCGCGGTGCCGGTGGCGGATCTCCTCGGGCAGCAATGCCTCGATGGGCCGACCGAGCAAGCGCTCGCGCGAGTAGCCGAACATGCGCTCGGCCTGGTCGTTCGCGATCGCGATGCGCCCGTTCTCGTCGACGATAATCATCGCGTCCGGCGCCGCCTTGAGCAGCTGCCGGAAGTAGGCCTCGGAAGCGTGGCCGGTGCTGAGGTCGCGGATCGTGCTCGCGACCAGCAGTTCGCCCGACTCCTCGAACGGCGTCAGCGAGATTTCGGCGCTGAAAGTCTCGCCGTTCTTGCGGCGCGCCTCGAGATTCAGCCCGGAAACCAGCGGGCGCGCGTGCGGCGCGCCCTTGTAGTGCTCGCGATACCGCTCGTGCTTACCGCGCACGGACTCCGGCATCAGCATCTCGACCGGCTGCCCGAGCAGTTCTTCGCGGGAATAGCCGAACAGCTGCTCGGCCTGCGCGTTCGCGAACAGGATGCGGCCGTTGTCGGCCACGACCAGCATCGCGTCGCTGGCCGAGGTCAACAGCTCTTCCGCTGCCCTGCTGGAAAGTCTCATGGGTCGCAGCTCGTCCGTGTCCGCGCCGGGAAATGGATCATGAAAACGACTCCGGCACGCGGTGCACCATACGGGAATCTACCTAGCTTGCCAGCGCGCGGGCCGGCTTGCACTGCGGGGCGCCGGCCAGACCGCTGCCGGGCACGCGGCCCGCCCGGGCGACAGGCAACTCCGCCGCCGGCAGGCGCGCCGGCCTGCGCGCGGGCACCGTGCTAGCTGCCGAACGCGCGCTGCAGCATGCGCAGCGAGACGAGGAACAGGAACAGCCCGAAGGCCACCGTGAGCTGGCGGCGCGACAGCCGGTGCGCGAGCGCCGCGCCGGCCGGCGCGGTCAGCCAGGTCACGGGCGCGATCAGCGCGAAGCCGAGCAGGTTGACGAAACCGGCGCTGCCCGGCGGCAGCCGCGGGTCGCCCCAGCCGGTCGCGACGAAACCGAGCGTCCCGGGCAGGCTGATGACCAGCCCGAACAGCGCCGCCGTTCCGACGGCACGGTGGATCGGCTGGTTCATCAGCGTCAGCGCGGCGACCGACAGCGTGCCGCCGCCGATGCCCATGACGCTCGAGATGCCGCCGATCGCGAACGGCACCGTCACGATGGCCGCGCCGCGCGGCACGTCGTCCGCCAGGCGCTTGTCGTCGAGCGGCAGCAGCAGCTTGACGCCGATCAGGAAAGCCACGACCGCGAACACGCCGGACAGCACGTCGCTGTGCACGCGCGACGCGAACCAGGCGCCGGCCAGGGCGCCGGCCAGGACGAAGAACGCCCAGCGCCGGACCAGTTCCAGATCGACCGCGCCGCGCCGGTGATGCGCGCGCGCGGACGAGATCGAGGTCGGCACGATCGTCGCGAGCGAGGTCGCGACCGCGACGTGCATGCGGATCGCCGGGTCGGTGCCGACGAACGCCAGCGCCGTGTCGAGCGCCGGCACGATGACGATGCCGCCGCCGATGCCGAACAGCCCCGCCAGTACGCCGCCGACGGCGCCGGTCGCGAGCATCGCCAGCGCCAGCAGGACCAGCTCGTCCACGGGTCGCGCTCAGCCGCCGAGGATGCGCGCGTGGTGCTGCAGGTGGTCGGCCATGAAGGTCGAGATGAAATAGTAGCCGTGGTCGTAGTCTTCGTGGCGCCGGAGTTCGAGACCGATGCCGCGTGCCTTGCAGGCCGCCTCGAACAGGTCCGGATTCAGCTGCTCTTCGAGAAACTGGTCGGCGAGGCCCTGGTCGATCAGCAGCCGGCTCGCCGGCAGCTCGCGCAGCGACTTGACGACCTCGACGGCGTCGTAGTCGCGCCAGCCGTCGCGGTCCTCGCCGAGGTAGTGGCCGAGTGCCTTGTGGCCCCACGGGCAGTTCAGGGTGCTGCAGATCGGGGCGAAGGCGGTGATCGAGCGGTAGGTCTGCGGGTTGCGCAGGCCGATCGTCAGCGCGCCGTGCCCGCCCATCGAGTGGCCGAAAATGCCCTGGCGCTCACGGTCGCCCGGGAAGTTCGCGAACAGCAGTTCCGGCAGCTCGGACGTCACGTAGTCGTACATGTGGTAGTGACGGTCCCACGGCGGCTGGGTCGCGTTCAGGTAGAAGCCGGCGCCGAGACCGAAGTCGTAGGCCTCCTGCGGATCGTCGGGCACGTCGTCGCCGCGCGGGCTCGTGTCCGGCGTGACCAGCATCAGGCCGTACTGCGCGGCGAGCCGCTGCGCGCCGCTCTTGATCATGAACGTCTCTTCGGTGCAGGTCAGACCGGACAGGAAGGTCAGCACCGGCACCGGACCCATGCGCGCCTGCGGCGGCACGAAGACCGAGAAGCGCATGTCGCAGTGATTGACCGCGGACGGGTGGCGGTAGAAGCCGACCGTGCCGCCGAAGCACGCATGTTCGCTGATCGTTTCCATGAATTCCCGTGGGTACTGGCGACCGGGCGGCCGCGTGGACTCAGAAGCGCCGCAGCACCAGCGAGCCGTTGGTGCCGCCGAAACCGAAGCTGTTGGTCATCGCGGTCCGGATGCCGGCGTTTTCCACCGTCGAGGTCACGAGCGGCAGGTCGCCGAGCGCTTCGTCCGGCTCGTCGACGTTGATCGACGGCGCGATGAAGTCGTGTTCCAGCATCAGCAGGCAGTGGATCGTCTCCTGCACGCCGGTCGCACCCAGCGAATGGCCGCACATCGACTTCGACGACGAAAAACGCGGCACGGCGTCGCCGAACACCTCGCGCAGCGCGTTGAGCTCGGTCGTGTCCCCGACCGGCGTGCTGGTGCCGTGCGTGTTGACGTAGTCGACCGGCGCGTCGAGCTGGCTGCTGGCCATGCGCATGCAACGCACGGCGCCCTCGCCGGACGGCGCGACCATGTCGTAGCCGTCGGAGTTCGCGCCGTAGCCGACGATTTCCGCGTAGATCTTCGCACCGCGCGCCTCGGCGTGCTCCAGCGCCTCGACCACGACGACGCCCGCGCCCGCGGCGATGACGAATCCGTCGCGGTTCGTGTCGTAAGGTCGCGACGCGGTGGCCGGCGCGTCGTTGTACTTCGTCGACAGCGCGCCCATCGCGTCGAACAGGGCCGCCAGCGTCGCGTCCTCCTCCTCGCCGCCCCCGGCGAACACGATGTCCTGCTTGCCGAGCTGGATCTGCTCCATCGCGGCGCCGATGCAGTGCAGGCTGGTCGCGCAGGCCGACGTGATCGAGTAGTTGACGCCCTTGATGCGGTACGGCGTCGCGAGGCAGGCGGACACCGTGCTGCTCATCGTGCGCGGCACCATGTACGGCCCGATGCGCTTCACGCCCTTGTTGCGCAGCGTGTCCGCGGCCAGCACGACGTTCTGCGTCGAGGCGCCGCCGGAGCCGACGATCAGCCCCGTGCGCTCGTTCGAGACCTGGTCGTCGCCGAGGTCCGCGTCGTCGATCGCCTGGCGCATCGCGATGTAGGAATAGGCCGCCGCGTCGCCCATGAAGCGTCGTACCTTGCGGTCGATGTGCTCGCCGATGTCGATGTCGACGCTGCCGCTGACCTGGCTGCGCAGCCCGGCCTCGGCGAAACCCTCGTTGTGGCGAATACCCGACCGGCCCTTTTTCAGTGACTCGAGCACGGCCGCCCGGTCGTTGCCCAGGCAGGAAACGACGCCCATTCCGGTAATGACGACTCGCCGCATTGCCTGTCCTTCAGAAATCGTCGGTGGAGGTGAACAGCCCGACGCGCAGGTCCTCGGCGACGTAGATTTCCCGGCCGTCGACGTCGACGCTGCCGTCGGCGATCGCCAGCACGAGCTTGCGCGTGATCAGGCGCTTGATGTCGACACGGTAAGTGACTTTCTTCGCACGGGGCAAGACCTGCCCGCTGAATTTCACCTTGCCGCAGCCGAGTGCGCGGCCCTTGCCCGGGTGGCCGGACCAGACCAGGAAAAATCCGACGAGCTGCCACAGCGCGTCCAGCCCGAGGCAGCCCGGCATGACCGGGTCGTCCTGGAAGTGGCACTGGAAGAACCACAGGTCGGGGCGGATATCGAGCTCGGCCACGATCTCGCCCTTGCCGTGCGCGCCGCCGTCGTTGCGGATCTTCGTGATCCGGTCGGTCATCAGCATGTCGGGCAGCGGCAGGCGCCCCGCGTCCGGGCCGAACAGCTCGCCGCGACCGCAGGCGATCAGTTCGTCGTAGTCGTAGCTCGTCTTGCGGCCGGGCGGCGCGCCGTCGGCCGGCAGGTCGGTGTCGCTCATTCGCTGTTCCGCAGGGTGCATGGCCCGCCCGTGGCGGTCTCAGGGTCGCGTATCTTACCGAACCGCGGCGTCCTTTGCTTTGCGGGCCGGGGGCTCAGGCCTCGTCGTAGTCCAGCGTGACGCTGTCGCTCACGGGGTGCGACTGGCAGGCCAGCACGAAGCCCGCCTCGACCTCCCAGGGTTCGAGCCCGTAATTCGTGTCCATCCGCACCTCGCCCGCGACGACTTTCGTGCGGCAGGTCGCGCAGACGCCGCCCTTGCAGGAATACGGCAGCTCGATCCCGTGCTGCGCCGCGGCATCGACGATGCTGTCACCGGCGTGCGGCATCGCGAAGTGCCGGCGGTGCCCGTCCATGATTACGGTGATGTCGGCGTCGCCGCTCGCCTCTCCGGCCGCGACGGGCGGTTGCGCGGACCTGCGCGGCGCGCCGAAGCGCTCGACGTGGATCGCGTCCCCGGGCAGGCCGGCCGCGGCGAGCGCGCCCTGCACGGTCTCGATCATCGTGTCCGGGCCGCAGACGAAGGCTTCGTCCGGGGCCAGCCCCGCGCAGAAGCGCTCGAGCAGCTCGGCCACCTTGTCCGCGTCCAGCCGGCCGTGGAACACGGGAAACTCCTGTTCCTCGCGGCTGAACAGGAAGTACAGCTGCAGGCGCTCGGGAAAGCGGTTCTTCAGCGCGTACAGGTCGTCGATGAACATCGTCGTGCGCTGCCGCCGGTTGCCGTAGAACAGCACGACGCGGCTCGCAGGCTCCTGCTCGAGCGTCGCGCGGACGATCGACAGGATCGGCGTGATGCCGCTGCCGGCGGCGAAAGCGAGGTAGGTCTTCGCGGCCGCCGGATCGATCGACGCGTGGAACTGGCCGAACGGCGGCATGACGGCCAGCGTGTCGCCGGCCGCGAGCGTCTCCGCAGCGAAGCCCGAGAACGCCCCGCCCGGCTGGATGCGCACGCCGATCTCGAGCGGCAGGCGGCCCGGGGCGGAGCAGATGCTGTAGGTGCGGCGCACGCGCTTGCCGTCGATCTCGACCTGCACCGGCAGGTGCTGGCCCGGCAGGAACGCGAACTCGCTCTCGAGCTCCGGCGGCACCTCGAGCGCGATGCGGCGCGAGTCGGCGGTTTCGGCCGTGATGCGCGCGACGCGCAATGGATGGAACTGGCGCATGGCGGTCCAGGGCTCAGATGCACTTGAAGTGGTCGAAGGGTTCGCGGCAGGCCTCGCAGCGCCAGGCCGACTTGCACGGCGTCGAGCCGAACTCCGAGAGGCGTGTCGTGTCGGTCGAATTGCAGTGCGGGCAGGCGACCGGCAGCGCCGGGCCGCGCAGGCTCCGGCTGCCGGGCGGCGGTGCGATGCCGAAGGCGCGCAGCCGCTCGCGGCCGGCCTCGCTGATCCAGTCGGTGGTCCAGGGCGGCGCCAGCTGGCGCCGGACCTCGACCTCTTTCCAACCGGCCCTGCGCAGGGCCGCGGCGATGTCGGCCTCGATGACCTCCGTTGCCGGGCAGCCGGAATAGGTCGGCGTCACGTCGACGACCAGCCGGCCACCCTCCTCGTGCGCGCCGCGCACGATCCCCAGATCGACGACGCTGACGACCGGGATTTCCGGATCGGGGACGCCCGCGAGGATTTCCCGCACGCGCCCGGCGAGCGCCGCGTCGCGGGCAGGCTGTGACTGCGCTGCGCTCATGTCACCAGCGCGCGTCCAGGTAGGCGCGCTGCAGGAACTGCATCTCGGCCAGCAGGTAGCCCAGGTGCTCGCTGTGGCGGCCCTGGCGGCCGCCGCCGTCCATCCACTCGTCCGCGGGCATCGTCAGTGTGGCTTCCGCGAGGACCGCCGCGACCCGCTCGCGCCAGGGCTCGCGCAGCGCCGGCAGGTCGGGCCCGCCGAAGTGCGCGGCGAACGCGGCGTCGACGTCGTCCGCGGCGAAGGGCTCGCCGGTGAAGCGCCACAGGTCGTCAAGCGACGCCTGCATGCGCCGGTGGCTTTCCTCAGTGCCGTCGCCGAGGCGCACGACCCACTGCGACGCATGGCGCAGGTGGTAACGGATTTCCTTCTCCGCGCGCGCGGCGATCGCGGCCAGGCGCTCGTCCGCGCAGCGCGCCAGCGCCTCGAGCTGCAGCAGGTAGAACTGTTCGAACAGGAACTGCCGGGCGGTCAGGTCGCCGAAGTGGCCGTTCGGCTGCTCGACCAGCAGCAGGTTCCGGAACTCGTGGCCGTCACGGCGAAAGGCGTAGTAATCCTCGTCCCGCCCGCCGCCCTCGAGCTCCGCGGCGTAGGCATAGAACATGCGCGCCTGGCCCACGTAATCGAGCGCGAAGTTCGCGTTCGCGAGCTCTTCCTCGAGCTCCGGGCCGTGGGTCATTGCCTCGGCCAGCCGCTGGCCGAGGATCAGCGCGTTATCGCCGAGGCGCAGCACGGTCCCGAGCAACGCCTGGTCGGGCGTCGGCGCACCGTCCCTGTCCATCGCGTGCTCGTTCACAGGTTCTCGACCCCGTCCGGTATCTCGTAGAAGGTCGGGTGGCGGTAGATCTTGTCCGCGGCCGGCTCAAAGAAGGCCTCGGAGTCGGCCGGGTCGGACGCCACGAGGTCGGCCGACCTGACGACCCAGATCGACACGCCTTCGCTGCGCCGCGTGTACACGTCGCGGGCGTGGTCGATCGCCATCTGTGCGTCGGCGGCATGGATGCTGCCGGCGTGCCGGTGCGCGAGCCCCGCTTTCGAGCGGATGAACACTTCCCAGAGCGGCCAGTTCTCGTCTTGCATCCCGGCGTCCCTCACGCGGCCCGGCGGCCGCGCTGCTTCGTGGCATACGCGCGCGCAGCCTCGCGAACCCAGGCGCCTTCGGCGTGTGCCCGGTTGCGGGTTTCGAGCCGCTGGCGGTTGCAGGGCCCGTTGCCCTTCAGCACCTGGATGAACTCCTCCCAGTCGATCTCGCCGTAGCGGTAATGCCCGGACGCCGCGTCGTACTCCAGGTCGTCGTCCGGCACCCTGAGACCCAGGAACTCGGCCTGCGGCACCGTGACGTCGACGAACTTCTGGCGCAGCTCGTCGTTCGAGAAGCGCTTGATCTTCCAGGCCATCGACTGCGCCGAGTGCTTCGAGTCCTTGTCCGAGGGACCGAACATCATCAGCGACGGCCACCACCAGCGGTCCAGCGCGTCCTGCGCCATCGCCTTCTGTTCGGGCGTGCCGCGGGCGAGCGACAGCATGATGTCGAAGCCCTGGCGCTGGTGGAAGCTCTCTTCCTTGCAGATGCGTACCATCGCGCGCGCGTACGGGCCGTAGGAGCAGCGGCACAGCGGCACCTGGTTCATGATCGCGGCGCCGTCGACCAGCCAGCCGATCGCGCCGATGTCCGCCCACGACAAGGTCGGGTAGTTGAAGATGGACGAGTACTTGGCCTTGCCCGTCAGCAGGTCGTCGACCATCTCCTCGCGCGAGGTGCCGAGCGTCTCGGCCGCGGAGTACAGGTAGTGGCCGTGGCCGGCCTCGTCCTGCACCTTGGCGATCAGGATCGCCTTGCGCTTCAGGCTGGGCGCGCGCGTGAGCCAGTTGCCCTCCGGCTGCATGCCGATGATCTCGGAGTGCGCGTGCTGCGAGATCTGGCGGACCAGCGTGCGCCGGTAGGCCTCCGGCATCCAGTCCTTCGGCTCGATCTTCTCCTCCGCGTCGACGCGCGCCTGGAACGCGGCGAGGCGCTCCGCGGACTCGGCGGCTTGCGCTTCGCCCTTGCCGGCTTTCTGGTCGAGACCCTGGGTGTACATGCCTGTCCTCCCGCAAGGGGCTGTGGCTAGCCCGTCAATCTGTCACATTTTTTCCGAATTATCAACGCGCGATGTATCACGTTGCCCGACCCGCCGGCAGCAGCGGGCGCCCGCTGGCCACCGCCCGCCCGCGGAACAGCGCGACCGTCCTGCCCTCGCCGTTCTCGACGACGACGTCGTAGACGCCGACGCGCTTGCCCCGCTGGCGCTCGGCCGCGCTGGCCGTCAGCGTGTCGCCGAGCTTCGCCGGCCGCAGGAAGTCGATGCTGGCGCCGCCGGCCAGCGTGACGTCGTCGTAGGCGTTGCACGCGAACGCGAACGCGCTGTCGGCCAGCGCGAAGATGAAGCCGCCGTGGCAGACGGCGTGACCGTTCAGCATTTCGTCGGTCACGCTCATGACGGCAACGGCCTCGCCGGGCGCCGGGATCGTGATCTTCATGCCGAGCGAGCGCGATGCGTGATCGCTTTCGAACATCTGTCGGGCACAGGCGCGGGCCCGTGCGAGGTCGGCGTCTTCGGTCATCGGCTCAGCCCTCCGAATCGCTGGTAAAAAGCAGGCTCGGGCGGCGGCAGCGGCCCGTCGGCCGTTTCCATCGCCTCGCCCAGGTAGTCGTCGGCCGCCTCGTGCACGGCGCGGTACAGGTTGCGGCACAGCTGGTAGGCCGGCGTGCCGTGCCAGCCGGGCGGCAACAGTTCGACGGGCAGCAGCGGGTCACGCAGCAGGATCTTGCGGTATTCCTGGATCAGCAGCGTGCGCACCGTGAAGGCACGCGCCGCTTCGATCCGGCGTGCCTTGCGCAGCGCGGTCCAGACCGGCCGGAAGCGGGTAACGAAGCGACCGTAGCGGGCATCGATGTCGGCGAGGTCCCAGCTCTTCTCGGCCATCGCCGACAGCGCGCGGTCCTGGCCCGGTTCGAAGGTCTCGCCCGTCAGCAGCACCAGCGCGTCGCCGAGACCCAGGCGCGCGAGCAGCGCGTCGAGATCCTGCCCGTCCGGCGCCGGGTGGGCGAGTACGTTGCCGGTGAGCTGGCCGAAGCCGAGCCAGCCGAGTTCCTTGCGGGCGAGCTCCTTCGGCTGCCCGTCCAGCGCGCCGAGCAGCGCCAGCGTCCAGCGGCCGTCCCAGTGCTGGCGCGGCTCGCCGTAGATGCGGTGCGTGGCCTGCTCGAAACGGGCGGCGCCGTCCGCGGTCAGCCGGTAGTAGCTGCGCCGGCCGAGTTGCTCGACGTCGAACCAGCCGTCCTTCGTCAGGCGGAACATCGACGTGCGCACGAGCCGCTCGCTGGCGCCGAACACGGCCAGCGCGCGGATCAGGCTGCCGATCCAGACGGAGCCACCGCGCGGCGCGATCGCGTCGCCGAAGACGGTCGTCAGCAGTGTGCCGGCCCGCAGGGTCGGCCGCGAACGGAACTCGTCGAGCAGGCGGGTCGTGGCGGCTTTGACGGACATGGCGCAGCGTTCGACGGCGATGGCGGCACGTTACAACCCGATACGGCAAAACACAATCGGCGCCGATTTTTGTATCCCAAGCCGCGGGTGTATGCTGCGCCTCCGGTCACAGCAGGTTGAGGATCCCGATGAGCAAGCTCGAGCACTATGTACAGGGCCGCTGGCAGGCTGGCGACGGCGACGGCGCGCCGCTGGTCTCGGCGGTGAACGGCGCGGCGCTCGCGAGCATTACCAGCGCCGGCCTCGACTTCGGCGGCATCCTCGAGCATGCGCGCTCGGTCGGCGGACCGGCGCTGCGCAAATTCACCTTCCACGAGCGCGCGCTGATGCTGAAGGCGCTCGCGAAGCACCTGAACGAGCACAAGGCCGAGCTGTACGCGCTCTCGACCGAGACCGGCGCGACGAAGAAGGACAGCTGGATCGACATCGACGGCGGCATCTCGACGCTGTTCGTCTATTCGTCGAAGGGCCGCCGCGAGATGCCGAATTCGACCGTCTACCTCGACGGCCCGCCCGAGATGCTGTCGCGCAACGGCAGCTTCGTCGGCCAGCACGTCTGCACGCCCTTGCTCGGCGCCGCGGTGCACATCAACGCGTTCAACTTCCCGGTGTGGGGCATGCTCGAGAAGCTCGCGCCGACGCTGCTCGCCGGCATGCCGGCGATCGTCAAGCCGGCCTCGTCGACCGCTTACCTGACCGAGCTCGCGGTACGCCGCATGCTCGAGGCGGACATCCTGCCGGAGGGCGCGCTGCAGCTGATCTGCGGCAGCACGGGCGACCTGTTCGAGCACCTCGGTGCGCAGGACGTCGTCGCATTCACCGGCTCCAAGTCCACGGCCGAGAAACTGCAGCAGCACCCGCGCGTGATCGCCGAGTCGGTGCGTTTCACAGCGGAGACGGACTCGCTGAACGCGTCGATCCTCGGCCCTGACGCGACGCCGGACACGCCCGAGTTCGAGTTGTACGTCAACGAGGTCGTGCGCGAGATGACCGCGAAAGCCGGGCAGAAGTGCACGGCGATCCGGCGCATCATCGCGCCCTCGGCGCTCGCCGCCGACCTCGTGCGCGCCCTGTCCGACGCGCTGGGCAAAGTCCGCGTCGGCCACCCGGGTCACAAGGATGTCGACATGGGGGCGCTCGCCTCGCTCGGCCAGCGCGACGAGGTCCGCGGCAAGGTCGGCGAGCTCGCGGCCGAGGCGGACGTCGTCTACGGTAACCGCGACGACTTCGACCTGATCGACGCGGACGCGCGCAAGGGCGCGTTCTTCATGCCGACGCTGCTGCACTGCGAGAAGCCGCTCGCCGCGGCGCGCGTGCACTCGGTCGAGGCCTTCGGCCCGGTCAGCACGGTGCTGCCCTACCAGACGCTCGACGAGGCGATCGAGCTCGCGCGCCTCGGCAACGGCAGCCTGGCCGGCTCGATCGTCACGAACGACGACGGCATCGCCCGCGAACTCGCGCTCGGCTGCGCCGCCTGGCACGGCCGCCTGCTGATCCTGAACCGCCGCTCCGCGAAGGAATCGACCGGCCACGGCTCGCCGCTGCCGCACCTGGTGCACGGCGGCCCCGGCCGCGCCGGCGGCGGCGAGGAACTGGGCGGCATCCGCGGCGTGCTCCACTACATGCAGCGCACGGCGCTGCAGGGCGACCCGCAGGCGCTGACCGCGATCGGCGGGCGCTGGATTCGCGGCGCGGACACGCGCGCGGAGGAGCGCCACCCGTTCCGCAAGACCTTCGAGGAACTCGCGATCGGCGATACCGTGGTCGCGGGCCCGAAGACGGTCACGCAGGACGACATCGACCACTTCGCGGACTTCACCGGCGACCGCTTCTACGCGCACACCGACGAAGAGGCGGCGAAGAAAAACCCGTTCTTCGACGGCCGCGTCGCGCACGGCTACGGCATCGTGTCCTTCGCGGCCGGCCTGTTCGTCGACCCGGACTTCGGGCCGGTGCTCGCGAACTACGGCCTCGACGACCTGCGCTTCGCGACGCCGCTGAACGCCGGCGACTCGATGAGCGTGCGCCTGACCTGCAAGCAGAAGACGCTGCGCATCGACTCGGGCTACGGCGAGGTGCGCTGGGATGCGGAAGTCACGAACCAGCACGACGAGATCGTCGCGAGCTACGACGTGCTGACGATGGTCGCTACGCAGGAAGAGTGGGAGAAGGTCAGGCCGTGAACCGGATCCCGGGCCGGCCCACCTGGCCAATACCGGGCCGAGCCGTCCGCGTGACCGCGAGCTGAAGCCCGAGCCGAACCGTGCGCGAAGCACCACGCATCGTCGAACGCTCGACCCTGACCTGTCCCGAGTGCGGGCATCGCTCGACGGACCGCATGCCCGTCGATGCCTGTGTCTACTTCTACGACTGCACAGGCTGCGGCGCGCTGCTGAAACCGAAGAGCGGCGACTGCTGCGTCTACTGCTCCTACGGCGACGTGCCCTGCCCGCCAATCCAGGCCGGCATGGACTGCTGCGGTTGAGTCGCGCCGGACCCGCAGTCGCGCGTGGCGCCGCGGGCCGGGCGGGCGCTCAGAGATGCGGTCTGCCGCGGAGTGGCGGGTCCAGCTGGCCCCAGCCCCTGCCGTGATCGTAGGTCGCGCGATTGTCCGGGTGGATCGCGTGCTCGCCGTAGCACAGGCGCCGCAGTATCGCCGGCGGGCGCAGGTGCCAGCTGGCCCAGGCGAGCGGCGTGTCGCCGCGCCCGTCGCGCGCCTCGCGGTCCGCACCGGCTTCCAGCAGCAGATCGATTGTGCGCTCCGTGCCGAACGCGGCGGCGCGGTGCAGCGGGGTTTCGCCGCGAGTCCGACAATCCCGCATGAAGGCTGCCGTCGGCGCACCGTCGGCCGCGGCCGCGTTCGGTTCGGCGCCGGCCGCCAGCAGCACGGCGACGACGTGCTCGCAGACCGGGCGGTTGGCCTTGCACAACGCGGCGTGCAGCGGCGTTTCGCCGCTGTCGTCGCGGCGGAAGCTGGCGTCGGCGCCCTGTTCGACGAGGAACTGGCAGAGTTGCCAGTGACCGTGGAAAGCCGCGTCGTGCAGGCCGAGGCCGGCACCGAGCGCCTGCAATCGTTCACCGGCGAGCAGGAGGTAGCGCACGGCGCTGACGTCGCCGTGGTACGCGCACCACTGTATGAGCGAGACGCCGCCGGCGTCGGTGCTCGTCGGGGCGTGGCCTTCGGCGAGGTAATCGAATACGCGGTCGGTGCGTCCGTCGGCGATTGTTTGCAACATCGGACACGCTCCCTGGCTGGACGGCGGAAACCAGTCTACTCCGGTCGGCGCAGACCGGCAGCCGATGGCCGCGTGCCCGCACGGTACCGTCCGCGGCGAAACGGTGCGAGCGCGCCTGCCGGTGCGCCCGGCAATGCTAGGTCGGCGATACCGGCGCGCCCGGGCCCCAGGTTACGGCCAGGCGGGCTCCGCCCAGGGCCGACTCGCCCGCCGACGCCGTGCCGCCGTGCAGCGCCGCGATGCGCGCGACGATCGCGAGCCCGAGGCCGTAGCCGCCGGTGTCGCGATTCCGGCTGGTGTCGAGCCGCGTGAACGCCTTGAACACGACCTGCCGCTCGGCCTCGGGGATGCCCGGTCCGTCGTCCTCGACGGACATGAGGTTGCGCTGCCGGTCGCCCTCGATGCGCACGACGACGGACGTGCGTGCATAGCGGCAGGCGTTGACCAGCAGGTTGCTCAGCGCGAGCTCCATCAGCTGCGGGTCCATGGCGATCGTCGCGGCCTGCGCATGGCAGTCGATGCGCAGGCTGCGATGGCTGGCACGGAACTTCTCGATGATTTCCCCGACCCACGCGTCCGGCGGTATCAGCTGGTAGTCGAGTTCCCGTTCCTGGTGATCGAGGCGCGCATAGTCGAGCATCGTCGTGATCAGGTCGTCGATCTCCTGCACGTCCTGGCTGATCGACTGCAGTTCTCCCGACGAGTCGGCGCGATTCTCCAGCACGGCCATGGCGAACTTGATCCGCGTCAGCGGCGTGCGCATCTCGTGCGACAGCGCGCTCGTCAGGTCTTTCTGGTTCCGGATCAGGTTGCGAATACGGGCAGACATGTCCTCGAGGTTCGTGGACAGGTGGTGCAGGCTGCTGTTGCGGTCGAGCGCCCGGATCGGCTTGCGGACGTCGCCGGCGAACTCGCGGGCGGACTGGCTGATCCGCTGCAGGTCACGCAGCAGCGGCCACAGCCAGAGGCCGACGAACACGAAGATCGACAGGTAGAAAAGCGGCGGAACCAGCAGCGTCAGCAGCCCTTCGCCGTGCTCGTCGCCGGGCGCCGGACCGATCTGCAGCACCGCGCCGAGCGCCGGCGATGCGCGCAGCCATGACGCGCGCCCGTCGGCGTCGAACAGCTCCACGCTGGCATCGCCCGGTTCACCCGGCAGGACCACGTGATCGGCCGGCAGCAGGCGCACCGGGTAGCCCAGTCGCATGCCGAGCTCGGCGGCCGCGGCGTCGCGCTCGGTCACCGGCATGGCCTGCAGGTAGGCTTCGATCAGCGTCAGGTTGCCGTCCGCCCATACGCCGTGATCGGGCGGGGCCGAGTCCTGCAGGTAGCGGAAGCCCAGGTCGAAGACGGCCGCGATGACGATCAGGCCGCCGACGATGACGAGGTAGCTGCGGAACAGCAGGCGACGGTTCTGGCGGACGGCCAGCAGGCTCATGTGTCCGCGTCCCAGGCGTCGGGCACCAGCAGGTAGCCCTTGCCCCATATCGTCCTGATCCGCTTCGGCGACAGCGCGTCGTCCTTCAGTTTTCGGCGCAGCTTCGAGATGCGACCGTCGATCGAGCGATCGAGGCCGTCATAGTCAATGCCGCGGGTGAGCTTGAACAGGTCCTCGCGACTCAGTATGGAGCCGGCACGCTGCGCCAGCACCAGCAACAGTTCGAATTCCTGCGTGGTCAGCGCAACTTCCTCGCCGTCCAGCCAGACACGGTGCGAGGCCTCGCTGACGCGCAGCCCGCCGAGCACGATGTCCGGGGTCGGCACGCCGGCGGACCTGCGGCTCTCGAGGCGGCGCAGGAGCGCGCGGGTGCGCGCGAGCAGCACCATCGGTTCCACCGGCTTGGCGACGTAGTCGTCGGCGCCCGCCTCGAGGCCGATGACCTGGTCGATGTCGGCGTCCTTCGCGGTGAAGATCAGGATCGGCCCGTCGAACAGCTGGCGCAGCTCGCGGCAAATCGTCAGGCCGTCCCGGCCGGGCAACATCAGGTCGAGCAGCACGACCCGCGGTCGTACCTGCTGGAAGCGCGCCAGCGCGTTGTCGCCGCGCGGCTCGACCGCAACCGACAGTCCGTTCTGCTCGAAGTAGCGGCCGGTCAGCTCGGCGAGACGCGCGTCGTCCTCGACCAGCAGGATATCGACGGCCGGCCTGTTCACAGGATGCTCCAGACGTGCCGGTTGCGCCGGTTCCGCCGCCGGTCGGACGTAGCCATGCTCATCACCTCGATGGTCGCTTCCGCGACGCGCTCTTCCCCGGCACCGGCCGTCAGCCAGTAGCGGAAGCTGGCATCGACGACCCGGTCCTCGGCGAAGCGGCCGGCCACCGCCTGCATCCAGCAGTCCAGCGGCGTCGCGGAAAAATCGCTGTACAGGCAATAGCGGCCGGCACGGCGCGCTTCCCACAACACGAGGAAGCTCAGGTCGCAGCTCGCGCTGTGCTGGTCAGTGATGCACAGCACCGGCTTGACGCTCAGCGTGACCGTATCGTCGCCGGCGGCGACCCTCGCGGCGGCAAACAGCATGCCCGCCGCCAGCAGCGCAAGCGTCGCCCGCCCCACGTCAGAACCCGTAGCGGAAGCCGGCGAATGCGCCGATGACGCCGCGCTGGTCGACGATCGGGCTCGCGGCGGCCTCGGCGTTCAGGCGTTCGTACTCGGCGATCACCAGGAAGGTCCAGTGCCGGTCGAGCACGTAGCTGGCGACGAAGCGCGCGTGGGCGTTGACGCCGGCACCGGCGCGGTACGGCGGGAACAACACGTTCGCCTCCTCCTGGCGCACGCCCCAGTAATAGTCGTTCAGCTTCCGGCTCTTCCAGCTCAGGCCGAATGAAGGCTCGAACGCCCAGCGCTGCTGCCGGAATGTGCGCCCGGTATTGAGATACAGCTCGAGGCCGTCGTGGGTGCCGCTGACGTCGTGATGCGCGGAGGCCTGCAGGTAACCCCAGTCGCCGTCGACCAGCAGTTCGGCACCGAGCTCGGCCGCGTAGTCGCGATCCGGCACGCTGACCTGCAGCGTCGCCACGCCGCCCGAGGCGTCGAACACCGAGATGAAGTCGGTGTCGGTCTTGCTGAAGAACACGCGATCGCTGTTGACGCGGCCGACCAGGTTGAACGTGTAGCGGTCGCTGTCGACGAGCGTGAAGCCGAGATCGCCGTTGTCGAAAAACCAGCGCTCGCCGAACCACGCGACGTCGATGTCGATGCCGATGCGGATGTCGTCCGCCAGCGCGAGCGGGTTACTGCGTTCGCCGTAGCCCAGCGCGATGCCGAGACGCCAGGGCGACTCGCCCGCCGCCGGCGGCCCGGCCGCGACGGAAGCGGTCGCGGCGAAGAGCAGCCCTGTCGCGACCCACTGCCTGAGAAGAGACTTGCACATACGCCCGGTACCCCGTAGCCGATGCGCGGCCATGCCATGGACGTACCCGGATCATGACAGGGCCGGTGCGGGCGCGTGCCGCGCTTGTGTATCGAAAATGTGAAAAAGTGTGCGCGCCCGGCGGCGGCCGACCGCCCGGGCCGTCAGATCCCCGGCGTCCGCCGCACCGGAAATTCTTACGCCGCCGGGCCGGTGCTGGCAAGCGGCCCCGTCCGGCGGGCGCCGCGGCAGCAGGCGCGGCCGGCGGCTTTCGCAACAAATTCACAATTGCCGCGCAATTTCTGCACAGACCGCCGGCGAGTGCGGGCATAGGCTTCGCTCCGCTCGAATCAACCCACAGGAGTTGCAGTCATGTATTCGATCATTCGCAAGTACGGCCCCGGCGTCCTCAGCAGCATCGGCATGCTCGGCACGTCGGCGGTATTGCCGGCCGAAACCGTGGTCGACGGCAGCTGGTTCATCGAGGCGGGCGTCAGCAACGCGAGTTCTTCGCTCGAGTCCGCCGAGTTCGCGGTCGACGGCGACGAGACCGGCTGGACGCTGGGCGTGGGCTACTCGCTGAATCGCCTGCTCGCTGTGCAGGTCGCCTACCACGACCTGGGCTCGGGGCACGCCGCGACCGACTGCCCGCCGCCCAACGTGTGCCTGGTCGAAAACCTCGACACGGTCGACATCAGCGGCTACTCGCTTGCGGCCACCGGCAGCTACCCGGTGACGGACGCCTTCGACGTGTTCGGCAGGGTCGGCCTGATGAGCTGGGACGTCGATTTCGACAACTTCGCGCGCGACGCATCCGGCGAGGACGTCCTGTTCGGCGTTGGGGTTGCTTACACCTTCGCCGACAGCTGGCGCCTGAGCCTGCAGTACGAGGACTACGGTTTCGACGTCGACTCGGCAAGCGTCGGTATCAGCCGCCGCTTCGGTGGACGCTGAGGCCGGATCACTGGATACCCAAGGAGCATAGCCCATGGCAAGCAAACGTTTCGCAGGCGGCGGCCGGTTCCCGGCCGCCGCGCTGCTCGCCTTCTCCCTGCTCACCGCCTGCGGTGACGACTCGTTCGACGACGACGGCCCGGCAACGGGCAAGTGGCAGTGGACCACGCTCGACGGTCCCGACGCCTCAATCCCGCGCCTCGTCTCCAACCACGAGACGCTGGTCGTCGTCGGCACCGAGCTGTTCCTGGGCACCGACGACGGCGTCTGGCAGCGGACGCTGTCCGGCGAGGACGAGTGGCAACAGGCCGGCCTCGACGGCCGTTCCATCAGTGCACTGGCCGTGACCAGCGACGGCCAGCGCATGATCGCAGCGGGATTCGATCCGCGCGACCAGGCCGCTGCCACGGCATGGTACTCGACCGACGCCGGCAGGACCTGGACGGCGGCCGCAACCTGGCCGAAGAGCGAACCCGGTGCGCCGGAAGGCGACATCGCTTACCCCATCCTCGCACTGGAGCCCGACCCGCTCGATGCCGACGTCGTTTACGGCAACCTGGACGGCGACACGCTGGCCGTCACGGTCGACGGCGGCAGCACCTGGGTCATGGCGAATGGCGCGACCTCGCCGACTTTCGGCTACGCCTGTGTGCCCTACCGTTCCGCCGACGCCTCCGTGCTGCTGCAAGGCTGCGAACTGCCGCTGGACGTCGCCTGGGTCGGCGCACGCCGCGTGATCAGCGCGGACCGCTTCGACCTGCCGGACTTCCGCTTCGTTTACGGCTATCCCGATATCGCGGAACTGAGCAATCGCCGGATCAATGCCATCGTCACCGCCGTCGGCAGCAAGAACAGTGTCTACGTCGGCGTCGAGGGCGGCCTTGTGGAGCTCACGTCGAAGAGCGGACAGTGGTCGACGCGCGCGGACCTGGAGGCGAACTGGCTGTACCTGGCCGAGGACGGCTCCGCGGATCCCTACGCCTACGTCCGGGCGATCGCAGTGCTCGACAGCGGCGGTGACAACGTCCTGTTCGGCGGACCGCTGAATGACGACAACAAGGAGGTGCTGCTGTTCGAAACGGCGGACCGCGGCAAGACGGTCCGGCAACTGGCGGCACCGGCCGGGCTGATCGACCCGCGGCTGGAACAGGCACTGCGCCTGAACGCCAACGACGTGCTGCTGGTCGTAAGCCAGGTCGATATCGGCGTGCCGGTCGACGCCCCGGGCGCACACCGGCCGAAGGTCTATCGCCTGCGGCGTTCGTAGCGCCCTGCTCCCGGCAGACCGGGCTGGCGGGATGTGGGAGTTCCCACATCCCGCCGCTTGCCGGTCGCCGCGATGCGATCGAGGCCGTCCCCCGGGCGTCCCTGCTACCAGAACGTCCGCATCGCGATTCCCGCCAGCGCCGCGCCCGCCAGCGTCGCGGCCACGCCGAGCCGCAGCACGAACAACGCGACGAACGCGCCCGCTGTCAGCAGCAGCGCGAGCGCATCCAGCGTCGCCCAGTCGGGCGCCAGCAGCCGCAGTCCGGACACCCGTCGTTCGTCGATGTCGGCGAACAGCGTGTGCAGCGCGAACCAGACCGCGAGATTCAGGATTACGCCGACGACGGCCGCCGTGATACCCGACAGCGCCGCGGCGACGGCCGGCACGCGCTGCACGCGCTCGACGTAGGGCGCGCCGAGGAAGATCCACAGGAAACAGGGTACGAAGGTCACCCAGGTAGTGATCAGCGAGCCGAGCACGGCCGCGCCCAGCGGCGAGAACGGCTCCGGAAAGCGGAACGCGCCCATGAAGCCGACGAACTGCGTGACCATGATCAGCGGCCCCGGCGTCGTCTCGGCCATGCCGAGACCGTCGAGCATCTCGCCCGGCAGCAGCCACTGGTAGACGTCGACGGCCTGCTGCGCGATGTAGGCGAGCACGGCGTAGGCTCCGCCGAAAGTCACGAGCGCGGCCTTGCTGAAGAACAGCGCTTCCTGCGTCAGCACGTGGTCGCGGCCGAGCGTCGCGAGCAGGAGCGCGATCGGCGCGAACCAGAGCGCGAGCCAGGTCAGCGTGACACGCAGCGCGCGCCGCAGCCCGCCGCCGGGCTCGCCGGCCGCGACGAGCGCTTCGTCGGCTGCGACCGCGGCCGGGCCGCCGCCGAGGCGACCCACGAGATAGCCGCCGACGGCCGCACTCGCGACGATCAGCGGAAACGGCAGGTCGAACAGGAAGATGCCGACGAAGGCCAGCGCCGCGATTGCAAACTGCGGCCGCCCGCGCAGCGCGCGCCGGCCGATGCGGACGACGGCCTCGACGACGATCGCGAGCACGGCCGCCTTCAGCCCGAAGAACAGGCCCTCGACGACACCGAGTTCGCGGTAGCTGACGTACAGGATCGACAGCAGCAGGATCGCAACGACGCCCGGCAGCACGAACAGCGTGCCGGCCACGAGCCCGCCGCGCGTGCCGTGCAGCAGCCAGCCGGAATAGGTGGCGAGCTGCATCGCCTCCGGTCCCGGCAGCAGCATGCAATAGTTCAGCGCGTGCAGGAAACGCGACTCGCTGAGCCAGCGTTTCTCCTCGACCAGGATGCTGTGCATGACGGCGATCTGCCCCGCCGGCCCGCCAAAACTCAGCAAACCGATTTTCGCCCAGGCGGCGAACGCCTCGCGGAACGGCACGGAGTCCTGCGGCATGTCGCTACCTGCTGGCCGGTCGGGACGACCGGGGACGGGAAGAGGACTGGCGGAACGGCAACGCGGTGACGGACCGGATCTCCTCAAGCGCCAACCGGCAGCGCCGCTCGGAGACGCCGGGCAGCCCGGAGACAAAGTCGTCGAAGACGGCATTGTAGGCCGCCGTGTCGCCGACGACCACGCACGTTCCTGTTCCGCCCCTCCGCCGGTCGCCGAGCCTTCCGGCGGCTACTGTGCTCGGGGCTCCCGGCGACCGGGAGTCCGGACGCCTGGCTGGGGCTGCCGGGCAGATGCGGTCAGCAACGGCTGGCCGTCAGAAGTAGTAGACGAGCACGTAGGCCGTCAGCAGGACGGCGATCCAGAGCGCGGTGACGCCGATCGCCCAGGTGCGCGCCAGCACTCCGGATTCGGTCTTGCCGACCGCCGTCGACAGGTGCCGGATCGCGAAGGACTGCAGCCGCGACAGCGCCGTGTGCACGAGCGCCGACGACCGGCTGCCGAGGGCGGCCAGCGTCCCCGCGACGGCGTTCCAGAGCCGGTAGAACGCGACCCGCCACAGCCAGTCGGTGTCGAGGCTGATCGTCTCGGTGCGCTTCATGAGCGGCAGCAGCAGGAAGAACGCGAGGCCGGAGAACAGCAACAGCTGCAGGTAGAACAGCACCTTGCCGGGCGTGTAGGCCTCGTAGTCGACCGGGTACGGCAGGAACTGGTAGAGCAGTCCCGGCGCGACGCCGAGCAGGATGCAGAGCGCCGAGAAGATCACCATGGCGAGGCCCATGTTCCAGGGCGCATCCTTCGGGCGCAGGCCGGAATCGCGCTGGAAGAACACGAACCAGGGGAACTTGATGCCGGCGTGCAGGAAGACACCGGCGGACGCGGCCGCCAGCATGAAGTAGACGAACGCGAGGCCGTCGTCCGCGGCGGCCTGCGAGATCATGGTCTTGGTCGTGAAGCCCGACGTCAGCGGGAAGCCCGAGATCGCGAGCGCGCCGACGATGCCGCAGACGGCCGTCAGCGGCATGGTCCGGAACAGCCCGCCAACCTCGGTGCAGCGATTCAGCCCCGTGCGATAGACGACCACGCCCGCGCTCATGAACAGGAGCGCCTTGTAGATGATGTGCGCGAAAGCGTGGGCGGCGGCGCCGTTGATCGCCATCTGCGTGCCGATGCCGATGGCGCAGACCATAAAGCCCACCTGGTTCACGATCGAGAACGCCAGGATGCGCCGGATGTCGTTCTCGAGCAGCGCGTAGATGATGCCGTACATGACCATGAACAGCCCGATGCCGACGAGGACCGGCTCGCCCGGGAACAGCAGGATCAGGGCCAGTACCGCCGTCTTGGTCGTGAAGGCGGACAGGAACACGGAGCCGGTCGGGCTGGACTCCGGGTAGGAATCGGCGAGCCAGGCCGACACCGGCGGTGCCGCCGCGTTGATCAGGATGCCGATCAGGATCATCCAGGTGTCGAAGCTGTCGGCCTGCATCGGCTGGACGTCGATCGAGCCCGTGTGAATCACCACGGCCTCGATGCCGACCTTCAGGATCACGCCGCCCAGGAGGTGCAGCACGGCGTAGCGGATCCCGGCCGCGCGCGCAGCCGGGGTGCCGCCGCACCAGACCACGACCGTCGAGAACAGGGCCATCATCTCCCAGAACAGGAACAGGCTGATCAGGTCGCCCGCGAAGCACACGCCCACCGCGCCCGCGGCGTAGGCGTAGGCCGCGGCGAGCTCGTACCACGTCGCCTGGCGGTAGGCGTACAGCCCCCCGAGCATCGCCATGCCCGCGAAGACCGTCGCGAAGAGCCGCCTGACGGCACTGCCCTCCAGCGGCTCGATGCGGTAGTCGAGAAAAGCCAGGTCGAACACGACGCCGTCGGGCACCTGCCAGATCGCCCAGAGTGCCGCCGCGGGCGCCAGGAACAGCACGGCCGTGCGCACGGCGCCGCGCGTCAGGCCGATCAGCAGCGCTCCGCCGAGCAGGTACAGTGCGGGTGGGATGTACTCAAACATCGCTGCGGTCACCCGGGTCGTAGTAGTCCTCGCCGCGCTTCAACGCGTAGCCGAGCGCGCGGGCCACCAGCACCATGGCCACGCAGGACAGGAAGCCAAACACCGCGCCGAAGGCAAACCACGCGTCCACGCCGAAGTAGCCCTTGACCCCGATCACCACCTGGGCGATGACCGTGAGTGCCAGCACGGCGGCGAATACGCGCCACAGCAGGCGGATCGTTGCCGGCCGCGCGAGCCAGTAATCGTCGGTACCGGGTTTCATTGGCCGATCCCCTCCACGATCTGGCGCTCGAGTTCGAGCACCGGTCCGTTGAAGAAAAAGAAGGCAAGCGTCAGGAACGCCGTCACGGCAAGTGCCAGCACGGCCGGCCACGGCGCCTCGCCGTGCGACTGCGGCGGCGATGCCGGCTCGCGTTCGAACCAGGCCATGTAGACGATCGGCAGGAAGTAGGCGGCGTTCAGCGCCGTACTCGCGATGATGGTCATGGCGGCGACGTAGTTGTCGGCCTCGAACGCGCCCGCGATGATGTACCACTTCGATACGAAACCCGCGGTCGGCGGAACGCCGATCATGCTGACGGCACCGATCGTGAAGGCCGTCATCGTGATCGGCATGCGCCGGCCGATCCCGCGGAGCTGCCACAGCTCGGTCTTGTGCGCCGCCGTGTAGATGGCGCCGGCTGCGAAGAACAGCGTGATCTTGCCGAAGGCATGCGCAACGATGTGGATCGCGGCGCCGATCTCCGCGAGCGGCTTCAGGATCGCCGCGGCCATGACGACGTAGGACAGTTGGGCGACGGTCGAGTAGGCCAGCAGGCGCTTGAGATTCTGCTGCCGCAATGCGACGACGCTCGCGGCGATGATCGTGAACGACGCGGCGTACAGCAGCCACTCGCTGCCGACCGAGCCGAACAGGTGGTCGACGCCGAAGACGTAGACGATGACCTTGGTCACCGTGAACACGCCGGCCTTGACGACGGCCACGGCGTGCAGCAGCGCGCTGACGGGCGTCGGCGCGACCATGGCCGCCGGCAGCCAGCGGTGCACCGGCATGACGGCGGCCTTGCCGATGCCGAACACGAACAGGGCCAGCAGCAGGCCGACGGCCGGTCCCTCGAGCTTGTCCGCGAGGATTCCGCCGGGCGTGAAGTCGCCGGTACCGGCGACGCCGTAGGTCCAGATGATGGCCGGCAGGAACAGGCCGATCGACGTCGCGAGCAGCAGGCCCAGGTAGACGCGGGCCGAGCGCACGGTTTTTTCGTCGCCCTTGTGGGCAACAAGCGGGTAGGTGGCGAGCGTCAGCGCCTCGTAGCAGAGGAACAGCGTGAACAGGTTGCCCGCGAAGGCGATGCCCATCGTGGCCGCGAGCGAGACGGCAAACATGACGTAGAAGCGCGTCTGGTTGGCCTCGTCGTTGCCGCGCATGTAGCCGATCGAATACACGGAATTGACGATCCAGAGCCCCGACGCGAGCGCTGCAAACAGCATGCCCAGCGGTTCGACGTCGAAGGCGATGCGGATTCCGGGCAGGACCTCCGCCAGCGTCACGCCCGGTCGCCCGCCCTCCATGACGACGGGGACGAGCTGCCACACGGTGAATGCGAGGCTGCCGGCGGTAACCAGCGTCACTGTCTCGCGCAGGTTGGCGCTGACCCGGCCCGCAAGGGCGATGCCCAGCGCGCCGACGAGCGGC
Organism: uncultured Woeseia sp.; assembly: GCA_937925605.1. Taxonomy (GTDB): domain Bacteria; phylum Pseudomonadota; class Gammaproteobacteria; order Steroidobacterales; family Woeseiaceae; genus Woeseia. The sequence goes on from CALALV010000008.1 coordinate 42,040, forward strand.
AGCACGAGGGCCGCGACAATGGCGTCCTGGGCCGTCATCGCACGTGCCCGAGCATGATGTCAGCCGCCGCTGCCGACAGCGTCAGCGGCAGCTCCGGCGCGAGGCCGAAGACGACGTTGGCGATGGCGACGCCCCACAGGGCGATGACCAGCGCGGCCGGCACCCGCCCGCTCCCGGTCTCGGCGGGCTGGCCGAAGTAGGCGGCCTCGACGATACGCCAGACGTAGACCACCGCCATCAGCGAGCTGACGAGGATGAGCGCGACCAGTGCGATGCCCCCGGTTTCGAGTTCGAGCGCCGCGTTGATCAGGGTCCACTTGCTGATGAAACCGGCCGTGCCCGGCACGCCGATCAGGCTCAGCCCGGCCAGCACGAGCGCGGCGAACGTCCACGGCATCCGGCGCGCCAGGCCGGAGATATCGCCCAGGCGGCAGCCGGCGGCGACCATGGCGACCGCCGCGATCGCGAGGAACAGGCCGCCCTTGGCGAGCGCGTGGTTGAACATGTGCAGCGTGGCCGCGGTGAGGCCCGTCGCCGTGACCAGGCTCGCGCCGAGCATCATGTAGCCGATCTGGGCGACGGACGAGAACGCCAGCATGCGCTTCAGGTTGCGCTCGAACATGGCGACGGCCGAGCCCACGAGGATGCCGAGGATCGCCAGCGGCATCAGGAAGGCCGAGAACTGGAACGCATGCGCGGTCAGGTTCTGCTGGAAGACGAAAAAGTCGAAGCGCAGCAGAACGTACAGCGAGACCTTGGTGGCACAGGCAGCGAGGAATGCCGTCACGACGTGCGGCGCGTAGGTGTACGCGTTGGGCAGCCACACGTGCAGGGGGAAGATCGCCGCCTTCAGCGCGAGGCCGACCGTGATGAAACCGGCGGCCGCGAGTATCGGCCGCTGGTCCGCGACGTCCTGTATGCGCAGCTCCATGTCGGCGAAATTCAGCGTGCCTGTCATCATGTAGATGAGGCCCACGCCGATCAGGTAGAACGTGGCGCCGATCGTGCCGAGAATCAGGTATTTGAAGGTCGCCGGCAGCGCGCGCCGATCCGGGCCTCCGGCGACCAGCACGTAGCTGGCCAGCGAAGATATCTCCATGAAGACGAAGATGTTGAAGGCGTCGGCGGAAACGACGATTCCGGCGAGCCCTGCGAGCGCGAGCAGCCAGGCCGCGTAGAAATACGGCTCGCGCTCGGCCGACAGTATTGATGCCATGCTCTCGCGACCGCCGATCAGCGCGGCGCTCGAGGCACCGGTCACGACGAGCAGCACGAGCACCGCCAGGGCATCGACGCGCAGCTCGATGCCGTACGGCGCGGGCCAGGAGCCCATCTCGTAGGCGAGCGCCTCGCCGCCGGTCACGACGACCGTGAGCCGGATCGCGATCGCGAAGGCCAGCAGGCTGGCGGCCGTCGCCGCCGCCCACGGCAGCCCCCTGCCGCGCAACAGCAGCACGAAGGGCGCCATGAGCATCGGAGCGACGACCTGCAATGCCGGCAGATGAGACGTCAGCGCGCTCACCGGCGATCCATCTCCTGGATCTCCTGCTCCTCGATCGAGCCGTACTCTTCCTTGATGCGCACCACGATGCCGAGGCCGAGCGCCGTCGTCGAGATGCCGACGACGATCGCGGTCAGTATCAGGACCTGCGGCAGCGGGTTGGAAAAGGTCTCGGCGCCAAACCCGAAAATCGGGGCGCTCGCTCCCTCGACGTTACCCATCGAGATGTACAGCAGGAACACGGCGGCCTGGAACAGCGACAGGCCGATGAGTTTCTTGATCAGGTTGGGTTTCGCGATGACCGCGAAGAAACCGATCATGAGCAGGATGGCGAACACCCAGTAGTAATAGATGCCTAGTATGCTCATCGCCTACCGGTCCCGTGCCGCGAACGCGTGAAAGATGCTCAACAGAACGCCGGTCACCGTGCTGCCGACACCGGCCTCGATCAGGATGATGCCGAGCTGCTGGCCCTTGACCGGGTCGTCCGCGAGTACCGAGTAGTCGAGGAAGTTGCCGCCCAGCAGCATGCCGGCAACGCCGACGGCGCCGTAAAGGATTGCTCCACCCGCCACGAGCCCGAGCAGGACGGATCGCGGGATGACGTTGAGCGCCTTGCCTTCCCCCTCGAGCAGGGCGAACAGGATGACCGCCGCGGCAATGATCGCGCCCGCCTGGAAGCCGCCGCCGGGACCGTATTCCCCGTGAAACTGGACGTAGAGCCCGAACAGCACGATGAATGGAATGAGCAGGCGGCCGACCACGCGCGGAATGAGGTGTTGGCTGAGCCCGACGTTGGCGGCGCTGCGCGCGGCTCGACGGCCGCCGGAACCGCCGGCCAGCACGAACAGGACGCCGATACCCGCGGTGAACACGACAAACACTTCGCCGAGCGTGTCGTATCCGCGAAAACTGCCGAGCACGGCGGTCACGACGTTCGGGATGTCGATGTACTCGGGCGTCTTCTCCAGGTACCAGGGAGCGACGTGTGTCTGCGTGGGGGCATCGGGCGCGCCGAAACGTGGCTTGTCGAAGGTGGCGTAGATGACTATTAGCGCCGCGGCGGTCACCACGACGAACGACAGGACCGCGCGCGACGTCGGTGCACGCTCGTGCTCGGAGGTCAGCGCCAGAGCGCCGAGGAACAACACCGTCGACACGCCGGCACCGACGGCCGCCTCGGTCAGCGCCACGTCGGCCGCGTCCAGCAGGAAGAAATTGGCCGCGATGAGCAGGCTCGCTATGCCCATCAGCATGACGGCGACGAACAGGTTCTTCGTCTGCACGATGGCCACGGCAGTGATCAGCAACAGCGTGAGCAGAAATATGCCGAAGATGATGGTCACGTCGCGCCACCCCCGTCGCTGGCCGTGTCGATGCCCGGCTTGTTGCCGGCCAGCATGGCCGCCGAGGCGAGCGCGTTGGACGCCGTCGGGCTGGTAAGCAGCAGGAACAGCAGGATGGCGGCCAGCTTGATCGTGGCCAGCGACAGCCCCGCCTGGAGCATGATGCCGGTCAGCACCAGGATGGCGCCGAGGCTGTCCGTCACGCTGGCGGCATGCATCCGCGTGAAGAGGTCGGGCATGCGCAGTGCGCCGATCCCGCCGATCAGCACGCTGATACCGCCGAGCGTCAGGAGTACCCAGCTCAGGACGTCGAGGACGAACGCCATCATCGGCCGCTCCCGCCTTCTGCTTCGCGGCGGATGGCGCGCGAGCGGAAGAACTCCAGCACGGCGAAAACACCGATGAAGTTGATCAGCGCGTAGGCCAGTGCCAGGTCCAGGAAGTCGGGCCGGCCGAACAGGAAGGCGATTACGGAAACGAGCAGCACCGTCTTGGTACCGAACATGTTGACGGCCAGCACGCGATCGTAGACGGTCGGCCCCGCAACCGCCCTCGCCAGGGCGAGCGCCATCGTCGCCAGTGTGGCCAGCGTTACTGCGTAGTACATGCCTGGTCCTCGTGAATGGCGGCGACGCGCCGCAGCATCCCGCCCTCCTCGAGCTCCCTTGCGCCGTCGACCGTCAGGGTATGAACGAGCAGCCGGCCGTCAGCCGCGTCGAGCGTCAGCGTACCCGGGGTCAGCGTGATCGAGTTGCCGAGAATCACCTGGTCGGTCGGCGAGAGCATCGCCGCGTCGATCTCGACGACCCGGGTCGACAGCCGCAGCTCGCGCGAGAGCACGACCCGCGCGACTTCGAGGCTCGACCGGACGATCTCCGTCAGCAGCCACCACCAGAAGCGGAGCAAGCGGAGATTGAAGCGCAGGGCGAACACGCTCGTGTCGAAGTAACCCATGCGCACCGCGATCCACCCGGCGATCGCGCAGGACAAGGCGCCCAGGCCGAGCAACAGCGGCTTGAACATGCCCGACCACAGCACCCAGGCCGCGACCAGCAGGGCGACGAAGACCAGCTGGGCGCGAAGGCGCCGGGCGCCCGCCGGCGCCGACGGATTGTCCGGCGCTGACGTCATTCCTGTTCGGGGTCTTCGCAGGGAAACTGCGCGCGCAGCGTGGTGTAGACGAAATCGCGCGCCCGGGGCTGGTTCGCGATGCGGCCCGCGTTCTGCAGGTCGTCGATGACCAGCTCGACCACGCGACTCAGCGGCACCGGCTCACCCAGGCAGAACTCGGCGTAAAAGGTCTGGAAGCGCTCGAGTCGCCGCCCGAGGCGCGTACGGATTGCGCGCTCGCTGAAGGTCTCGTCGCGATCGTATTCGTCCGCGACGTTGTTCGTGACCCGCTCGTCGGTCGCGACGGCGCCGTCAATGAACCCCTGGATGTAGCGCACACAGAAGACCCCGTCCACGCTCTCCGGGTCGCGCTCGTAGTGAACACAGTGCGAAAGCAACTCCTCGGTAGACAGGGCTTCGACCGCGTTCGCGCTCGGCGCTGCCAGTGCGGCCAGGCCGCACAGGACGAAAACTCTATACATGACCTCTCCTTTGGATGCTCAGTCCGACGTACGGGCTGTGTATCTGGCGTGATCCTCGTCGAGCCGGCGCACACAGGCGGGCGACAGGATGGTTCCCAACAATTCGCCTACCGTGCAGTGTTCCTGCAACGGATGCCGGAGGTGAGCCGCGGTATCGATGACATAACTGTTGCGGCGGCCATGCTTCTCGCGTTTCAGGATACCGGCCTCCTCGAGCTGCGAGATGATCCGCTGCGCGCTGCGCTCGGTGATCCCGACGTGTTCCGCGACCTCGCGCAGCGTGGCCTCCGGGTATTCCGCCAGGCAGACCAGCACGTGCGCGTGGTTGCTGAAAAATGTCCAGTGCGTATCCGTCACGTCCGCGCTCGCTCCGACTGGCGCCGGATCATGCGTCAAGTGAATCCGGAAATAAATAGCCGGATACAAAATACCGGAAAAATGTTACATGTGTCCAGAGGTGCCGTCGCGGACGGCGCGCCGCGTCAGCCGGGCGGCGAGCCCGGCCTGCGCCGGCCTTTCCGCAGCACCAGGGCGAACAGCGTAATCGCGGCGATCGGCACGACGAAGTACAGCAGCACCTCGCCGAATTCGTCGATGCGATCGTGGTCGACGGCGGCGAGAACCAGGAACAGCGTGTAGGCGAGGTAATAGCCGAGCAGCAAGCAACCCTCGACCCGGCCGATGACGCCGGTCACGAATATCGGCAGGCAGGCGAAGGCGACGGCCGCCATGACCGGCAAATCGAAGGCGATGACCGAAGCCGGGACGCTGATTCCTCCCGGCGCGACGGCGGTCGCGATCCCGAGCACGCCCATCAGGTTGAAGAGGTTGCTGCCGACGACGTTGCCGACGGCGATGTCGCGCTCGCCGCGCAGGGCCGCGAGCACGGAGGTGACGACCTCCGGCAGGGACGTGCCCGCCGCGACGATCGTGAGACCGATGATGACCTCGCTGACCCCGAGCCACGCAGCGAACGCCGTGGCACTCTCGACCAGCAGCCGGGAACCCGCCACGAGGAGGACGAGGCCGGCAACGGCGATCGCTGCGTTGGCGGGCCAGCGGCCCGGGCTTCGCGCGGCCTGCCCGAATTCCGCCGCGTACTGCTCTCTCACGGCAGCCTGCTCGCGCCGGCTCTGCCGGACGACGAACGCCGTATAGGCAAGCAGCGCGACCACCAGCAGGATGCCGTCCAGGCGGGTCAGCTCGGCGTCGCGCGCCATGAGCCACACGACGACCGAGAGCCCGATCATGAGCGGGACGTCCAGGCGCACGAGCTGCTGGGCAACGGCAAGCGGCACGATCGCGGCGGCAAGCCCGAGTATGAACAGCACGTTGAAGATATTGCTGCCCACGACGTTGCCGATCGCGATGCTGCCCTGCCCCGACCATGCTGCGTCGATGCTGACGGCAAGCTCGGGGGAGCTGGTGCCGAAGGCCACCACGGTCAGGCCGATGACGAGCGGCGAAACGCCGAGAGCCCCGGCGAGGCGGGTGGCGCCACGAATCAGCAATTCCGCTCCGAGGACCAGGAGCAGCAATCCGGCAAAGAATGACAGGACAGTCACGGTCATCCCCGGGCAAGGAACAGGAGACGGCGCAGCCTATTTCATTCGAAGCCGCCCTGACAACGCGATCGTCGGCCGGCGGGGATTCAGCGAAAGGGCAGCGCGGTGTCGGCCTTGATCTCTTTCAGCACGATGTTCGAGCGCACCTGCGAGACGCCGGGCAGCTTGAAGATGAAGTCGTCGAGGAAGGCGTTGTAGGCCTCCATGTCTTTAACGACCACGCGCAGGTGGAAGTCCGCCTCGCCGCTGGTCGCGAAGCACTCCAGCACCTCCGGGTGCTTGAGCACCTCGGCGACGAAGGTCTCGACGTTCGCCTTCTCGTGCCGGGCCAGCGATACGAGCGTCATCGACGACAGCATGAAGCCGGCTTTCTTCGCGTTGACCTGCGCCGCGTAGCGCTCGATCACGCCGGCCTCTTCCAGCACCCGCACGCGCCGCCAGCAGGCCGAGGCCGACAGCCCGGCGCTGGCAGCAAGCTGCTGCATCGTGACGCGGCTGTCGCGCTGCAGCTCGGCGAGGATCGCCCGGTCCCGGTCGTCCAGGTCCGCCATATTCCAGCATCTCCAAAATTTTGCAAAATTCTACCTTCTTACGCGTTTATTCGAAAAATTATTTCGTGTGTGGCCCGTTCAGTGGTCGATCTGGCATCCGATTTCACGGGAAATCTGTCAGAATTGGCGGCCCGCACTGCCGGACGTCCCCGCGGGCCGCGGGCGACCGGCAACGCCGGGTGAGCTACCAGGGAGGATCGCCATGGCCAGCACGGCGCCGCTGCACCGTTACCCGCTCGACAACTACGAACTCGACGACCGCTACCGGCGCGAGTCCGGGCGCGTGTTCCTGACCGGCACCCAGGCGCTGGTGCGCATCCCGCTCATGCAGCGCACGCTCGACCGCGCGCGCGGCCTGAACACGGCCGGCTACATCTCGGGCTACCGCGGCTCGCCGCTCGGCGGCTACGACCTCGAACTGTGGCGCGCGAAACGCTTCCTCGAGGAGAACCAGGTCGAGTTCCTGCCGGCCGTGAACGAGGACCTCGCCGCGACCGCGATGCTCGGCACGCAGCAGGTCGAGGCCGACCCGAAGAAGTCCGTCGACGGCGTGTTCGGCATCTGGTACGGCAAGGGCCCCGGCGTCGACCGCGCCGGCGACGGGCTGAAACACGGCAATGCCTACGGCAGCTCGCCGCACGGCGGCGTGCTGGTCGTTGCCGGCGACGACCACGGCTGCGTCTCCTCGTCGATGCCGCACCAGTCCGACGTCGCGTTCCTCGCCTGGCTGATGCCGAACCTGAACCCGGCCAACGTCGCGGAGTACCTCGAGTTCGGCCTGTACGGTCTGGCGCTGTCCCGCTACTCGGGTATGTGGGTCGGCTTCAAGGCGATCTCGGAGACGGTCGAGTCCGCGATGTCTGTCGAGCTGCCGCCGTACCCGGAATTCATCAAGCCGGATTACCCGCCCTCGCCGGACGGGCTGCACATTCGCTGGCCCGACTATCCCGGGCCGCAGATCGAAGCGCGCATGCAGTACAAGAAAGCGGCGACGCTCGCGTTCGCGGAAGCGAACCCGATCGACCGCAAGATCTTCGATACGCCGAACGCCCGCTACGGCATCGTCACCACGGGCAAGGGGCATCTCGACCTGATGGAAGCGCTGCGCCTGCC
>CALALV010000009.1 GCA_937925605.1 uncultured Woeseia sp.
CGACGCGCAGATGGCCTTGCCGGCGTCGCTGCAGCTGCCTTTCCTGCAGGCGTTGCCCGCGCCGCAATTCCCGTTCGAACGCCAGGCCGACCGGCTCGACGCCTGGTTCCGCAACGCGGTGAACGGCGAGGACCAGCTGCGCCAGCGAGTCGCATTCGCGCTGTCGGAAATCTTCGTCGTCTCGCAGCAGGGCGCTCTGGTCAGCTACCCCTACGGCCTCGCGAGCTATTACGACATGCTGGCCGGGCACGCCTTCGGCAATTACCGCGAACTGCTCGAGGACGTCACGCTGCATCCGGCGATGGGTATCTATCTCAGCATGCTCGGCAACGAAAAGCCGGATCCCGCGCTGAACATACGGCCGGACGAGAACTACGCGCGCGAACTGATGCAGCTGTTCTCGATCGGCCTCGTCGAGCTGAACGCGGACGGCAGCGTCCGTCTCGGCGCGGACGACCAGCCGATCCCGACCTACGACCAGGCGACGATCGAGGCCTACGCGCACGTTTACACCGGCTGGCATTTCGCGGGCGCGCCGTCGTTCGAGCTGGCGTTCCCGAACGCGTTCAACCAGACAATCCCGATGCAGCTCTACCCGGACTACCACGACACCGGCGAAAAGCGCCTGCTGTCGGGGGTCGTGCTGCCGGCCGGGCAGACCGGCGAGCAGGATCTCGCCGGCGCGCTCGACAGCCTGTTCTTCCACCCGAACGTCGGCCCGTTCGTCGCGATCCGGCTGATCCAGCGGCTCACCGCCAGCAACCCGTCGCCCGGCTACGTCAGCCGCGTCGCCGCGGTGTTCGACGACAACGGTGCCGGCGTGCGTGGCGATCTCGGCGCGGTCGTGCGCGCGATCCTGCTCGACCCGGAGGCGCGCCCGGCCGCGCCCGGAGCAACGGACGGCAAGCTGAAGGAGCCGCTGCTGCGCCTGACCCAGCTGTGGCGAGCCTACGACGCGCGCTCCGCAAGCGGTCGCTACGCGTTGCTCGCGGCCGGCGTGTTCTTCGGCCAGGCTCCGCTCGCCGCGCCGTCCGTATTCAACTTCTTCAGCCCGTTCTACGCGCCGCCGGGCGAGATCCGCGACGGCTCGCTGGTCGCGCCGGAGATGCAGATCGCGACCGAGTACCAGAACACGCTGGTGACGAATTACTTCCTGTACCAGGCTTTCGGCCTGAACTCCGCCAGCGACGCGCTCGCCGAGGACGACGTCTACATCGACATCGACGACGAGGTGGAGGTCGCGGCCGACACCGACGCCCTGATCGACATGGTCGCGGCGAAGCTCACCGGCGGCGAGCTGTCAGCGACGCTGCGCGCCGAGATCGAAACGATGCTCGCGCTGCTGCCGGCCGACGACCCGGTGCTGCGCGCGGCGGAAACCATCTATTTCATCGCGAGCTCGCCCGAGTTCGCCTACCAGCGCTAGGGTACTGTCCATGCGTCACTGGAACCGACGAGACATGCTGAAAGCCGCCGCGGCATTCGCCGCGACGCCCGGCGCCGCCTTCGCGCAGTCCGCGGGCTTCGTCGCGCCGTTCAGCGACTACCGCGCGCTGGTCTGCGTGTTCCTGTTCGGCGGCAACGATTCCTGGAACATGCTCGTGCCGGCGGGCGGCGCCGAGTACAACGCCTACGCCGCGTCGCGGCAGAACCTCGCCGTCGATGCGGCGACGCTGCTGCCGATCAACCCGCTGACGCCGGACGGCGCGAGCTACGGGCTGCACCCGTCGATGCCGGGCGTGCAGTCGCTGTTCGAGGACGACGGCGCGGCCGCGTTCGTCGCGAACGTCGGCCCGCTGCTTCGCCCGACCAGCAAGGCGGAGGTGCTGGCCGGCGCGGCCAACCTGCCTCCGCAGCTTTTCTCGCACAACGACCAGCAGGACCAGTGGCACTCGCTCAAGGGCGTGGGCACCAGCCGCACCGGCTGGGCGGGGCGCGTCGCCGACCTGATCAGGGGCGGCGTCGCGGAGCAACGAATGGCGACCAACGTGTCGCTGTTCGGCGCGACGCTGTTCCAGTCCGCCGATGAGACGACCGCCTACGTGATGGGACCGTCCGGGCCGGTCGCGTTCGAGGGATTCGGCAGCGAGGGCATCCTGCTCGAGCAGCGGCGCGCATTCGAGCGCGTGATCGCGGCGAACTACAACTCGGTCTACGAGCGCGCTTTCGCCGCGGTGCAGCGGCGCGCGGTCGCCGCCGCAGACGAAGTCGGCGCGGCGCTCGAGGCCGCGCCCGCGCTGGCGACGGCGTTCCCGGTCTCGCTGCTCGGGCAGCAACTCGAGACCGTTGCGCGCCTGATCGCCGTGCGCGACGAGCTCGCCATGCAGCGCCAGGTGTTCTTCGTCGCCGCCGGCGGCTTCGATTCGCACGACAACCAGAACGAGGACCAGCCGGGACTGCTGGGCGGCGTCAGCGAGGCCATCCGCGCGTTTTACGACGCGACGGTGGAGCTCGGCGTCGCGGAGCAGGTCACGGCCTTCACACAATCGGACTTCGCGCGCACGCTGACGTCGAACGGCGACGGCACCGATCACGCCTGGGGCGGCGTGCAGCTCGTCGTCGGCGGCGCCGTGCGCGGCCGCGAGATCTACGGCAGTTACCCGGTGCTGGAAATCGACGGCGACGTGGACGTCGGCGGCGGCCGGATGATCCCGGGCATCGCGGCGGACCAGTACGCGGCGACGCTCGCCCGCTGGTTCGGCGTCGACGACGCCGATCTCGACCTGGTCGCGCCGCACCTCGCGAGCTTCGCGATCCGCGATCGCGGCTTTCTTGC